>DATGYJ010000089.1:0-38333 GCA_035298105.1 Anaerolineales bacterium | reverse complement strand
TTAACGATGAATCGCGTTGACGTCTTGTTCGTCCTGGTCTTATCATATGCCCAGCCATCCCCACCGATAATCCATACGGATTTTTTGACAAGGCTATCAGCCAGACTAACCAGGTCTTTCGCGCGTGTATCGCTTGACTTGGCGAGCTTATCTTTCAATTCTGCTACTCGTTCGCGTTGCGCTTGAATGCCCGTTTCATTGGATTGATCGGCATTCACCATTGCATCCACAAATTCCTTGCCAAGTTCATCCTCGAACGAGGCGAGCAGTTCGCGGGCATATTCATTTTGTTTGTCGACAGTTAATCGCATGCCGAGACCAAATTCGGCATTGTCTTCAAATAGTGAGTTTGACCAGGCGGGACCACGCCCGTTTGCACCCACAGCCCACGGGGTAGTGGGGAGGTTGCCGCCGTAAATGGATGAACAACCTGTTGCGTTTGCAATGATGGAACGTTCACCAAAAAGCTGCGAGACCAGCTTCACATACGGTGTTTCACCGCATCCCGCGCACGCGCCACTGAACTCAAACAATGGACGAAGCAGTTGTGAATTCTTGATCGTGGAAGGATTGATCAACTTCCGATCCAGATCCGGGATGGACATGAAGAAGTCCCAGTTCTTGGCTTCCTGCTCACGTAAGGGCGGCTGCGCCGCCATATTGAGCGCCTTACGGCCGACCTGAGTCTTATCTTTCGCGGGACACACTTCAACGCACAATGTACAACCGGTGCAGTCTTCAGGGGCAACCTGGACAGTATATGCCATGCCCTGAGAAAACTCCTTAAACTTCGAAGGCATGTGCTTGAATGTTTCGGGGGCATTCGCAATCAGCTTATCATCATAAACTTTTTGTCGTATCACGGCATGCGGACAGACCATGACGCATTTGCCGCACTGAATGCACAGATCGGGCACCCAGACTGGGATTTCCAAAGCGATGTTGCGCTTCTCCCATTGCGTTGTTCCGGTTGGGAATGTCCCATCTACCGGGAAGGCAGAGACGGGAATGTTGTCACCGTTGAAGCCGATAATCTCACCAAGCACATTGCGGACAAATTCCGGCGCTTCATTGGGGACAGATTGCCGGCGGGTAGTCTTGGAAGTAATCTGTGCTGGAACTTTCACTTCATAGAGATTCTCGAGAGTGCGATCCACCGCTTCAAAGTTTTTCTTGACGACGGCCTCACCGCGCTTGCCATAGGTTTTCTCAATGGCATGTTTGATTTCAGCAATTGCAGCTTCCCGCGGCAGAATGCCGCTGATGGCGAAGAAGGCTGTCTGCATGATCGTATTCACACGTCCGCCCATGCCACTCTTCTCGGCCACTTCATAGCCGTTGATCACGTAGAACTTGAGCTTCTTCTCAAGGATGTCCGTCTGTACTTCAACCGGCAGTTGATCCCAAATTTCGTCGGGACCGTACAAACTGTTCAGCAGGAAAATCCCACTCGGCTTGGCATATTTGAGCATATCCACGCGTTCGAGGAAGCTATACTGGTGACAGGCGACAAAGTTCGCTTCGTTCATCTCAATGAGATACGGGGCTCGGATGGGCTTCGATCCGAAGCGCAGGTGTGACATTGTTACGGTGCCGGATTTCTTCGAGTCGTAATAGAAGTATCCTTGAGCGAAGTTATCTGTCTCTTCACCAATGATCTTGATTGAATTTTTGTTTGCGCCGACTGTGCCATCTGAACCGAGACCAAAGAACACGCAGCGGACAGTCTCTTCAGGCTCGATCTTGAAGGATTCATCTACTTCGAGGCTGGTGAAGGCGACATCATCGTTGATGCCAACTGTGAAGTGATTCTTGGGCTCGGGTTTCTTCAATTCATCCATAGCGGCTTTGACCATTGCGGGCGTGAACTCCTTCGATGAAAGCCCGTAACGACCACCAATGACTTTGATGCCTGTACGATTGCCTTCGACCAGGGCATTGACGATATCAAGGTAAAGTGGCTCTCCAGAAGTGCCGGGTTCTTTTGTGCGGTCAAGCACAGCAATGGACTTCACACTCTTGGGCAATGCCTTGACGAAATGTTCAAGTGAGAAGGGTCGATAGAGCCTTACACATACCACACCAACTTTTTCGCCGCGATCGGCCAAATATTTGGCTGTCTCTGTAGCTGTCTCAGCGCCAGAGCCCATGATCACCATGACGCGTTCCGCCTCGGGATGACCGACATAATCGAACAAATTGTAATGACGGCCCGTGACCTTGGCAAATCTATCCATTGCTTCCTGGACCATGCCGGGAGTCGCCGTGTAATACGGATTGACCGCCTCACGCATCTGGAAATAGACATCGGGGTTCTGTGCAGACCCGCGTAAAACAGGATGCTCCGGAGACAGCGCACGCGCCCGATGCGCACGGACCAGATCTTCGTCTATGAGGCTGCGGAGTTCTTCATCCGTGATCCGGAATATTTTTGTGACTTCATGCGAAGTGCGGAACCCGTCAAAGAAATGCAGGAACGGCACGCGGGATTTGAGGGTTGCCATCTGTGCGATGGCGGCAAAGTCATGCGCCTCTTGTACGCCGCCGGATGAGAGCAGTGCCCAGCCCGTCTGGCGGACAGCCATTACATCCTGGTGGTCGCCATAAATCGAAAGGGCATGTGCAGCAATCGCCCGTGCTGCAACATGGAAGACCGTACTGGTGAGTTCACCCGCGATCTTGTACATGTTCGGGATCATCAACAGGAGACCTTGCGAGGCTGTGAAAGTCGTTGTCAACGCACCGGTTTGGAGCGCACCATGCACTGCACCTGCCGCACCCCCTTCCGATTGCATCTCAACAACCAGTGGAATGGTGCCCCAGAGATTGGGTTTGCCTTTGGCTGACCATTCATCAGCAAACTCACCCATGCCAGAGGAAGGGGTGATCGGATAAATCGCGATTACTTCACTCAAACGATGAGCTACCGATGCTGTGGCTTCATTGCCATCTATCATAATTACAGGTTTTTTCATTAATACTCCTTTAGACGACAGGCTATTCCGCCTGGATTTTCCATCGGTTAAGTTTATCTTCCACGGCGAAAACCTGATAGTTATGAATGACTTAATTCCGCCTGCCTGTTGTCATATTTCGGACAAGATTTGTGGAAAATGAAAAACAGGAGCATTTTTGCTCCTGTTTTTCATTCAATTTCTTCGTTTTTACTGTGCGGGTGGAATTTCTTCAAGTTTGGTGTAAATTTGCAAACCACTTTTACGCCCAACTTCAACCATCCGGTCTGCTCCTTTTGATACCCCGCCGACCCTTAAAACCGCATCGCATTTTCCCAGGAGTCTTTCCGCAACCGGATGGAAGATTTCGTTGAATGCCTCATCCCCAATTTGAATTGAGCCTGCCAAATGTACTAAAGGCAGGGCAACCCATTCACCCAGCACAGGGATATGCCCTAAACGAAAAATGGGCAAGGCATACGATTCCATGAGACGCACATTGGCTGCCACCTTTCCGGGGTCATCTGCCGTCCCGGAACGATAAGGGCCGGCGATCAGAATCAGCATTGAATTAGACACGATATTTTTCCAAATAAGATCTTGCCAGCAACAGAGCTGCCAGCGACTTGGCATCGGGTACAGCTCCATGTTCGGCCATTTCAAGCGCTCTCTTTACCGGGATTTTCTCAACTTCCAGGAATTCATCATCGTCTGCCGGCAAGGGATTCTCCTTCAAGCCTGTAGCAAGGAATACGACCATGAACTCAGTCGAATATCCGGGTGCAAGATAAAACTCGCCAAGCTTTTGCAACTGCGCTGCTTCCATTCCTGTCTCTTCACGGATCTCACGCGCCGCACATACCTCGAAAGGTTCCTTCTCATCCCGCGTCCCGGCCGGGAGTTCAAGCAGATCTCCTCCGGCAGCATGACGGTATTGCCTTACAAAAAGCAAATTATTTTCATCATCCACAGGAATAATCACAACGGAACCCCCATGTTCGATGATTTCGAGCTTTGTCTCACGCCCATCGGGTGTTTTGAGGTAATCACGTCTGATCTTAAAAGCACGCCCCTGCAATAAAATTTCCGATTTGATCAATTCAAAAGGCATGATATTTTCCTTGTTCATAATATTGCCAGCAAATCATAAGACAAAAGCCCAGGCATTTGCCTGGGCCTTTCATCAAGATCTGTTCTTAAGGAATGCTCAACTGCTTTCCGGAAGCCAGGGCGGCACCTGGAGAAATGCCATTGGCTTGGGCGATGGCTGATGGATCAATATCTCCAAAGCGACAGGCAATTCCATAAATTGTCTCATCTGACGAAGCAACTGTATAAGTAGTTGGATGATTCCGCAACGCGCGGGCGCCTGGGAAACTTCCACTTTGCGGAATCTTCAAGACGGCACCCGGATATACAGTCTGACTATCGGATAACCCGTTCAGCGATAGGATCTGATCGGGATCAACATCAAAGCGCCGGGCAATGCAGAAGACGAATTCTCCTGGTTGCAAAGTGTACGTTGCCGGACGTGAACCAACGGGCGCTGATGTAGGTAATGTCCCGCTGATCGCCAGGGTCGCCGTCGCGGTGGAAAGAGAAATAAGCGGTGTTGGCGTTACGGTTAAGCTTTGCGGCGTGATACCAAGAGGGGTTGAGGGTGTTTGAGCGATCGAGCCTGCACCTGGTGTCCCCGTTTGCAAAGCAAGAGCTGTTCCGGTCCCAAAGATTTCCACATCACTCATGCTGGGCGTTTGACCAATCGGTGTGGCAAACAAACTATTTGGACCAATCGGTGTGTTTGTAACAGCTGGTGGTGTTGAATATCTTAGATCACAAGCAGATGTGACAATCGCAACCAGCATAAGGGTGGAGGCCAGCAGCGCGCCTCGTTTCAAACTTTCCATATGCATCTCCTCGACTCGAACAAAAGTTTCAGTGATAGTAGCACATCCCATTTAACGCGTCAAGCGATGGGATGGGAAATTAGAGGGATAGCACTGATTATCTCAAGAATCACCAAAATGATCCGATCAACTGCCAGTGTAGGCCTATACTTCCTACCGCGCACATTGAAAATCAGCTAGGATCTGATTTAAGCGTGTTCCTGTCACGCTGCCCACAGGATCTTGCGTCTGTACTCGCTTCCAAACCTCACACAACCCTTTGCGGATTCCATTATCCTGTTTGAATGTATCTTTCGACAATTTTTCCGCGGCTTCAATATTTCCCGTTAATGCCTGTGCCTCAATATAGGCCAGCCACTCGAACGGATCTTCAGGCTGATAGCCACGTGACTTTGCCTGGTCAATCAGATCAATAACCTTCTTCCAATTCCCCTGTTGATAAGCCAGCTCTGCTTTGGCAAAATAATAACACCACCTGTGATCAGGCTCTGAGAGAAAAGGTAACCGCGCGGTTTGATCAGCATTCACAATGATATTTGAGGGATCAGAGAGTGGAATCGCATCCACCAAAAACCGAGATCGTCTTCCATAAGTGGACTCATCGCCGCGCGCCGGATCTAGCACACGCAGACATCCATTTTGAGGCATGTAAATGGTCAGGGCCTGGGAAGTGGAACCATGAAAGTTGACTCTTCGAATAGGCAGGCTGATCTCAGTGTCTGCCTCCAGAGACGGTAGCGAGCCTCTACCAAGACGCTTCTCTGTGTAGAACAGGGCATATGGCAAGTTGCCTTTCACATCCACACTGCCGCTCTGCGGCGTGCTGCGCTTGTCCACGGGACTGCTGCGCGTGTCCACAGGACTGCCGCGCGTGTAATTTGGCGCATAGATCCAATTGATGGGCGCAGTGAAGGAAAGATCGGTTTCGTAATCAATGGGAAGCTGATCTGTGAGCAGCGCCGTATTCGGTTTCATGGCGGGGATACGCCAGGCGAGCTGCCAGTAGATTTCCTGCTGTTTTGCCCAATCCCGGCGAAAGATATTTGCATTGAAAAATTGCTGCCCGATCCCAAGTGCAATCAGGAGCGCGAAGGCATAAGTTTTGAGTCGATGATTACGAATTAACAGTTCAACCAATCCTGTGACAAAAAGACTCGCTCCCAACATGATTGAGATCATGAAACGATCATAACTGGATTGGAGGGTCAGAGGCAACCCCGCCGCAAAGGAAGGGACGCGTCCGAGCAATATGCCTGCTAAGCCGATCAGGATCACTGAGATGGCAAAAGTTTTTGTTTCATTTTCAGCCGCATAAAATTTTGTCAAATAAAAAAGGATGAAAATAAATGCCAGCCCGATCAAGCCAAAAGTAGCCAGTGTTGTAGGAGCAGTGATCGTCTTTGAAGCCAACACGAGTACCTGCGCCCAGACATATATTCCTGCTTTCCATAGCGCTTCTCCAACGGTAGCAAAGATCCGCAGCATGGTGAGTGGCTGTTTGACCACTTCAACATCATACGAAGCATAACCTCCGATTGTATAGAAATAAGCCAGCCAGGTCACATTTGCCAGCCAGACCAAAAGATAGGGCCACCATTGTTTCAACGTCTCAATAAATCTTTGCCGAAATCCGCCGGCTTCCCCCGAGAGAATTACCCAAATGAATAAGAATCGCATCGGTTCGATACTGACAAAATACTCGGTGGGAAACACGCCGGCTATCAACAGGAGAAGTGCATATACGGTATTCGACCTGAATTTATCTGGCTTTCGCAAAGCACGCGCAGTGAAGCCAAAAGAAAGCAGATAAAAGATAAAAGGAATCCACTCTTGATTAATATGTGTGAAGGCAACCCAGTGCTGGCTATAGCCGGGAAAAACAAGGAATAAAAGCGAAGCAATGAGAGTCTGGCGCTGATGCTGGGGCCAAATTTGGTTTAACGCGAACCAGGCGGAAAGCCCGGAAATGAAGCGAATGACCAGGGCGAAGATCTGCCAGTAAAGGGGAACAGGCGGGATGAGGCTGGTCGTCACGAAGAAAATGGGTCCCAAAAAAGGACGGACCTGGGCAAAGGCAGGAATAAACTCCTGTGGGCCGAGAAATTTGGCGATCCAGGCGAAGGGCCAGTCGTCCCAATAAAAACCCGTGAGCGGCAGCAGCAAACCATAGGCGGCGATGGTAACCAACAAAAATAAGAGCGGAATGCTCCGCTCATTAAAACGAATCTCTTTCATAGGATTGATTATAAAAGAAAAGCTGCAAATATAGTGTTATCCCCTGCCCTTTTAGGGTTTCGTGTAAACCAGTCGAAACTACACTCCGACGACCAACCTATACTCAACCCCAAAATACAGCCGGTTCTTCAAGGGGCCGAAAAGCTCTCTGAACGCAAACATCCGGGGAATCTTTTATTTGGCTGATCCATTTTGCTGGGTATCAGAGATGCCCTGGTCTTCCCACAGGTTTAGATAGGAAGGGAGCCACTAACTCGTCTTGACTCCAAATATGTTGATCGGTTGTTGTTTCCCCTTGAAGAGTGTTGGACCGAGCGCTTCCACCTGAATGTCGTCGGGCAAACCTTCACAGGTATATTGATCGATCAGGATGGCGCGCTCAGCAACCTTGGTGTGATCCTCGATCCGCGCCGCGAGATTCACGGTATCGCCAACACATGTATACGTGGCACGATGCTGTGTACCCGTATAGCCGGCAATCACTCTGCCTGTCGCGATCCCAATGCCAATTTTGATCTGGATTTTATTCTGTGCTGCTTGCTGAATGTTAAAGCCCTTGAGCAATTCGACCATCTCCAGGGCAGCATGCACGGCATGTTCACGGTGTCCATCATAGTAAATCGGCGCGCCGAAGATCGCCATTAAGCCGTCGCCCTCCAGTTGGTTAACCGTTCCGTTATGGCCAATAATCGCCTCGAACATCAAAGCAAAATAATTATTGAGCAATTCAATGGTGTCAGCCGGATCTTGCTTTTCACCAATCGTTGTGAAGGAACGGATGTCTGCGAACATGACACTGGCATTGACATATTTGCCGCCCAGCGAAAAACCGCTCTTCAATAATTCGTCCGCGACTTCCTTGGTAGCAAACGTGCGAAATAGCTTACGCTGCACATCGCGTAAGCGTTTCTTTTCGAGACTGGCATTTACGCGGGCGCGCAACAAAATTGGGTTAACAGGCTTGTTGAGATAGTCTTCCGCGCCCAACTCTACACATTTGACCACGCTATCCAATTCGTCCAGTGAAGAGGTCATGATGATGGGGATATCCCGCAGCTCGGGATCCTGCAGGCAAGTTTCGAGCACTTGATAGCCGTTCATTTCCGGCATCTCAATATCGAGCAAAACAAGATCGAAGGAATCTACATGCAATTTATCCAAAGCCTGCTTTCCATTTTCGGCAGTCTCAATCTTGTGACCGTATTGTTCAAGACCACGCGCCAGCAGAATACGGTTGACCTTGTTATCGTCCACAACCAGAAGATGACCTGGTTCTTGTCTGGGTTTCATGCACGCAGTTCCTTCAGCTCTTCAGCGACTTTTCGAAACGTTTCATTCAGGACCTCGAGTCTGTTTCCGACCTCCAGGTTGTTTTCGCGGGCCATAAACTCTAATTCCTTTGCCAGCCCGGCAAGCTCCATTGCACCAAACGTGTTGGCGTTCGACTTCAATGAATGCGCATTCCTCCTGAAGGACTCAATATCCTTCGTTTCCAGTGCGGCACGCATGTTTTGGATCATGTTGGGCGCATCGTCAAGAAAAGCGTCAATCAGCTCGCCGATGAAATCTGCACCGGACATTTGCTTGAGTTCTTCGAAGGTGGCTTGGTCAATGAGGGACATAGCTCTTTCCTTTTGCGAGGGTTGAGAATATACAGGTACACACGGGAGTGCCTACTTGTTTCCTTGTATACGTATGTACTCTTTCAATTCTTTCTTTCCGCTTTCAGTAATGCCTCTACCAGTTCATTGACGCGGATAGGCTTGCTGATGTAATCATTCATCCCGGCCTCGATGCACATCTCGCGATCGCCTTCCATAGCATTGGCGGTCATGGCGATAATATAAGGTTGTGCGGCGTTCACCAATTTGCGGATTTCACGCGTGGCATCGAGCCCATCCATTTCCGGCATTTGTACATCCATCAGAATGACATCATAGGTTTGCCGTTCAATTGATTCTACCGCTTCGAGGCCGTTGGAGGCTATATCGGCACGGTAGCCCATTTGCTCGAGGATGCGTAACGCCAGCTTTTGATTTACGGCATTATCCTCCGCCAATAAAACCCGCAACGGATGACGCTTACCGAGTTCCGCGTCCATCACGGGTTTGGCGGGTTCAGGTTTCAGGGAGATCACGTTTCTTGCGAAGAGCCCAGCCAGGGCATCGTAAAGGTGCGAAGGTTTGAGTGGTTTCGTCAAATAGGCAGCGAATTCCAGATCCTCTGCACCGATCTCGCGTCTGCCCAGAGAAGTCAATAAAATGATCGGCAAGGATTTTTCAGCGCGCAGCTTACGGATTTCATGGGCAAGCATGATGCCATCCATTTCAGGCATTTGCAGGTCAAGGATGGCAAGGTCGAACGGTTCTCCCTCTTCGATCCATTTCAGCCCTTCACGCGGATATTCTGTTTCGCGTGGCAACATACCCCACTTTTCCGTTTGAAGCCTCAAAATGCGGCGGTTGGTAGCATTATCGTCCACGATCAGGACACGCTTATTATGCAAAATGGATTGAATACCTTTGATATCGCGGGCAGTCTTGCGCTCGGCGATTTCCGCGGACCTGGCTTTGAGGGTGAAAATGAATGTTGAGCCCTGGCCGATGCCTTTGCTCTCGGCGTGCATCTCACCGCCCATCATTTCCACGAGACGCTTACTGATCGCAAGACCTAAACCTGTGCCGCCGAATTTGCGGGTGGTAGATGAATCAGCTTGTGAGAAAGATTGGAAGAGTCGCGACATATGACTCTCTGAAATGCCCATCCCTGTATCGCGGACGGTGAAGAGTAATTCGTTTTTGGCTTTGCCTTTCTTCACAGTAAGAACGACCTCACCTTTCTCTGTGAATTTGATGGCATTGCTCAGGAGATTAATGAGGATTTGCCTCAAACGCGTCACATCGCTGTTGATGCCTGTGGGCACATCATCGTCAATAATGTAAGCGATGTCGAGCCCCTTTTCTATGGCGCGCGCAGCCGTCAGGTCAAGCGCGGACTCGACACATTCGCGCAAGTCGAAAGGCTGATGCTCTACATCCATCTTGCCTGCTTCGATCTTACTGAAGTCCAGGATGTCATTAATGATGGCGAGCAGGGCATCTCCAGAGTTGCGAATGGTCTCAGCGTAGTCGCGTTGTTCCTTGTTTAACTCGGTATCCATCAATAGTCCGCTCATGCCGATGACCGCGTTCATAGGTGTGCGGATTTCGTGACTCATCGTAGCCAGGAAGGAACTCTTCGCTTCGTTGGCTTGCTCGGCGGCGGCACGGGCTTCCTGCGCTTCGTTGAACAGGCGCACGTTCTCAATGGCTATAGCGGCCTGATCGGCAAATGTCCCTAATAATGAGCTTTGCAGCTGTGAAAACGGTCGCTTCAAATTCCGGCGAACAACGATTGCGCCGATTGCATTTCCCTCACGCAATAATGGTGTTACAAGCACGGTCCGATGTCCCAGGCGTTTTTGAAGAGCGATACTGTCTGGATATTCTGATTCATCCAATTGTTCTACATCTTCGATATGAATCGTTCTTTGTTCCATGACTGCGCGGCCGGTGATCAAGCCGGGCACGAGAGGCAATGCTTCCCCATCTTGCAAGGCTGGGATTGGTCCAGAGTGTGTGACCTGGCGAAGCAGGTCACCATCCACTTTATAGATTTGAACATCATTTGCCTCACACAGCCGTGCGGCATTTTTAGCGACAGCCTCCAACACAGGCTGAATGTCATTTGGTGAGCTGGCGATCACGCGCAGGATTTCGCCGGTTGCGGTTTGTTGTTCGAGCGCCTCAGTGATCTCGCGATTGCGTTGTTGGAGTTCATTGAACAAGCGGACGTTCTCGATCGCGATAACGGCCTGGCTGGCAAAGGTTTGCAGGAGCGCGATTTGTTTCTCTGTAAAAGGTACCGGGACGCGCCTGCCAACCCCGATGCAGCCAATCGCTTCGCCTTCGCGCAGCATTGGGACAAACAGGGCGCTTTTTATGGTCTGTGCTTCTACATAGCGCCGTGTGATATCAGGCAAATCCGGTTCATTCTCCATATCCGGGATATGAATAATGGCACGCTGCAGAATGGCACGTGAGGACAAAGTGCTATCGAGTGTCAGGGACGCAGGATACGATTGGAGCGAGAGCTCCTGGGTTGTTTGCAGCATGTCGGACGAAAGGTCGCTGATCGCGGCCTCAAAGACCATTTGTCCATCTGTGCGATAGACGGCTGACTGGATTGCATCACACAGCCTGCGTGCGTTTTCTGCAATGACTTCCAAAACAGGTTGAATGTCGGTCGGTGAGCTGGCGGTCACACGCAGGATTTCGCTGGTGGCAGTTTGCTGCTCGAGCGACTCGGAAATCTCACGGTTGCGTTGCTCCAGTTCATTGAACAGGCGTGCATTTTCGATGGCGATGACCGCCTGGCTGGCAAAGGTTTGCAGAAGGGCGATCTGTTTCTCAGTAAAAGGTCCAGTTTCATATTTCCCTATGGCAATCGCACCAATTCCTTTATCATCTTTGACCAGCGGGACCCATATGCCCGCTCCAACCCCGGTTTTTGCAGCCAACTGGCGGGTCAATGGCACGATGCGAGGATCACTTTTCATGTCATTTACATAAAGGATGGTCCGATCGCGGATCACTGCTGCGACATTGCCGTATGGGTCATCCAAGGGGATCGGGAATTCGCTTAGAATCTCCTGCAATGCCTGGGGATTGTTGTTGATGTGGCTGGCAATATGAATCTTTCCATCTATCACGCGATAGGCAAGCCCATAGACCGCACCACCATACAATTTCGTCGCTCGTTCAATAATTGCATCGAAGACTGGCTGTAGATTAGTTGGCGAACTGGCAATCACTTCCAAAATATCACTGGTGGCGGTTTGTTGTTCGAGCGACTCGGTGATTTCACGATTGCGCTGCTCGAGTTCATTGAAGAGGCGCACATTCTCGATTGCGATGACAGCCTGATCTGCAAATGTCTCTATTAACGCAATCTGTTTCTCCTTTAGAAGGTTCGGCTTGTCGCAGCGAATGGTGATCGCACCCAGCGCCTTGCCCTCACGCAGTAAAGGAACGCTGCAAGTGATTCGATAGCCATATTTGTATGCCCACTTATCACCTTCAGGAAATTCTGTTTCCTCGCCCGGCAATTTATGGATCGCTTGAAGCGTGCGCCCTTCCAGGATCGCGCGGCCGGCGACTGAGTCTCGATTGAGTGGAATTGTCTCCCCGACCGGCAGCATCGGGATATTCCCGTAATGCGCAGCGACGCGTAGCACATCCTGCTCGGCCATGTCGATCATCGCATCCACCGAGCCGGATAATCGGGCTGCGCTCTGGACAATGACATTCAGGACCGGCTGAATATCGGTTGGCGAACTGGCGATCACGCGCAGGATTTCACTGGTAGCCGTCTGTTGTTCGAGCGCATCCGTAATCTCGCGGTTTCGCGTTTGGACTTCGGCAAAGAGACGCGCGTTTTGCATTGCTACGCCTACATTGGCTGCAATGGTGCCGAGCAGGCGCTGATCGTCTTCATCGAAGACATTTTCCAGCTCGGTGCTCTGTACGCTGATCACGCCAATGGCTTTTCCGCTCAGAAAGATTGGCACGCCGAGATAAGAGCGCGCTTGAACTCCAATTTGCATGGCACCCAACTGTTCACGACGTTTATCGATATCCTGATTGATCAGCAGCGGCTTGCCCTGTTCGATGATCTTGCCGGTGAGCCCCTGACCAAGCGGTAAAGGCTCCAAATGCTGACCGTATTCGTATGGAAAGTTGATCACGTTGGTTTCTTCATCGAGCAGGGCAACATAAGCAATATCCGCTGCGAACGCGCTGCGGATCTGTTCACCGACAAGATCGATCAAGGCATTTAGGTCAAGTTCACCCGCCAGCGCGTTGCTCACCGTATTGATGATGGCCAGTTCGGCGGCACGTTCTTCGGTCTCTTTAAGTAAGCGTTGGGTCTCGTCAAAGAGGCGCGCGTTTTCAAGAGCTACGCTCATCGAGTTGGCGAGAGTCTGAAGCAGACGCACATCCGATTCACTGAAGGCATTCTCCTGATCCATGTTTTGCAGGCTGATGATGCCTGTCACTTCATTGCTGACAATCATGGGCATCCATATGCCAGACTTGGCGTCTTCGCCCAGGATCGTTGGGTTGCCAAATTCATCGGAAATTCGATCCATGTCCTGATTGATTACGAGTGGTTGACGTGTCTGAATGACATGTTGTCTGAAGCCGTGGGGTGGTCGCGGCGTAATTATTAGCCGTTTGCCACGTTCGATTACATAAGGATAGTGGATCAGATTATTCTGGCGGTCGTAGAGTTGGATGCCGGTTCCTTGGGTGTTGAAAACCTCCCTGATTTTGTCACCCACCAGATCGATGATCGCCTGCATATCCAGTTTGGATGCCAGCCCTTCCTGTACGCTGTTGATGATCGCAAGTTCAGCCGCGCGTTGTTCCGTTTCTTTGAGTAGACGTTGGGTCTCGTCAAAGAGACGCGCGTTTTCAAGGGCAACGCTCATAGTGTTGGCAAGCGTTTGCAGAAGACGAACGTCTGATTCGTCGAAGGCATTCTTCTTATGGCTTTGCACACTGACGACGCCTTTGATCTCCTCCGCGAGCATGATTGGCACACCAAGATAGGTCTCATTCAGGTCCTCTTCACTATTGGGAGAGGGAATCTCAATCGGGTTATATAGCTTCTGTTCCGCTACTGAGCCGACCAGCAACGGTTTTCGGGAGCGAAGAATCGGTGTATATAACCCTTGCCCCATGGGAAAAGGGTCAAAAGTAAGATGAAGATGACGATCACTCTGCCCGCTTTCCACATAATAGCGCGAAATCACAACTTCTTTATCGGGTTGATAGGTGCCAATATAAGTGGTATCCGCTTTGAATATCTCCCGGACCTTATTGCCAACCAGTTCATAGATCGCCTGCATATCCAATTTAGATGCCAGGCCCTCTTGCACACTGTTGATAATGGCAAGTTCCGCAGCACGGTCTTCCGTCTCTTTCAGCAGACGTTGGGTCTCATCAAAAAGACGCGCATTTTCGAGCGCCACAGTCATGGAATTGGTCAGGGTCGTCAATAGACGCAGATCGCTCTGATCATAGGCGGATTGTTCGTAGCTTTGGACACTTGTAGCGCCAATGGCTTTCCCATCTCTAAAAACAGGCACAAAAAGGGTGGATTCATTCAGGTCTTTATCTGAACCCGGAGAAACAACCTCAAAGAATCCTGCTTTTTCCGCCTCCTGACGTGTGTTTAACAGGAGTGGTTTGCCTGTTTCAATGACGATTTCTGCCAGCCCTCTGCCATATGGGCGTTTGATGAAGCCAGACATTCCTCGGTCCTTATAATAAGGCGCTATAACGAGATTGCTTTCAACATCGTGAAAGCAAATAAGGGTCGTGTCTGCTTTGAATATATCGCGCATCTTGTCGCCGACTGCGTCATATATGCCCTGCATATCCAACTTGGCGGCTAATGCATCCTGGACACTGTTAATGATAGCCAGCTCAGCATTGCGCTGCTCGGTTTCTTTGAGCAGACGCTGGGTCTCGTCGAAGAGACGGGCGTTTTCGAGGGCCACACTCATCGAATTGGCGAGAGTCTGGAGCAGGCGTAGATCGTTCCGGTTAAAAGCATTCTGCCTGTAGCTCTGCAGCGACAGCGCGCCGATCACTTTTTCATCGACCATGATCGGCACGCCCAGATAACTTTCATTTTTGTCCTCTTCGGTTTCACTTCTTGGAACGCTAAGAGAGCCCAGTTTCTTGCCTTCACTCTTTGTGCCGGTGAGCAATGGCTTATGGGTATCAACCAAAATGGCTGTCAGGCTGGGTCTCGCTGCCGGACCATCCGGCAGCTGGATCCGTTGACCGCGATCCACATAGTAAAGATGGTGCATCCAATCACGCGAATCATCATACATGCCTACAGCGACCGTATCGGCACTAAAAATCTCACCTACTTTCTGGCCCACCAGATCTATGATTTCCTGAAAATCAAGTTTCCTCGCTAGTCCCTCCTGGACACTGTTGATAATCGTCAATTCTGCCGCGCGCTGTTCAGTCTCTTTGAGCAGGCGCTGAGTCTCGTCGAAGAGACGGGCGTTTTCGAGGGCCACACTCATGCTATTAGCCAGGGTGACCAACAGACGGACATCTGCCTCGCTGAAGGCGTGCTCCCGATCCACATTTTGGAGTGTGACCGAACCTTTCACTTCGTTATTTGCGATCAGAGGAACGAAAACAGTAGATTTCGGCACCTGTGTTCCGGGAGCAATGTGAATGCGATACCCTAATTCGCGCATATGCTTGGCCCAATTTTCATTAATCACCAGGGGCTGGCGAGCCTGGATGAAGCGGCGATGCCCTTCCACGAGAAGATAAGGCTCAGCATAAAATCTTTGGCCCTTTTCAATCCCATAATGGAGAATACTCTGTTGGTTTTCTATATCGAAAGTGCTTATCCCCACAACCTGGGCATCAAAGACCTCGCGGATCTTATCCCCTACGAGATCATAAATCGCCTGCATCTCCAACCGGGAGGCCAGCCCATCTTGCACGCTGTTGATAATCGCAAGTTCTGCGTTGCGCTCTTCGGTCTCCTTTAGGAGACGCTGCGTCTCGGTAAACAGGCGGACATTCTCAATGGCAATGACCGCCTGATCGGCAAAGGTCTTCACCAACTGGATTTGACTGTTACTGAACGGCAACGCTTCGCGGCGGCGAATGAAGATCGCTCCGATGATTTGACCTTCACGGAATAAGGGAACCGCTAAAAAGGCGCGGTGCGTCTTTTGAATGGATTTGCTAAGCGGAAACTCATGGCTGACTTTTTCGAAATCAGGTACATGCAATATTCGCTTTTCGATGATCGCGCGGCCCATGATCGACTCGGAGTTAATAGGATAGGTTGTGCCAAATGATGCAGTCTCTTCATCTCCATAATGGGCCGCTAAAATCATGAGGTCCCTGTCCACACGGAAGATAGCACAGTCTTCAGAATCACACAGGTGGGCGGCATTTTCGGCGACCGCCGCCAGCACTGGCTGGATATCGGTTGGCGAGCTGGCGATGACGCCTAGAATTTCACTGGTGGCAGTTTGCTGCTCAAGAGCTTCGCTGATTTCCCGATTGCTTTTTTGGACTTCATCGAAGAGGCGGGCGTTTTCCAGAGCAACACTCATGGAGTTTGCCAGGGTTTGCAGAAGACGCAGGTCATCTGCATCATAGGCATACTGTTCGTAGCCCTGGATGGCCATCCAGCCAATGACTTTGCCATCCGTCAGGATGGGGACACCCAGATAGCTTTCGTTCCTGTCTTTTTCTGCGCCAACGCTAGGAATTCTGAGGGAACCCAGTTCGAGGGCTTCCTCGCTGGTATTGAGTAACAATGGCTTTTGCGTGTCCACCAACAGTGCGATCAAACTGGGCCTCGGCGCAGGACTGTCCGGCAGGGGAGTTCGCTGACCGCGATCTACATAATACACTGTATGGACCCAGTCACGTTCCGCATCGTACATGCCTGCATCGACGGTATCTGCTTTGAAAATTTCACCAATTTTCTCGCAGACCAGATCGACAATGCCACGAAAATCCAGCTTCTTTGCCAGGCCCTCCTGCACGCTGTTGATGACAGCAAGCTCGGCTTCACGCTGGGCAAGCTGCTGCTCAAGGGATATAGGCTTCGAGGCGGTCGCTTTTGGGAGGCGTTTCTTCGAAGAAGATTTATTGACGGGCTTCAACTTTCCATTCGTATCTTTTTTTAAAGCTGCTTTGACCGAGTCCTTCTCGATTTTCGCCCCTTCCACCTTTACCGGTTTATTCTTAATAGTTTTATTTACGGGAGATGTCTTGGCCATACCCGTGCTCCTCTATCCTCTGGTTGAATGGACTGCATAATACAACCCCCGCAAACTGACGTCAATAGGACATAAATCGTATGACAAAACGCTAATCTTTGCTACGCGGCTGCCATCAGGTCCTTTAGGTTTGCGATGGATGTTCCCGGTGCCAGATCGCAACCCGGCCAGATTGCATCTACACCCGCCTCTTGCGCCCGGTGCACTGCTTCCGTGATCTCAGCCTGATCTCCCTGCCATAAGGTCTGAACAGGGTCAATATTTCCGAATAATAATGTATCTGTCAAAATTTTACGTGACGCCGCGAGCTCATTCAATTGGTCGACTGAGATCGCATCTGCACTGGTTTGGGCGAGCAGATGCATCGACTTGTTGGTATTTCCACAGACAGATAGAACGCGCGGTGCGGGCAATTCAGCGATCAATAATTTTTGGGCAGGATACACAAACTGCTCATACTTTGCAGGTCCAATAAACCCTGGCGAACCGCCCATATCATGGATCGTAATAAAGTCTGCGCCCGCCTGGCGGTAGGCGATACCTACTTCTGCGAGAAAGGAAGCCAGTTGAAAGAGCGCCTCGGCTACCAGGCGTGGCTCGCGCTTCATTTCGGCAAACAGCCCGCCCGGCTCGATCAGGAATAACAGCAGCGTGTAGGGTCCGGGGATCATTCCGCCGATCACAGCCTCCTGACCGACGTCTTCCTTCAAGGAACGAATTGCTTCACAAACCAGTGGGATTCTGCCCTTTTTTATGAAGTCTACGCTTTCAAAATAGCCTTTATTCAGATATTGCGTGGAAGCAAACAGTGCCCTGGCAACTTGCGGGAAGGCAAATTCTCTATTTTCGAGATAATCGATCGTGGCGCCCAGCGCCTCTGCCTCCACGTACATGTCCAGCGGCGCGACCGCAGACGGCAGGCCGCTTAATTTGAACGTACTGGCAGAGGCTCTCGCCATCTTCCCTGCATCTTTATGGACTTCATGAAAGACCAGCCCCTCGCTTTGCAAGCCCTCGGCGGTCACGTGAATCAACCCGCTGAATGCAGGTCGTGATTTGATCTTTTTCCCTGAGAATAAATCGAGAATCTCTGCGCGCTGAGTCATGAGGAATGTACACAAGTAGACAAGTAGACAAGTAAACAAGAGTGCATGCTGTGCACACCACTTGTTACTTGAAACTGGCTGGTGATTACTGCTTACTGCTCACTTACTCCTTCTCACTCATTACGGGCTGTTGCTTCACGGCCCTCACAATCGCGGCGACATGCTCCGGAGTATTGCCACAACATCCACCGACGACCCTTGCGCCCAACTCTACATATCTCCTGGCGTAAGTCCCCATGTCTTCAGGACTCATATCGTAAACGCCCTGCTCGGTCTGGACATCCATGCGCGGGACACCCGCGTTCGGCTTGACCCACAGTGGAAAGTTTGGAACGGTTGCCGCATATTCTTTGACCACCGCTTCCATATTCTCGAGCGTTGTCCCGCAGTTGGCTCCCACCAGCACCGCGCCCATTTCACTGTAGCGCTTGATGACGTCCTTTGGTTTCACGCCCATCATGGAGCGTGTGCCGCGGTCATAGCTGAAGGAAACGACAATCGGCAAGTCGCTGACAGACTTCGCACCCTCGAATGCGGCCGTGGCCTCTTCAAAAGCGAACATTGTTTCGATCAACAGGAAGTCTACGCCGCCTTCCATCAGAGCCTTTGCTTGTTCGGCGAAAGTAGCTTTCACATCTTCTGCTTCGAGCGGCCCGTAGGGCTTGATCAACGCGCCAACGGGACCCATCGAACCGGCGACCAGTACCCCATCCCGCCTCGAGGCAGCTTGCTGGGCCAGCTCCGCTGCTCGCAGATTCACTTCGGGCGTGCGGTCTTGATATTTCGAATCCTTCATTCTCATGCGTGTCCCGCCAAAGGTGCAGGTGAGAATAATATCCGAACCAGCTTCTACGAACGAACTGGCCAGTTTCAAAATAGTATCGGGGCTATCGATAATGAGATCCTCGGGTGGGCGACCCGGCTTGAGACCCATCTTTTGTAGGTTGGAACCCGTTGCCCCATCCGCAACCAGCACTTCGCCTGCATTCAGTTTTTCGAGAAATTTGTTCATTGCTTGCTCCTTACCTGTTTCCTGCGCCCTTTCCCTTATAGGGAGGAGATGGGGGTTAGGTCATTTCATAAAGTTCTTCGCCATCGGGTCCGCTCGCCGGTTTGGGATCAAATGGGCGATATGTTCAAACGGTTCGCTCATGTGCGGGAAGCTCGTTGCCAGCATGAACTGGTTCTGGAACTCAGGATCAGTAGGCAATTCGAATCGTTCCACACGCCGTGTGACCGAATCGATTTCATTGCGCTTCTCAAGGTTCAACAATGCAATCCGAGCGCCGTCTCCCGCAGCGTTGCCCACGGCGTACACGTTCTGCAACTCACAATCGGGGATCAGCCCGATCAGCATGGCCTTTTCCTTGTCAATGTAACTGCCAAAGCCGCCGGCCAGAATGATTTTATCAGGTGACTGCAACCCGCTGCGCTTCAATAAGGTGCGCGCCGCTGTGAATAGGGCCGCCTTCGCCAGCTGGATCTGTCGCACATCCTGTTGGGTCATCGGGATGTCTCGTCCGATAGAGGTTTCCTCTGCCCAGGCCACGATGTATTCCCAGCCATTTTCCCCTTCCCGCACACGCTTCGAATCCAATCCCTTTTTGAATCTGCCCCGAGAATCGACAATCCCGGCTCGGAACAATTCTGCCACCGCGTCAATAATCGCAGAGCCGCAGATGCCCTTGACCTGCCCTTTGAATTCGGCATGATCGGTATTCCAACCCTCGACACCGATGACTTTATACTTCGGCTCGAGGGTATTCTCATCGATCTGCACACGCTCGATGGCGCCAGGCGCAGCCCGCATTCCGTATTCCACATGCGCACCTTCGAGGGCGGGACCCGTTGGCGTGGAGGTGCATACTAATCGGTTGCGATTGCCAAGCACTAGCTCTGCATTCGTGCCCACATCGATGAGCAGCCAGTTCTCGTCCTGCTTGTGCGGTTCTTCGGCCAGGATCATTGCGCTGGTATCCGCGCCCACAAAGGATGCAATCGTTGGAAGGACATGGATATTTCCCGCTACATTAATTTGTAAGCCCAGTTCACGCGCTTTCACATCCATCGACGTATGGATCGCAGGGACAAATGGTGCGAGCCCCAGATCTTTCGGGTTCAGGTTCAACGCCAGATGGTGCATTGTGGAATTGCCGACCAACACCATTTCCAGGATATCTTCGACTTTTATGTCATTGCCAGAGAGCTGGTCGAGCAGGCGGTGTTCGCCCACAGGGGCCATAGCGAGACTGCCAATAGAAGCGACCTGCTTGCTCATTTGCTCATTTGCTGGATTTTGCTGATTTGCGTTAATTTGCTCATTTGCTGATTTGACCGCTTGCTTCAACAGTTTGTTCAACGTGGCAATAATGGCCTTATGCAGCTTCTGCAAACCATCTTTATGCTCGATCGAATACTGAATACGGGACATGACATCTTCGCCGTAGACAATCTGCGGGTTCATCTCGGATTCGGCCGCAAGCAATTCACCGGTCCTCAAGTTGCACAAATACAGCGCGACGGTCGTAGAGCCGATATCCACAGCTGCGCCGTAACTGTCTTCTACATAGCCAGGCTGGACCTGGACGACTTCCTGATCCTGCCATACCGAGACGGTCACATTCCATTTGGCTGCCCGCAGCGTGGAAGACAATGTCCGCAAGCATTGATAATCGATGGTCAAATCGAACCAGCGCGGCAGATTTTCTTCCCCACGGCGGACAAGTCCCATCGCAGTTTCCAGGCCCTTGGCAAGGCGTTCCCAATCTGCTATGGGACGTTCGAGGTTCGGTGGGGTCATCGAAACATAATATTTTCGGATGGAGGGTCTGATCTCGATTGCCCGTTCGCGCGCACTCTTACGAACGATTTGCTTGTTACCGCGACTCTCTTCGGGAACGTTGATCAATACGTCGCCCAGCACTTTACATTGACAGGATAGACGGACTTGTCCAATTTCCCAGCCTTTATCCCTCAATAACTTCGGTCTCCGTTCAAGATATGCGCGCTCTTCAGTTCCCACAGGGGAGAGGTTCTCCCGCTTTGAATCGATGTTGTATTTCTCGAAACGACCTTCCTCCACCAGGACCAGGCACTTCCCACACGTGGCGTTCTCGGCACAAATCGATTCAATCTCTACACCCAGGTCACGGGCTGCGGCGCGAATAGACACGCCTTCGTCCACTTGTCCGCGGCGGCCTGAGGGTTGCAGGATAACCGTATGTTTCTTAGTCATAATTATGTCGATCGTCGAGCAGGGGCACGAATTCCGGTGTGAGTGGACACTGAGCGTAGGCGAAGTGGAAGACGAAGCATCATGGCCCTACGCGTTCTTCCCGTTCCGGCGGGGAATCTCTATTTTAGCGAAATCAGCTTCGAGTTCCGAAAAGAGCGCTTCGGCAACCTCTTCCGGGGAACCGTCGCGTTCGATCCAGGCGCTACGTTTGTACTGCGCGGCATAATCCGCAGTCGAAGTTACCCCTTCTGCCATGGCATAGGCGTCAATCGCATTCTGAACTTTTTGCGAAAGTTCCTTCTTGATCGTGCGCCCCTCACCTTCCACTGTAAAGGATTGCGGGATATGCTTCCAATAGGTAATTCGATAGCGAGCCATTTTCTACCTTCCAAATTATATATAATTTTCCGTAAGGGTGGATTTTACGGGAGGATGAGCCCGAGGTCAATAGAAGATTCCTTCCCAATACCCTTGTCCTTAGGAGCCTCAGTCGTTTGGACAGAGGAAAACGCCGAGCTCGCTGATGTAAAAGGAAAAAAATCTGCATAGGCAGCATCCCACAAAACGAGATCATGCAGTGTTGCGCAGTAAGTGACTCCCCTAGCTTGTAAGCGTTGTATCCGAGGCTATTCGAGGAGTACTCAATCCCCTAAGCACCGCCAGATACGCGCTGATCCAGAGCGGCAGGGCGGTGATCAGCAGGCGGTCATCCTGCCCGGTGGAGATGCCGCTCGTCAGGAATTGCAGCAGGAAACAAGTATAAAGCAGGGCGATGGTCTCCTTGTTATCCCTGTATTTTGTTGAGAGCAAATAGTAAAGCACAAGCGGCAGCATTAATAGGTGCAGGTAGGCCGAGACCACATTCATGCTAATGGAAAATCCCTTCAGACGATTACCCTCGCCCAATGCGAAAAAGGAACCGGTCAATAAATTTGAGTCGATCAGGTGCGTGCGAACTGTGAAGAGAGTCGTTCTGCGATGTTCCCATAAATAGGTCAGCTGCTGCTGCAGATTCCAGTCTTCAATCAACTGCGTGGTTTCTCTCCACTCAGTGCCCTCCGCCTGGAGATAAACATCTGCCACCAGATAATTCTTGAAGGTATAGCTGCCGATGCTCGATACGGTCGGTTTTCCTGTGGCTGCAAATGACAGCAGAAGTTGCACCCAGATTGGAACAAGGAGTAAGGCGATCAAACCGATCTGGCGAAGTTTTGAGGCCGGTTTGTCCACAGGCCTCCCAGAGAGCATGGGGACTGCAGTGCTGCGCTTGTATTGCACGAAGACATATATAACCAGCAGGACGAGAAATAATAAGTAAATCGGTTTTGTTACGGTCGCCAGCGCCATCAATAACAGCGCGTAATAAATGCGATTTTTCAGCGTGGTCGTCAGGACCCAGCAAAAGGCAGAGATCAAAAAGATGTTCAAGGTCTCCGTCATGCCGTGAAAAGTGAGAATCAGGGGGGATGGGTGCAAAAAGAAAAAGCCTGCCCCAAGCATGGAGAGCAGAGTAGATTTCGTTAGATTCTGCAGACCGAGATAGATCAAAAGCCCGCTTCCCAGCCACATCAAAAGCTGGCTGAACCAGACTGCGCCTTCGGCTCTGCCGCCGAAAAGCGTCCGCGCTAATCCCAGCCAAAGCGGATACAGCCACGGGCGCTGTCCGATCAAAGTACTGTGCACGCGTCCGAACAGCCATTCGCCCACAATCCGATAGCTCCGGGAATCATTTGCCCACCAGAAATATCTGGCCGGCTGCTCAATGTTGACTTTGCTGCCTTCGAGACCGGTCAGGTAGTACGCCCACTGGAGATAGTAAATGATTGCGAAAGTCAAAACAACGAAGAGACCAAGTAGCAGAGCCATTTGTTCATACGTCAAATTTTGCAGCCATTTTCTGGGAAAAAGATTCTTCATTGATGGTCTCTGGTCCGGGCAAGATGCGTGAATTATAGCATTGTGGAATACCAGGTCAGTTCTGTGTCAGCATATGCTGATTAGGATAGCCAGAATTATCCCCAATATGGCTCTCGTATCTTCCAGAGAAGGGATCTCAGCTGGCTGCACGAGCACCAGGGACCTTGCAGCTTCTTATCCCGAATGACTGCCGGAAGACCAGTACAGGATGAGTACAGGATTACTACAGGATTGTCGAGGCCATTACAGTGGAATTAGGACAAAATCAGGGATGTCTACAGATGAATAGAATTGCCGCCCAATGGTTGAGACGCTTTTTGTTGAAAATAGGTTCCCTGCTATCATAGTAAAAAAAGAAACGCCCGAATTTCTCGGGCGTTTCTTTGATCCTTAGAGATTTCTGGTGTCTGAATAATTTACAGTCCCTTCTTCCGTAGAGGTCTTGCCCTCTTCCAGAAGGGATTTGAGTCGCATCAAGTCATCATGCATTGCCTGGCGCGGGTCCACACCAAAGATCTGCGCAACTGCGTGACCTAAAGCACCGACCGGCGGGACATAGCTCATCTGGACAGAGACACGTGTACTCCCATCCCGGTTTTCAACAAAGCGGACAAAACCGGCAGAATGCACCTCGGAATCAGGCAAGGTCTCCCAGGCAATCAATTCATTGGGGATATCCTGTGTAATGTGAGACTGGAATTGGTAGGTTGAATCGGCCGGTCCAGCCACCTTCCAGGTGGAGATATCATCCTGGACGGAGATTTCCTTCACGTGATCCATGAACCGTGGAAAATTCTCAAAGTTGCGCCAGAAGCGGTAGACCTCATCGATGGGAGCAAAAATGTTGATCGACTTATTGACTCGGATCCCATTCTCTCCCATGCCGAGGCCGAGAAAACTGCGAGTGTCCAGGTTGGTCAAGCCACGGGTAGTCAGGACTAAGCCAGCTGTGCTCAGAACGGGTTTGGCGACCCCACTACGCGTCAGCCCATAGAGTGTCAACAGGCTGCCTCCGACACTGCTCAATAGGCGTGTCGCAGGGGACCAGCTGCGCTGCTGCCAATCGGAGACAGGACGCTGACGGGAGACGGGCTCGCTTTGCAAGGAGGGGATATTTTCCGGGCTATCGAATGCCTGCAACTGATTGTCGACGCTGTGGACACCCCGCGTCCGCACAGCGGCTTTCACAATGATATCCTGATCCTCCCTCAAGACGGGTCCGCTCAGGATAATGCGGCCACCATCGGCGGTAACCGTCACCGCACGAGTGTTGGCGGCAATCCGTCCTAAATTACTCCGCACCCGTTCTTCCAGAATCCAATCCGGCGCGCCTTCATCACTCAATTTGGCGGTCATCTCCGATAAAACGCCTCTGGCTTTGTTGCGTGCATCCTGTACAGCCATATCGATGGAGTTATCGATATCGTTCACAAACCTGTTTGCCTTGTCGCGCACCATGATCCTCCGGCGCTCTCCATGTTGTGGGTCGAAGAAATACATTAATCCAGCCCCCAGCCCAATACTTACGAGCATCGTTTTTAGTTTCATGTCTACCTCCGAAATATCTCAATATGATTGGTAAGCTCGAGGAGCAGTCGTAAACTGCCTCACGGTCAATTCATGCACCCTGGTAGTATGTACAATATCTACGAATCCCCGATTTCGCAAGTGGGAATCTCCCTAGTATGCGAGTTGCTTATCGCATACCACCAAAGCTCGGCGTGGGTCTCCCGACCCCGCTGCTAACTGACCGGAGGTCTCATATACTCCAGCTTATCGCATATTGCTGATGGCGCTATAGCGGCGTAGATTTTTCTTTTTGGAGGATCCTGTAGGTCACGCTGGATACAGTTACTCGTAGGGTTTTACCCCTGTTTTCTCATAAAGAAAATACCCTCTGGGGAAGAGGTCACGTTTGCAACGTGACCAGGATCATATCGAGGAATAGTCGCGCTGAAAGCGTGATCTACAGGCTTAGCTGGGCACTTCGCTAAATGGAACTCCCCCTTAATCAATTGAATCGGGCAGGGGCGGTACGCGCAGAGGGACAGGAGAAGATTGGACAATGGAGGTGGTCGTTGAGCCGTAGAGCAGGAAGCGGTCTAAAATCCGATCCAATTGATCCATTGCTGGGATATAGGCTTTGAGAATAAAACAGTCTTCGCCGGTAATGCGGTGACACTCCACCACTTCGGGGATCTGCCTGGCGAGCTCGGCCACCCGGGGGAGCTGCCCCGGGTTCGGGCGAATACGCACATAAACAGTGATAGGCAGCCCGAGGGGCACCGGGTTGACGTCGAGACGATAGCCCAAAATGATGCCGGCCTCTTCCATGCGGCGGACCCGTTCCGTCACAGCCGGAGCGGACATGGCGACCCGACGCCCAAGTTCGGACATCGTTAAGCGGGGATCCTGGCGCAGCTCCTTCAGCAGCCGTATGTTGATCTCATCCAGAAGCTCATGCCCGGGCTTGTAGGTAAATATTTCATTTTCCCTTAAATCTTGAGCCATATCTGTCCTTTCGCCTTTACTTTGCGATGTACAAAGCCTGTTTTTCATTGTACCATGAAGACGTTATGGTTTGGCTCAACCGGATCAACGAATTGTTCACCCAGCGTGGGAGGGGTCACATGCAAATCCCGCCCATTGCCTATTTCCTGGTAAGCGCCAGCTTTCATTACCTTGGGCCAGCATTTGCCGTATTACTATTTGCCCGGGTGGAAGTCCTTGGTGTCGCCTGGCTACGGATTGCCAGCGCCGCAGCCATTTTCGCCCTGTGGCGGCATCCCTGGCAGATCTTTCACAAGAGTACCTGGGAACAGCGCCGACTCCTCATTGCTTTGGGCACGGTATTGGCAGTAATGAACGCCAGTTTTTACCTTGCGATTTCTCGTCTGCCATTGGGCACAGTAGGGGCTATGGAATTCGTGGGGCAGATCCTGTTAGTAGCTCTCGGCATACGCAGCCAGCGCAACCTGCTGGCGCTTGGTTTCGCAATTGCGGGTGGTGGCTTGCTAACTAAGGTTCAACTTGGGGGAGAGTTTCTCGGTCTTGTCTTTGCGTTTGTGAACTGCATTTTCTTTATGCTTTACATCGTGCTTGGACATCGCATTGCCCAGGATGGGGGCAGCGCCGGGATCGACCGGCTTGCGGCTTCCATGCTGGTCGCATTCTTGATCATCTCACCGCTTGGGGTCAGGGAGGCCCTGCCTGCCTTCACAAGCGTGCAACTGCTCCTGGCGGGCATTGGAGTGGGTGTCTGCTCTTCGGTCATCCCCTATATCACCGACCAGTTGGCGATGGCACGCCTGCCCCGGGCCTCGTTCGCTCTCATGCTTTCATTACTCCCTGCGATGGCGGTCGTGATCGGCGCTGTGATCCTGGGCCAGGTACCGAGCGGAATCGAAATCGTCGGGATTTTGCTGATCATGGCGGGAGTAGCCATTCATCAACCGGCGAATCCCTGAGGAGCGATTGGAGGAGACCCCCTATGCAATATGTCAATCTGGGCAGAACCGGGCTTAAGGTATCCCGTCTCTGCCTTGGCTGTATGAGCTATGGCACACCCGCCGAGCGTGCCTGGATGCTGGATGAAGAGGCAAGCCGTCCCTTTATTCAGCGCGCCCTGGAGGCGGGGATCAATTTCTTCGATACGGCCGATATGTACTCATCCGGCTTAAGTGAAGAGATCCTCGGGCGTGCAATTCATGACTTCGCTCGACGCGCTGAAGTGGTGCTTGCCACGAAGGTCTACTTCCCTATGGGAGAGAAACCCAACCAGCAGGGTCTCTCGCGCAAGCACATTATGACGGCAATCGATGCTTCTCTTCGCCGCCTTGGTACGGAATATGTTGACCTTTATCAGATCCATCGCTGGGACAATGCGACAACCATTGAAGAGACGTTGGAGGCCCTCCATGATGTCGTGAAGGCAGGCAAGGCGCTGTATATTGGGGCCTCAAGTATGTATGCGTGGCAATTTGCGAAGGCGCTCTACATTGCTGAGCGGCAACATTGGACCCGCTTCGTCTCCATGCAGAATCACTATAACCTCGTATACCGTGAAGAAGAACATGAGATGATCCCCCTGTGTGCAGCGGAAGGGATCGCTGTCATCCCCTGGAGCCCGCTGGCACGTGGTTTTCTGGCTGGCAACCGGACACGCGAGAGAGGCGGCGAGACGACACGTTCGCAAAGCGACGCGTTCGCTCAGCGACTCTACTATGCCGATCAGGATTTCGACGTATTGGATTGCGTGATTCAATTGGCGCGTGAACGGGGTGTTTCTCCTGCTCAGATCGCGCTGGCGTGGATGTTACATAAATCTTATATCACTGCACCTATCGTTGGCGCGACCAAGATGCATCAGCTTCAGGAAGCGATCGCTGCCCTCGAGATTGCCCTCTCACCTGAAGAAATGAACCGATTAGAGGCTGCTTATCAGCCACATCCCGTACTTGAGGTTTAAAACAGCGCCTGGCGTGCATTACAGGTGCCGCTGATGGCAGTGCTGGGAATCCCATCTCAGTAGGTGCTGCTCAGAGACCCTCGTCGAGCAAGAGTTATATCAGCTATGTTTATTCTCTAGACGGATCGTCTTCTTCCCTGCGCTGCTCTTTTTCTCCGGGTTTGTGAACTAGCCTGATCCTTCTGCCTTTTAACTCTCTTTCGATAACCTTGGAGCGTGGGACATGGCATTTAAATTCGCGGCGTTGAGCCGATAAGAAATGGCTGCCATTTCTTCTGGAGAGTACGGCATTTCATGTTCGAGCCACCATGTTAGAGCTCCCAATGAACCGCTAGAAATGTAACTCAGATATAGGTCAAGCGATGTTTGGTCGCTTCGCAGTTCTTCTGGCAGTGAATCTCGTATTCGCTTCCGGATATACTGCCGGATTTTCTCTGAAAAGGCTGGATCGCCATTTTTGCCTAACATCACGCGATAGAACCTGGCGTTGGCACGTATATGTTCAAACATCCTAGCCATCCCTGGAGCAATTTGTTTATCAATACTTTCCCCTGAGGTTTGTGGTCTGGCTTCAGGCGGCGCATCAGACAACTCATAGAAGGCTTGGGCATACCGATCAAGGAGATCGAATTTATCCTGGTAATGCCGATAAAAGGTCGCTCGATTGATCCCGGCGTATTTTGCAATATCGTTCACAGTCACTGTAGAAAACCCCTTCTGAGAGGTCAATTCGATCATCGCTTCCAAGATTAGCTTCTGGGTGCGCTTCACGCGTAGGTCTTCCCTGTCAGGTTCGTTGTGAGTCATTTTCGCTTCTCCTGTTGCATATGCAGCACTTCTGCTTTACTTGATGCTTGACCATTGATTGTCCAACATGATAATCTTTTGTAGACAACACAGTGTATTATAAACATCACTTTGGTTGAATTATTCAAAAGTTGAGTTGGTGAACCCGATTGCTGAAGGAGAGCGATATGAATCTCAGTGCTATTAACTGGCTTGCCGTTTTTCTGTGTACCCTGGTCTACTTGATTGCCGGAGCACTCTGGTTTGGCGGAGGAAAAAAAGCATTTTTCCCTGCCTGGCGGAAGGCCATGGTCAAATCGGAAAGCTTTGCTCCCGGTGGGGAACTGAGCCCGGCCGTGCTTTGGCCGTTGACAGTGATTGCGGCGATCCTTCAAGCAGTGTTCATGGCCCTGATGGTAAACGCCATCGGCAGTCTCATGTCAGGAGGCCCAACATTGAGCTTAGGTGCCCTGCTTGGGTTCATGTTCTGGCTCGGCTTTGTCGCGCCCGCAAGCTTGACGAATAAATTGTTCGCCGGTCACTTGAAAGCCTGGGCGCTCGAAACCGGCAACCATCTCCTCGACTACGTGCTTATGGGCGCCATTCTGGGTGCATGGCGCTGATCGCAACCCCAGGGAATCACTTTCCTGATAGTGACGATTGGTCAGAGCTACCTCACATTGCTCCTGGCAGGGCGCTTGCCAAGCGAGGTATAATTGTTTTACGGATAAGTTTATCGATAGAGAAAGGTAAGACAAAATGGATACTGTAACGATCTCGGAAAAATACCAAATGGTTATCCCTCGGGCTATTCGGGAGAAATGGGGCATCAAGCCAGGGCAGAAAGTGCGTTTGATCGTGTATGGCAATGTATTGGAAGTAGTTCCCGTGCGCAACATCAAGCAAGCCCGTGGATTTCTCAAGGGCATGAGCAGCACGATTGAGCGTGAGGCAGAAGACCGCGTATGAATGTCATCGATTCATCCGGCTGGCTGGAATATTTTATCAACGGCGAAAACGCTTCGTTCTTCGCGCCTGCCATTCAAGATGTTGCAAATGCCGTTGTGCCAACCATTAGTATTTTTGAGGTATTTAAACGAATCTTGATTGAAAAAGGCAGAACCGACGCGCTCGAAGCAGTCGCCATCATGTACGATGGCGAAATTGTTGATTTGGATCGAGAGATCGCCTTGATTGCGGCTGATTTATCCTTTGAGCTAAAATTGCCGATGGCAGATAGTATTATTCTTGCAACTGCCCGCGCCCACAATGCTACGCTCTGGACGCAGGATGAGCATTTCAAAGACATTGAGGGTGTGAAATATATTGCGAAAAAAACCCATAAATAAAGCTCGTCTAAATCGCGGGAAACCTGCGCCTGGTGAGAGCAGTTGTTCAATCCTTTGAAATCACTCATCGAGTAAGTCCTCGCCTGGGGGACATCACAGCTTCAACGCCCGGGACACATCAAAATACAATGCTAAGCGAGTTGAGGTGAAGTATGCAGAAACGCACACTGATCTATATAGGGATTGTTGTATTGATTGTATTGTTGATCGTTCATGTTAGTTTGTTATTGAAAGAAAAGCCCCAGTATGTAACACTTGAAATCCCAATGCCTCGCGCTGATGAATTGCTAACCTATACAGGCAAGAACGCGATGAGTGAAGAGTTTTCGACTTATGTTTGGAACGATCCTCTGGGCCATCGTTACTTTGTACACCGCATGTACGTTAGCGTTAAGCTGGGCAAGGACAGCTTGGAAACCGAAAATGATGTTGAGAACTATTACGATACGTGGCTGAAGAAATTAGGCTGGGAAGAGACAGGAGCAGGTTTATGTGATGGGCAAATGGCAGAGTTTCCGCCTGAGTCGTATCGAGCTTATGTCAATCCAAACGTGAATAACGGCTGGGCAGTTACATGCTTGGTCACCTGGTTGGAATTTGATAATGAAGATTATTCGGCGGTGTTGATAAAAACGATAAACCCATCTGAAAATGTTGCGAGTTGTGATCAGGCTATGCCCACCACAGGCTTTATTCTTTTATATCTGGTCTCATACGCTGGCCGGCAGTCTCCTGAGCCCGCGTAGCCCGGGAATACGGCCAGAGAGCCCTGCGGTCGCATCTCGGCGGGGTCGAAGCCTCACGCCGGGCGAGAGCTCATGCCTAGTTTTATCATTAACGCAAAAGGGCACAGCTGTGCCCTTTTTATTTTTTCAGGAATTGCTGTTTTGAATTTATGCTTGAGACCCCACTGACATACAACTGAGGATCGCTCCCTCCAGTTCTTTCACGATTTCATTCACCGCTTGCAATACTTCCGAGCTGACGGTTTCACCTACCTCGTTTGAGGCTGCTTGAATACCCAGCAAGATCACGTTGCAGTTCAATTCCATCTTCAAATAAAGCGCCAACATGGAAAGCGGCAGGCTGTGGGTAGAGGCGCTCATGCCATCGATATCCTCTTCGGAAATCCATTCCACCGTGCCAGGTGCTTTACCCATCTCTGCCGCATCGATCAACAGAACCAGATTCGGAGCAAACTTACGCAGTTCCCCGGTACTGTTTTCAGGAGCGTGACCCGCTTCAAGGATAAGGATACGATGCGCATCCGCGACACATTCATGCTGAGACAGAGAGCGTGCGATCAGGATCCCGGCGGCATCATCGCAGCGGTACTGATTTCCGATGCCAACGATGGCGATCCGCTCCGGCGTCCCAGACTCAGCTGCCAGTTGGTTCAACAGCAGGCTGAGCGATGTTTTCCAGGTACGTGGCAATGTCTTTATCTTTTCCATAGTAAACCATAAAATTCTTATCTAAAGCCGCATGCTCCCAATCTTCGTTGGACATGCCGAGACATTTCGGTTTGCAATTCACCACACACTGACCACAGTAAATGCAGCGATCCATATGATATTTCATCACATACTTTTTTGCCTCTCGATCCAGAATGACCAGTTCGATGGCATTGGAGGGACAATCCTTGACGCATAAACTACAACCCGTGCAGAGCGAGGGATTATAGAAAAGGCTGCCGCGGTAACGTTCCGGAGGAGCAATTCTCTCAGCGGGATAAAGCTGCGTGTCGTGCTTGGTAAAAAAGGACTGGACGATATCCGTAAACATGGTACCGATGGTCATAGGAAATAACCTTTCAATAGAATAGTGAACACGATCTGGGCCAATACGAGAATGGTCCCAAAGCGCCACCAGAGTCCAACGGTTTGGTCAATGCGCAGGCGGGTCAACAGACTCTGGAGTACCGTCATTAAGAAGAGTACAGCCAGTGTTTTGATGAGAAATGGCACAACGCCATGCAGCCCGCCCAAATAGAACGCAGAAACCAGCGTGATGCCGGTGATCAGTTCCAGCGACTTCCCGATTTTGAACATAGCTAGTCCACGCCCGCTATATTCGGTGAGTGCGCCTGCGACAATTTCTGTCTCAGCTTCAGGGGCGTCAAAGGGTGGCAATTCCAGTTTCCCCATCAGACCGATCAATGCCACAATGAATCCCACCGGCTGAGTGATGGCAAACCAATGATTGCCGGCATAGTCATTAATACTGCTGATTTGCCAACTGCCAGCCGCCAGGGCAGGTCCAAGCAAAGCCAACAGGAAGGGAGCTTCGTAGGCAAATAATTGTGTCAACGTGCGGGTCGCGCCGATCAGGGAGAAGCGGCTGCTCGTGTTCCAGCCACCCAGGCCCGTACACATGGTCAAAAGACTGAGGAGATAGATCGTTACGATCAGATCGCCGGGAAAACTATGGACAGGGGTTAAACCGATCAATGGAACATATAAAGCGGCTGTCAATGCACCGGAGATCGCCACGAGCGGCAGGCCGAAGAACAACATCCGGTTGTTGATCCCGGGCGTAATCTGTTCCTTGGCAAACAGCTTGACCATATCGGCAAAGGGTTGGAACCAGCGTGGTCCCACGCGGTTTTGGAAGCGGGCTACCAGTTTGCGGTCGACCCACTCGTAGAACATGCCTGCCAGAACCAGCGTCAGGCCGGCAGGGAAGATCAGTAAAGAGAACAGGGATGTAAATGTATTCATCGTTGGTAATACTCAATTCCGTGTTGGCGCAATTGTTTCCACGACCAGGTCTGGCGGTCACCGGTATTGCCCACTGTCGTGACGAGCCGGTCGTTGCAGGAGAAACAGGGATCCATTCCGGCGATCAACATCGGTACATCGGCGAGCTGGCGTCCCACTGCTTTTTCAAGCACCGAGACCCAGTTACATAAGCTGGGTGTACGGATATGAACCCGGGTTGGATGTTCGCCTCCATTGCTTTTGATGTAGTAGAACAATTCGCCGCGTGGCGCTTCAACCCGTGAAACTGTCTCCCCGGCTGGGATCTTACGAGGCATCTTCACAGTGAGGGGACCTTCCGGGAGGTTGTCAATGATCGTACGCAGGGCAAAACAGGAAACAAGCAATTCCTTCAAACGGACGACACAGCGCGCTTCCAGATCGCCGTTGGTTTCGATCACCCCGCTGATGGGGAACTGAACGTAGGCTCCGTAAGGCGCTTCTACGCGTACGTCGCGCAGCAGACCGGAAGCACGGGCGGTCGGTCCCAAAAGACCAAACTCTTCTGCTTCGGCATACGAGATGGTACCGATACCGCGTGTACGATTTAAGAACATCGTATCGGTCGTCACGATCTCCAGGTAATGGCGGATGCGGGTCTCGAGATAGTTAAGCCCTTCTTTGATAGCTGTTGCTTGTTCCAAGCCCACATCACATTTCACGCCGCCGAGCACATTCGCAGAATAATTGACGCGATTTCCGGTTAGCTGTTCGAGCAGGTTCATAACCGTCTCGCGATCGCGCCAGGAGTACATGAACAGTGTATCGAAGCCTGCTTCGTGCGCCGCAACTCCCAGCCATAGTAAATGACTGTGAATACGCTCCATACCTGCCACCAGTTCACGGATCGCCTGAGCACGTGGGGGAACCTCCACCTTTGCAAGCTGTTCTACTCCCAGACTGTATGCCATCGCGTGCGTATGCGAGCAAATCCCACAGATGCGCTCGAAGAGATACAGGTTTTGGATCCAGTTGCGGCTTTCAGCAGCTTTCTCGATACCGCGATGGGCATAACCGAGGCGCATCCGAGCTGCAGTGACGATCTCGCCATCTACCGTGAATTCGAAATGACCCGGCTCCTTCAACGCCGGATGCTGAGGACCAATGGGAACCACAAAAGTGTTTCCACCCACTACGCCTTGCTCTGGCAGCTCATCCGCATGGCGACCTTCCACAGGTTTTGCCTGTTCGATGGCGAAATCCGTTCGCAGTGGATATACGTCTTCGGGCCAGTCATCGGGAATGAACAGGCGTTCATTGCTTTTCCCGCCGGTAATCTTGAAACCAAGCATTTCATGTAGTTCACGTTCGAAGAAGGTCGCGGGAGGGATAATATCTTCAATTGTGGGCAGCGTTGAGTCGTTGGTGCGCGGTAAGCGGACACGCAGAGTTGTGACTGCCGCGCCGCAGCAAAAGTGATAAAGCGCTTCCATTTGACCGGCATCCGGCCCAAGATCCATACCCGTGATCGCTGATAAGTATCCACAGTGCCCCTTGTGTAAGGCGGTCACAGCGGGACGCAAATCCTCGGCCGAGATAACAACATCTAAACGATTGGCTTCGGGACGGGTTGCCTCTTTGGTCCAGCTGGCAAGTAGCTGTTCAGCTTTTTGCAAATTCTGTGCGATGTTCATGCAGCGACCTCTTCAATCATTTGCTCTTTGCGGGCAGGGCGTGGATTTCCATCTTTTAAGTGGGTGAGCAGTTGGATAATGCCATCGACAATGGCTTCAGGGCGCGGCGGGCAACCCGGAATATAGACATCCACCGGGATGACTTCATCAATCGAGCCGCCCACGTTGTAACAACCCTGGAAGACACCGCCCGAAATACTACATGAACCCACGGAAACAACGAATTTCGGCTCAGGCATTTGCTCATAGGTGCGCAGTAGTCTTTCCCGTGCCTGACGTGTGACGGGTCCCGTCACGATCAGTACATCCGCATGCCGCGGACTGCCCATCAGCCGGATGCCAAAGCGTTCGACATCGTAGCGCGGCGTGAGCGTGGCAAGGATCTCGATGTCACATCCATTGCAGGAACCACTGTTGAAATGCACTGCCCAAATGGAATTGAGCCGCGCCCAGGTGCGCACTTGTTTTGCAACCTTCACCCATAATTGATCATTATTGATATTCATACTTCACCATTCTTATCCAAGGATCAAAGCGACCAAGGCTAGTATTAAACCGAGCAAATATGGACCCGCAACGGGAGATAAACCGCTGCTGCCGATCATCAACACGCCCAAATGCAGGACTGCAAAGAACAGTGCCACTACGAAAAATTGACGATAACCGGGCGCGGCGGGAATGGGATCACTTTCTTCGCCGCTTGCATACGTGGCTGTTTTGAATTCAGTTTTGCGGCCTGTTGCGGAGAATAATTTTCCGAGCCCTGATACGATGAAGACCACGACAAAATAGATCAGGAATGCAACGAGAGGAGAGAGCAAAATACTTTTCATATTCAAATTCCAAACATCTGCATGAATTGTTCAGCCGCAGGGATGGTTAACCTGTCCATCAGGACCGGGAAAAAGCCGAGCACGATCACCAACAAAGCCATCACGATCAACGGCAATGCGATCGTCCAGGTAAGAGGTTTTCCCATAACCACCCTTTCAGACGGTTCCCTGCGATACATCAGGTTGACCAGCGGCGCGTAATATCCCAGCGAAAGCACGCTGTTGAGCGCCATAAAGACCATTAAGGCGATGATCCAGTTATTGTGACTTTGAAAGCCTGCCACAAAAATCTGCCACTTCGACATAAAGCCGGCGAGTGGCGGCATGCCGCCCAGCCCCAGGACAGCGATGCTGAAAGCCAGCGCTGCCAATGGATATCTCTGCCCGGCTCCAGCCAGGTCGGCGATTTTCAATGACCGATGCGTTCCATTCTGCAGGAGCATCCCGTAGGTCAAGGCACCGACGGCAAGGAACGCCAGTCCCTTCATCAGCATGTGGTTGAACACATGGAAGAACGCACCCTGTGCGCCCAACTCGATCCCGGAATACAACGCAATCCCAAGCCCCATCAAAATATAGCCGATGTGGCTCAAGCTGGAATAGGCCAGCAATCTCTTGACGATGGTCTGCCGCAGTGCGAGCAGGTTGCCATACAGCATATTCACGGCGCCGAAGCCCATCAGCAGGATGCCCCAGGAAAGCACGAAGCCCGTCAAAGTGGACAGTGCCCGCAGCATAGCGATCAGACCAATCTCGATCACCACGCCGGAGAGCATGGCACTGATGCCGCTGGGAGCCCGTGAATGGGCATCAGGCAGCCAGGTGTGCATGGGAACCAACGCTACTTTGACGCCGAAGCCGATGATGAATAATGCTCCCGCGCCGAGTATGGCGAGGTGGTTCACTCCGGACTTGGAAATGGCTGCCGCTATTTCTGTCATGTCCAATGTCCCCGCCTGCGCCAGCACGATGGCGATCCCAACCAGCACCAGTACCGAGCCCGTTGCGCTTTGCACGAGATATTTCATGCCGGCTTCCAGCGAGACGGACTGCTCACGATAAAAAGCGACCAACAGGTAGGAGGAGATGGCCATTGCCTCGAACCAGACCCATAAGTTGAACAGGTCGCTGGCTGAGACCAGCCCGATCATCAATCCCATCATGGCGAGCAGCATGGCGTAATACTTTTCTTCACCAACTTCGCCCGCCATATACGATCCGGAGAATAGGATCACGAGCGTGCCAAGTAATAATACGCAGCCTGCCATCAGGAGGCTAATCCCATCCGCCCGCAGCCAGATGGTGCTCACATTGAATTCCTGCGTACCATTTAGGAAAAGCGTTTGCAGGGAAACAATGAACGGTAGCCAGGCCGCCAGCACCGCGAGAAATGCCAGGAAACGCACGAAATAAGAGCGACCATGTAAAGTGGTTTCGCGAGTTCCAAATCTTCCGGCCAGATAAACGATCGGCGAGGAAACCAATGGAATGGTGATCAGTCCGGTGAAGTTCAATAGATTCATTATGCACCCAGCCACAAAACGAGTAACACCACCAGCAGTGCACTGATGATGCCAAGAATGTTCCAATTCAATTCACCTGTTTGTGTAAGACTCAATTGTTCGGCAATTTTATAAGTGCCCTGTACGACGAAACGATTGAGCGACTCAAAGCCGAAGGAGTTCTCTACCAGTGGGTTGAGCCAGGCGCCTCCAAAGAGTGCGAAGCCTCGGGCGCGGATCCAGAAGACGCCAAAGCCCAGGGCAACGATCCCTAACGCGAGCCAGGTCGCAGGAGCCGAGAGGATCGCTGTGATAAGTTCTAAAAGAGACTCTCGCTCCAGTCCATGGAACGGCAGGGTGGAGGCTAAGAGTCCATTCAATCCACCAAAGAAAAGCCATGTGACGAATGTGCCGCCCGCCAGAATGACAAGTGAAACTCTCATCGCTGATCCTGCCCGATGGACGGTCAGATACTCTCGCTCCTTGCCGAAGAACACCAGCCAGACCATGCGGAGGGTATAGAAGGCCGTGAGACCGGCACCGATCAACATCAGGGCATATGCCCAAAACGGTGAGCCTTCCAGACCGACTTCGAGAATTAATTCCTTACTCCAAAAGCCATTGAGGATCGGAACACCGGCCAGAGCCAGCGCACCCACGATAAATACGTTGCGCGCAAAAGGTAGTTTGTCCCCAAGCCCACCCATCCGGCGCATATCGCGTGTGCCGACACTGTGAATGACCGAACCCGCCGCAAGGAACAACAAGGCCTTGAAGACGGCGTGACTGAGCAAATGGAATTGGCTGGCGAACACACCACCCGCCCCGATGGCGTAGACCATATAACCAAGCTGACTGACAGTGGAATATGCCAGGACACGTTTGAGATCAGTGGCAACGAGCGCCGAAACGGCCGAGATCAGGGCGGAGATCAAACCAACCAGAAGCACAGAGGTTCTCCAGCCAGACACAGATTCAAAGGCGGGGTAAAAGCGCGCCAGCAAATAAATGCCCGCATTGACCATGGTTGCGGCATGGATCAGCGCACTGACCGGCGTGGGCGCCTCCATGGCATCTGGCAGCCAGGTATGGAACGGGAACTGCGCTGATTTTGCGGCGGCGGCGATCAGGAAACTGAAGGCGATCAATGAGAGAGCCGCCGCAGGCAGGGAGGAGGCCTGTGCCAAAAGGTCTGAAATTTGAAAACTGCCAAGGTTCGTAAAAGCGATCAACGTACCGGCCAGCAGACCCACCCCTCCAACCTGTGTAATGATGAGCGCCTTGATCCCACCGGCCACCGCTTTCGGGTCATCGTTGTAGAAGGAGATCAAGCCGTAGGAACATAGTGCAGTGATTTCCCAAAAGAAGAATGTGAACAATAAATTGCCGCTCAACACCAGTCCTGTCATGGCGCCGATAAAGAACAGGACAAGAAAATAATAGCGTCCAAGCTGATCGTCACCGTGCATGTAATCTACGGAGAAAATCACAGCGAGCGAACCAATCACTGCCGCAATGGCAGTTAGTGAGACGGCCAGGCCATCGGGAACAAATGTCAGATCACCAAATGCTTTTCCAAGTGGCAATTGGATTGCGGGCGTTGAACTCGCGAACATGAACAGCGCAATGGATGTAATGGCTGTCAGAACGCCGAAAACAACTGCCAGAGTATGCTGAAGCCTGGGATGTTCATTTCTTGCCAGCCAAACGATAATTGCACCGAGCCAGGGGAGCGCGATGACGAGAGCGATGAGGATTCCAGCCA
>DATGYJ010000088.1:0-2457 GCA_035298105.1 Anaerolineales bacterium | reverse complement strand
ATGGACTTCGAAGCGACCTGCCGAGGCTGTGGTGGGTGTGTCCCCGCGCGTCAATGCGTTGAAAATAGTGGTCTTTCCTGATTGGGGCAATCCGATAATTCCGAGTTTCATGTTTTCCTTTTACATGGAGCGGATCACTCTTTGAATACTATGTGCCGACCCGCTTTACATTTTATCTTGACCTTCGTATTGGGAGTGGTATACTTTGGGGCGCACGGGGAAAGACACCCCAGTAGCCGAAGTGGCGGAATAGGCAGACGCGCACGACTCAAAATCGTGTTCCCTCCGGGAATGTGGGTTCGATTCCCACCTTCGGCACTCGCTTTGCTCGACTTTGTTCGGCTCCGCTCGCATTATACTCTGAAGAGTAACATCCTCCAAAATGGAGGATGTTTGCTTAGATTGGTGTTTCTGTTAATAAGTCTGAAGTCCGTTGACTTTCAGCATTCTGCAACATAGAATGAAATTCGCTGTAGCTGTTGTGTGTCTTGTTCAAGGTGAGTAATGAAACTGAATTTGCTTTTTGTATTGATGGATTTGCTGATCATCTTGGCATATCCATTCCTTTATATCTCTAAAAAAGTACGACAACTTTTAAAAATTAAGAGATAATAGCATTGCATGTCATTGCAAGCGCAGCGCAGCAATCTCATATAATCTAACTGGGGATTGCTTCGGTCGCTTGGTCTCGACGTTTACGTCTCGACCAGCGGCTCCCGCGCAATGACCCAAAGGAGCTTCTATGCCATCAATGAACGATGTCCTGGGCGTTATTATGGGAGGAGGACGCGGGTCACGCTTGCACCCGTTGACCAAGATTCGCTCGAAGCCAGCGGTGCCGATCGCGGGCAAATATCGTCTCATTGACATTCCCATCAGCAACTGTATCAATTCGGGGATTTACCGCGTGGCGATCCTGACGCAGTTCAATTCTGTTTCGCTGCACCGCCACATTTCCCAAGCCTATAACTTCGACGTATTCCACACCGGCTGGGTGCAGATCTGGGCGGCGGAACAAACGCCTCAAAGTATGACCTGGTATCAGGGCACAGCAGATGCGGTCCGCAAGCAATTGTTCGAGATCCAGGCGAGTGGCGCGGAATATGTGTTGATCCTGGCGGGAGATCATCTCTATCGCATGGATTATTCCTTGATGGCGGAATATCACTGGGAGAAAGATGCCGATATAACGGTAGCCGTCCAGCCTGTCGCGAAGAGCGAAGCATCCCGTTTGGGGATCTTGAAGCGCGAAGGGAATGGACAAATTTCTGCGTTCGTGGAAAAGCCGAAAGATCCCGAAGTCCAAGACCGGTTCGTCAGCCGCGACGATCTCGCACGCCCTTTGCTCGGTTCGATGGGGATTTATCTATTCAAGACCAAAGTATTGACGAGCTTGCTGACCTACCACCTGCGACAGGATGATTTCGGCGGCGAGATCATCCCCCAGGCGATCAATTCTCATAAGGTATATGGATTTGATTTTGACGGGTACTGGGAGGATATCGGGACGATCCGGTCGTTCTACGAGACCAACTTGCAATTGACCGGTCCAAACCCGCCGTTCAATTTTTATGATGCAAAGTCGCCGATCTATACGCACGCGCGTTTTTTACCCGGCTCCACGGTGGAAGCTAGTGAACTAAAAGATGTATTGATCGCCGAGGGCTGCCGCGTCCGTAAGGCGGAGATCACCCATTCGATTGTTGGGATTCGCAGTCAGATCGCGGAAGGAACAGTCATTAAAGATAGTATCCTTATGGGCGCGGATTACTATAACGATGAAAAGCCGCGCGGCACCCTGCCAATTGGTATCGGCAGGAATTGTCATATTGAATGCGCCATCTTAGATAAGAATGTACGCATTGGCGACGATGTCCTCATTCGTCCATTCCCGAGCGATAAAGATATTGATCATGAGCTTTATTTTGTGCGCGATGGGATTGTAGTCATCGCCAAAAACACGGAAATTCCTTCCGGCACACGGATCGAGCCTGCCAGGTGAATATTTAAATCATATCAGGAGCACCCTGGTGTGGTGGAAAAGCGTTACCAATTTGATAACCAGTTGCACTATCCTGACTTGACAGACATTTATTTTAGGGTAAACTGAAATTGGATGGGGAGTAGCCGTGGCGCCTCGTCGAAGACTGGTGCGCCAATGGATCATCGTCATTCCATTGGCTCGGTAAGCGTGCCATCGGTGATCCATGCGCTCTGAGCGTTGGCAAGACCACCACAAAAGGTGTGGTGGTCTTTTTTAATTGACATCGCCACATACATTACTTTGGAGAAGTTTGTATGATCGTTGAAAAGAACGACAAAGCTGAAGCTCCAGATACTATTTCCCGGCATGTTGCGCAGCACGATTGGCATGCGCTGGAAACACAAGAAGTGCTGGATACTCTTAAGGTTCAAGAGAACGGATTAACTTCTGAAGAAGCGAAAAGGCGTTTGGAG
>DATGYJ010000087.1:0-4038 GCA_035298105.1 Anaerolineales bacterium | reverse complement strand
CAAGCACGCTTGTATCGGGAACGGGCTTGAGCATTGCATTGAACGCGTCCCCGGTTAGCACAGGCACCAGCGATGCCAGGGCCGCATTACCCACCGCCCCGGCAATCATCATCGTGATGATCCATCCGTGGCGGCGCGCATGCGACCATACCCAACTCACGGGGTTGGCGCGGTCCGAAACGTGGGCGCGCTGCATGGAAAATTCGGCTGAGGTGGTCGTAGTCATAGACGTCGATTTTACCATTCCATGCAATCCGTTATTCCGGGAACAATACAAAGCGCGTAACGTGCCAATCACGCGCGTGTTTAGTTAACTAGCAGGCTCGCGGAGCCTCGCACTGTTTCCTCAAAGGAGAATGATAATGAACATGCCCAAAGCTATTTCCACGTGGTTTATGATCCTGTACTTCCTGTTTGCCGCTCTGGCCGCCTTTGGCGTCTTTACCAGTGGCATCCTGCTTGGTATTCTGGCGCTGGGCGCCGCAGTCTTTCTTTTCCTCGGCAGATAGACTTTTTTGATCTCGAAACATGACCGAGTGTAAGAGATAGAGAGCGGAAAACGAAAGACCTCTGGTTTGGCCAGAGGTCTTCTCTGTTTGGAGGAAACGAAACAACAAGAGACAGTTCATGAATTCAGCGGCAGTTCAGCGATCATCTCGGCGAACGCTGCTGCATAGCGCCAATCCCCGTGTTCCTCGATGCTCCACCATGCTGAAAGGACCGCGTGCGCCAATCCCCATTCCCGGATGCGCTCGCGCTCGAAACCAAGTCGTTCGTGCAGGATATCGATCCGTCTCCAGCGTGCAGAAGCTTCATCAATCGCTGCCGGAAGATCCGCCAGGAATTGCCTGCCCGCCCCACCAAATCCAACTTCTATATTGCGAATAAATTCAGCAGGAAGATTTAATTTTTATTCAGCACGCGTAACGAAACAATGGGTTGTCCCTGCTTGCGGAATTGAAGCACATCGGGGTGGGAGGCGGCGTACTTTGCCATGCCCTCATTATCCCAGGAGACACGTCCCTGGGTGTAGGAAGCGCGATACATCCCACCTGAAACGCTTTCGCCATATAAAAGGACATCGGTTTTGATCTCATTTTCCAGGGCGGCAATATTTTCTTCGGCGGCTTCCAGCACAGGCTTGTATTCTGCGTCGAGTGCATCCAGTTCAGACTGGATCTGTTTCAGGATTACTGTCCGCTTGGTTTCATAATCCAGGCGGGTGAACTCGGCTGCATTGCGCAAATTGGATAAGCGCTCCAGTTTCTCAGTAACATACTCATGCGCGGGGCGTTCCTGCATGGCCCCAAGCTGATTGACGACAATGTGTTTCAGGCTCTTCCTGAGGTCTGTTTGCCAGGCTTTACTCTGGCAGCGATGAATGATTTCATCGAATAATAGCCGAAGATATTCAGGGCTGAAACCATATTTCTCTGCAATTGCTGAAAGTTGCTGAAGCGGCTCGCCGTCCAAGCCATAACGGCGGCTGAGGATTTGATAATAGGTATCCCTGCCCGAGTCACTCGTCAGCCGTTTATGGATCACCTCCAAAAATTGAGTAGTAACAGCCTCAAGGTATCCATCCTGCAATTGCTCGATCTGGGCTCCTTCAAACCCCAGTTCACGCAGCAACGGGCCAAGCTGCATGTGGTTACCATAAATGATTGCCAGCAACTCGTTCAACCCTGATAATCGCGTTTTAGCGTCCATGCCCTGTTCTCCTTTGTTAGTACTAATGATGGTATGGCGATTATATAAGGTTTATACAGGAAACAACTTATCAAAAACTTCAGGACAATACTTCTGCACCATCTCTGAGGATAGACCGTTCTCCTTACAGATTTCCGCGTACAGATCGGCGGAAGGGCGCCTGGTCCGCTTCTGGGTCTGGAGATCGAGTTCCCAGAGTCCGAAGCGCTGTGTCCAGCCGCGCTCCCACTCGAAGTTGTCGACCAGGGTCCAATGGAAGTAGCCCTTCACCGGCCAGTTGAAATTGACAGCCCGCCACATCTGATGAATATGTTGAGCGATGTAGCGGCGCCGGACACGGTCATCTGAGTCTTCGATACCATTTTCAGTGATGATTATGGGCAGGTTCGGGTAAGTCCGTACCGCCCATTTGATCGTATCGAAGAAGCCCTCAGGAATATTGGCAATAAATTTGTTCTCACTCAAATCGGCATCAGCCGGATACTCGCCGTGTGTGAAAAGTTTGCTGGGTTTGCCGAGGTGAAAACTAACTGTATCCACCGAATAATAGTTGAGTCCCAGATAATCCTGCGTGCCTTTCGCCTCAGGCACTTGAAACTTCCCCATCGGTGTTCTCATGACCCCTGTGCTGATGCCGGAAGGAAAGATCGTGTTGAAGCCTTCATGCCGGATCTTCCACATCAGGGCATCCAACGGCGACCAGCGACGCTTCGGTACCATGGGACGGTGGTGATGGGCATATCCGACGCGCGCTTCAGGTTGGATCTGATGAATGGCCCGGTAGGCCGCGGCATGGGCCCGCAGCATGTTTGCCATGACTTGCATAGCCAGATTGAGGCCGCGATGTTTGGTGGGAAAATCGCCGGTCACATAACTGAAGATCGCGTACACATTCGGTTCATTGATCGTGCACCAGAGTGTGCAATATTCCTTGAGCGCATCTACCGTCTTGCGGACAAACTTTTCGAAGGACGCAACCGCTTCCACTCTTTCCCAGCCATCGTTCTCATAAAACCACAATGGATCGGAGAAGTGGTGCAGTGTGATCATGGGGGTCATGCCCCGCTCACGCAGTCCCCGCAGCATTATGCGATAACGCTCCAGGGCGTCTTCATCCCAGGTATCTGGTGTGGGTTGGATGCGGCTCCATTCGACCGAAAGGCGGTGAGCATTCTGTCCGCCTTCCGCGGCGCGGTCGAAATCCTCCTTCCAGCGGCCGCCCCACCAGTCACAGGCCAGACCGGCGACCTCCGGCAGATGGCCATCCTGTTCCCATAGCCACCACTGATTGTTGGTGTTGTTGCCTTCCACCTGGTATGCGGCGGTTGCAGTTCCCCACAAAAACCCACGTGGAAAGTGATAGGTTGCTTGAACCAATATAGTCTCCTATGCTCCGTTGGTTTCGACGCTCTTCGTTCGTGGAGCAGTTCAACTGCTCCACGAACGAAGAGCACAGGCTACTCAACCACCGGTACGTGCCAGATAGGCTAAATATAAAGCCACTGAACCTGCCACCGCGGCATTGAGGGATTCGATCTTTCCACGCATGGGGAGCTTCAAAACGATATCGCACCGGGAACGGACCAGCTGCCGGAGGCCTTCACCCTCCGAGCCGACGACCAACCCCAGGGCGCCTTTCAAATGACGACTGCCCGCCTCGAGCTCAGTCCCGGCCTGATCCAGACCGACGATCCAGACTTCCGCCTCTTTAAGCGTCTCGATGGCCTGTGCGAGGTTGGTACGTGCGATCAGCAGATGCTCGCTCGCACCTGAGGAAGCATTGACCACTGCCGGCGTCACTTCCACCGTATGCGCTAATGGGATCATGACGCCGTGCACGCCAATGGCTTCGGCAGTTCGTAACAGGGTTCCAAAATTTTGCGGGTCATTCAATGAATCGAGCAGCAGGAGGAACGGCGGTTCATTCTTTTGATCCGCAAGCTCGAGGATTTCAACCAGGTCACTGTAGGAATATCCACTGACATCTGCTACCACCCCTTGATGATTCTGATGGAATTTATCCAGCCGGGCGCGTTGGACTTTTTCAATCGGGATTTTGCGATCCTTTGCCATCTGCAGAATATCTGCCAGCCGGCCCTTCTCCTGCGCGCCTTCCGCTATTTGGAGTTTGAAAACCTCCCTGCGCCTGGCGCGTAAAGTTTCATAGACTGCATTGCGGGAGTAAATGAACTCTTTCATAGAGTTAGATTTTACTTGAGAAAAAAGTATCCTTCACCTTTCTAATGGTAATTCAGCCCGGGCAGGAACGATGGCAGGGGAAATAGTGCTGAAATCACTTCCGCCAGGGCACCGGACCTAGGGAGAGAC
>DATGYJ010000086.1:0-44837 GCA_035298105.1 Anaerolineales bacterium | reverse complement strand
CGTTAGGCTTAGCGGGTATGCGTCACTTGCTTTTCGCGAGCAGGCTTCGTTGATTTATAGTTCATCAATATAACTTTTGTATTTCAGGAGTCTTCATTAAAACCAGGCGTGAAAGAATTAGCGAGCAGACAGCAAAAAGTGTCATGGCAATTCCAAGACCTAATTTTTCGCCAAGGAAACCAATCAGCAGGTTTCCGAACGGCGCAAAACCAAAGAAGGTGAGTGTATACAGTCCCATCACCCGCCCGCGGAAGCTATCCTCCACGCGGGTTTGCAACAGGGTGTTGATGGTGGTGAACTGCACCATAAAACCCACGCCCAGTCCATAAGCCAGTACAAGCGAAAGCGGATATAAGGATGTGAAGGAAAAAGCGATCAAAATCAGCGGAAAAGCGATATTGGTCAATACCAGCAATTGTCCGCGCCGGCCATGGCTCACGCGATGCGCAAGCAGGAACGCTCCACTGACCGCTCCCAACCCGGAAGCCGCATTTACCCAGCCATACGCCAATGCGCCCTGATGGAGGACCTTCTCTACAAAAGCGGGTAACACGGTGGAATAGGAAATCCCAAAAATGCTAAATACCAGCGATAGCAAAATCAAGGCGGAAAGTTGGCGGTTACGGGCGGTATATTGCACTCCACTGATCAATTGCTGCCAGGGCGAAGCGGCGTTGTGCGCAGTTTGACGGGGCGGAAGTTTCATCAGCCATAAACCAATCAGCACTGCCAGAAAGGAGATGCCGTTAACCGTAAAGCACCAGGCGGCCCCGATGATCGCCAGCAAAAGGCCAGCCAGAGCCGGGCCGATGACGCGTGCACTGTTGAACATCATTGAGTTCAGAGCGATGGCGTTGGGTAGGTCATCTTTTCCGACCATTTCCGGGACAAATACCTGGCGCGCCGGAGCATCGAAGGCGTTGACCAGGCCCAACAGAGCGGCCAGTGCAACCACATGCCATTCCCGGATTGCGCCCGTAAATGTCAGGGCTGCCATCACAAATGCCAGCAGCATGGAACTTGACTGGGTCAACAACAGCAGGCTGCGGCGTGAGACACGATCCACGATTACGCCGCCCCAGGGGGAAATTACAAGTGTGGGAATGGCAGAGGCGAAGGCGACCAGACCAAGCGTTACCTCCGAATGGCCAAGTTGGTAGACCACCCAGCCCTGTGCGATGATCTGCATCCATGTACCAATATTCGAAATTAGTTGTCCCCCAAAATACAACTGGAAATTGCGGTGCCGCATGGCAGAGAAGGTCTGGCTGGTGGTCAGGCTGCGCGGCGCAACAGGTCCGATCGGTTGTTCTGCAGAGATGGGTTCTTCCATTAATCAGCTCCCAAAAAAATATTTTTTACCAGTGGTTGTTCTCCCTGTGACACAAACAATGGGTTCAAAAGTTCCATGGCTCGATGAATTGTTGCAAGCTCGTCATTGGAAAGACAACTCATGATTCTTGTGAGATGGGCTAATGCGCCTGCACGCGCAGAATTAACAATGGATTCACCGTTTGGCGTCAAGACCAGCGTCAGCCGTCGCCGGTCAACGGTTGATTCTTGACGGCTGATCAATTTCTGTTTGACCAAACCATCGACTAGTTTTGAAACCGAGGGCAGGGTTAGGCCCAGATGGTCTGCCAGGTCGGAGAGGGAAGAGTCTGGATGGCGCTGGATAAACCCCATCGTCCTGAACTGGGGAATCGACAGATCAGCTTCACGTCCACGACGCATTTCGATACGAATAGACTGCATAATATTCGGGGTAGTATCCATTAAGTCTCGCGCACACACGTCAAGTATTCTCTTCATTATTACTTAGCCTTTCTAATCATTAGAAGGTGACATTATATACCCAAATTCCAAAATTCTGCCCAATGTTCCAGGAGCCGTTTGTAAGAATCAACGGACCGGTCGGATAATCCCTCGGCGGTTTTGTGGTTTGCAAAACCGGTGATTGCCTCGCCAGTGGCAACAAATCTAAGGGTCTACGGTTCATACAAAAACCTCCAGTTTTGGGAAATTCGTGAACCATAGCTTTGCAGGTTATAGTTCGTAAAATATGACGGGTAGGACTTATTGCGCAGCATGCAGACCTTAAAAAAATAAAGACCACGAGTTTATCGTGGTCCTGCAAGTAGCTGCGGGGTCCGCATCCCGCATACCCAGCCAACCTGGATTTATAGGGGACATAAGTTAATTCAGCAATGTGCGTCAAAGACAGGGTTTGAAAACCATATCCCAGACGACAAACAACAGGGTAATCAATACAACTCGGTAGCCGAGGATCCAGCGGCGAAGGCTTTCACGGACTGCTGGCAAATGTGGATCTGTGACCCGGACAAGTCGCTCAAGTTGCATAGCGACCCTACTCAAATAGACTGCGCCGATCAGAAAGGCAACAACGAACGCTCCAAGCGCAAGTAAAATCCACAACTGCGTGAATTTCCAGTCAGCACTTATGAGAACGAGCCAAACACCAGTCACCAGCACCATTGCAACAGCAGGAGTAAGAACCCGTAGGCCAGCATATGAGAGTGTTTGTGCGAAATCTTCATGATGCGCGGGTCCTTGCTTTTTTGTGCTCGGATAGCGGTAAGGCTAAGCATCACACCCCCGCCGATCCAAATAATGGCAGCTAGAATGTGCAACCCTGAACCAGACGAACAGCGACCCTGGCATTCAACAGTGTAGGATAAATTCTTTCTGCGACCTGTCGCCTCACAGAGTCGCGGCGCAGGTGATGCCGATTTGCAATCAGCTAGTCAAAATGCTCGTTGAGGGGAATTATGCCGGTCGTGCGTAATCTTTTCCCACAACCTGGACAATGGGATAGACCATCATGACTGTGCGCTTCTAGCAGCAAGTAAAGCCGCTGATCTGCGCATATCTGCAGTGGCGCCAGATCCAGCTGGAGTGTCACCGCTCCCATTTCCTTTTGGTGTTCCTGCCTTGCAAGCTTTCCCTTACAAACTCTGGTCACGGCTTGTTGTCCATCGAACAAGAAGCATGCCTGCCAGTGCTTTTACGTACCAAAATTTGTTTGGCTATCCTCCACTGCGTGAAGCGATTGCAGCACATATTACGGTTTCCCGCAGAGTCCAATGCTCACCGGAACAAATCATTATATTGCCCGGTGCTCAAGGGGGACTCGATCTGGCTGCCCGGATGTTGATCAACCCCGGCGATCCGGTTTGGTTTGGGCGCGCTCTGGCTTTGGGGCCGCGAACACATGACTCGCCGGCCCGCTGTGGCGTAGAGCATTGGTGCCGGATTTATAGTTTCGGCTGGTCTTCTCTTACTTCCGCGCCTGGAACAGCCGGATCTCCCGACGTGGAATTTTTGTGGACCACAGTCCTTCGGGTTATGAATGGCAATCTGCGACCGCCGACCGTTTGAGCACTTTACGGTACAGTTATCTACCGCTGCCCTCTAACCCTTAACAGCTCCAGCGGTAATGCCCTCAATCAACGTACGCTGCATAAAGAAATAGAGCATCAGCAACGGGAACGACATCATCGTGGTCATGGCCATCATGTAATGGAATTTGGGTGCTTCTTTGGATAGGCTCTGCTCGAAGAACTTAAGCGCCATGATCAAGGGATACTTCTCGCCGCTATTCAGGTAAATGAGAGGACCCATAAAGTTGTTCCAGTTGCCGATGAAGCTGAGTACGGCAATTGCCAGGAGCGCCGGCCTGACCAGCGGGAGCATAATATGCCAGTAGATCTGGAACGTGTTCGCTCCATCGATGCGGGCAGCTTCCTCGATCTCCCGTGGCAGGCTCAGGAAGAACTGGCGCAGGAGAAAGATATAGGCCGGTCCCCAGGCAAACCAGGCGCCGACAGTCATGGGATCATAGGTGTCAATGAGCTTCAGCTCGCGCCAGAGGATGAACGTCGGGACAAGTGTCACGACTCCAGGCAGCATCATCGTGCTAAGCATGAGAATGAACAGGAAATCACGTCCCGGGAACCGGAAGCGCGCGAAACCATAAGCCACGAGGCTGCAGGTGAAGATCTCTGCCGTCATTGCCAGGACGGTGATAAAAACGGTATTGGCGGTGAAGCGTGTAAACGAGACCGGCAGTGCGTTCCAGGCTTCGAGATAGTTCCTCCAGACGATCGGATCGGGGATGAACGGTGGGGGATAAACGAACAAGCGACTTTCCGCGGTGAGAGAGGTACGGATCATCCACCAGAAAGGCACCAGCACGATCGCCGCACCCAGGCCGAGCAGCAAATAGGTAATGAAGTCGACCAGCGTTTTTTGACGCTTCATCGATTGGCCTTCCACAGGACCCACATTCCCCTGCGGGGTAATTGCTTCAGTAGCCATCTAAGCTCCTCCATGGGGCGTAGGCTGCCCCTCGCTGATCTGTTGACCGGCGCGTGCTCCTGCCAGCAACCCGCGCCGGCGGGGTTGTTGCCTCTCCGGCTGCAATTCGCCTTCATAAAACACCCAGAGAGCCTGGGAGCGGAAGACGAGCAGAGTCAAGATCAGGGTGATAACCAGTAAGATCCAGGATAGCGCCGAGGCATAGCCCATCTTCTGGGATTGGAAGGCCTCCTGCCAGATATAGACCTGCAGGAATATGCCGGCCTCACGCGGGGTTTGGATGAACAACGCCTGGGTAAAGAACTGTAAGGCGCCGATCATCGAGGTCACCAACACATAGAATAGCGTGGGCGTCACTTGCGGCAGGGTGACATGCCTGAACTGGCCGAGCAGTCCCGCACCATCCACAATCGCCGCGTCATACAGCTCGCGCGGCACATTTTTCAAGCCAGCTAGCAGGATGACGGTGGTGGTGCCGAAAATGCCCCACATGCCCATGATCACGTAGGAGGGCAATACCAGTTGAGGCTCGGTGAACCAGGCCGGTTTCCCCAGGCCGAACAAATTCAGGAAGGGACTCAACAAAGTGTTGATGAGCCCGCTGGAGGGGTTGAACATCCAGCGCCACAGCAGGGCAGTCGCTGCGGCAGGTAGGACGGCCGGCAGATAGTAGAGCGTGCGCCAGATCCCCACGCCCCGGACGTTGCGAGCCAACAGCATCGCCGTAAAGAGCGACCCGGCCAGACCGAGGGGGATCGAAATGGCTCCATACAACAATGTGATCCGGATGCTCGGCCAGAAGTTGGGATCACCCGTCAGCGCGTATTGGTAGTTCTTGAGGCCCACCAGATAAGGAAGCTTGGCGAGCGAGAGCGGCCGCAGCATGTTATAGTCGGTTAAGCTCAGGTAGAGCGATGCAATAAACGGGTATAGGTTGAAAATAATGAAGCCCAGCAGCCAGGGCATGATCAACGCCAGGCCGGTCGCTGCCTCCTGCTTCATTCCGAGCAGTTGGAGCAGGCGGCTGGTGAGCACGATAATGAGCAGGACGGCTCCGCCGACAAGCAGCCAGTGACTGAACGTCAGGCTGTAGTCGTGAACCCACGAACCAGTATCAATCATAGGAAGCCTCTCAAGGAAAGAAGCAAGAAGAAAGAAGGGTATTAGGGGTAGGGCGGCCTCAGTCTTCCGTCACACCTGCACCCACCCCACTATAGAACGTCCCGAAGGTTGAGCTTGTAGATGTGAGCGACTATGGTAAATCCTTCATAGTATCCGTATTTGGCGTTTGATGCTCACAACCTTCGGGACGGTGGTTAAGGATGCCTTACCCCTGCCAGTTTCAAATTACTCCTGGGGGAGTACTTCTTCCAGCTTGGGGCGGGCGGCCGCGGCCAGATCAGCTGCAGTCCCTTTTTTGTGGAAGAGCGGATCCTGGAATTGCTCCCAGAAGATCGTATCCCAATCCGAATGCTTGGGGACGACGTTGAATGAGCGCATGGATTCCGCGGCCTTCAAGATCACCTCAGCAGAGTCTTTCTTGCCTGGCACAGCCGCCGCAATCACGTCGACCGTAGCCAGTGACTTGCGTGGAGCCAGTACTTTCCAGTGGTGGATGCCGTCGGTCAGAGCCACCATCGCCTTGACTGCCAGGTCCGGATTCTTGGTCTGAGTGGAGACAGCGGTAATCGCGGTCCAGGCGAAGGTAGTGCGGTCTTTTGGTCCCTTCGGGACTAACGCTACCATCAATTTAGCGTTCTTCGGATCCTTCTGGTACGCATAGTCCAGATCATCTGCGGCTCCGCCGAAGAACATGGCGACCTTACCGGCCTTTGCCATTTCTCCGAAGCCCTGTTCTTTGATAACGTCTTCGGGGACAGCGTAGTCGGGGTTGTAGACGATGTCGGCATAGAATTGTTCACCCTGGAGCGCTTCCGGGCTATCGATCGGAGAGCTCTTGAGGTCAGGGGTAATCACCTCACCACCGGCCTGCCAGATAAACATTTGGATGGGCGGCCAGCCGTTAAAGCTCGTTCCATACTGGGTCACGTTGCCCGAGGCGTCCTTGAGCGTCAGTTTCTTGGCTGCATCCTTGAACGTGTCCCAGGTCCAGCTCTCGTCGGGCGGGTTGACACCGGCCTTCTGGAACAGATCGGGGTTGTAGTACAACACCACGGGCTGGGCGATCCACGGCAGACCGTAGAGTCTATCCTGGTACTTTGCAACCGCCAGGGAACCCGGATAGTAATCATCCAGCTTGGCAGCCGGCATATCACTCAGCGCGGCGACCTGGTCGGTGACATCCATGATGGCACCGTTATCGGCGTAATTAGCCACGAACTCCTGTGATAACCACATCAAATCCGGCGCAGTGTTCCCGGCGATCATAGTCTGCACTTTGGTGTAGTAATCCGCCGGGATCGCCTGGTGCACGATCTGGAAATCAGTCGCCTCCGCGTTCACCTTGTCGATGACACCCTGTAACTCCTTCGACTCATCGGCTCCGGCCCAGGTGGCCAGCGTGATGGTCGTCTTTTCCCCGGCTGGGGCTGTGGTAGGCGCTTCCGTGGCTGCCGGTGCTTCCGTCGCACCGGGCGCTGACGTTGCCGCCGGTGGTTGCGTTGCGGCGGGTGCCTGCGTTGCATTCGATCCACATGCTGTCAACAGCAGGGAAATCAATAGAAGCAGACCCAAAATCTTGCTAATCTTAGACATTTTCTCTCTCCTAATTCTGTTTGATCAATTGGATTTATGCGTGATAATGCACGATATCATTCCTGAATTGCCTCACCTCCTCTCTTGAGCAGTCCTATTCGTAGGGCAGTCGATGCTCCCGACCGATTGACGATATTTTCGAGCCGCAATCTTTCTAACATGATCAGTGCTCCACTATATTCCATTGGCCAAGCTGGATATCATAAGTAAGGGCGAGGCTGCCGCCGGAGCCGATGAAAGTCTTAGTTAGCCTTGCCGGTATCAACAGGAAGCCATCGATGGCAGCCGAGCGTGAGGCATCGCTACCGGCGTATTCGAGCGTGAGCGTATGTGATCCGGCCGTGAGGTCTACAGGGATAGAGGTCAACCGCTCCAACCATAGATAATCGCGATCGGGCGATCCGGCCTCGGGCTGTAAGCGGAAACTGCCCCCATCGAGGTTCCAGCGCAGCGCCACCGCATCTGGACCGGTCACAACCACCGGACCGTTCTCGCCAGGCGATAACCGGTCCACGAGTATCATCTTGACCAAATTGGCAGCAGTATCAGGATCCGTGCCCGAGAGGTCCTGGAAGCCGCTGCCGCAGCAGCCGCGGCCCAGCTCCAGACCCATCTCTTGCCCTAATTGCACTTTGTCAACACCCAGTGACTTCCAGGGCAAGGCGGCCTCATAAGTGTAGAAACCGTCCCCTTGTTTCCAGGACAATTCGGCCCCGCGCAGGTAACTGTTAACCTTCCAATCCCAGAGTTGCGGACCCTGAGGCGTTTGAGCGAGGGTGAGCTTGTCGTCCAGGGTGCTGCGGTCCCGGCGTGTGTCCAGGTAAATCCAGAGCGTGTCGCCCTTCCAGACCGAAGGCCCGATCTCAGTCTGGTGGTGCGTGGGGGAAAGCACTTTTGCCGCCACATACAGGTTCTGGTTATCCCACATCACGTAGCCAACAAAGGCATCTTTGTCCGAGCCACCCCAGCCGGATGCCCCCCTCAGAATATTGGCTATGTTAGTTGCCGAAAGGGGCTGAGCAGCCGTCCATTCGCCCAGGTCGCCGTCAATTGCGGGAGGGGCGACTGACTGCAGCGCCTCCACCATGAGACCTTCATGCGGCAGGCCCTGGCGTAAGTAAGCAATGTACAGGTAATACGAGCCGGGGTTAGGTACTGTGAATTCCTGGCTGAAGCCATCCGCTGCGCCCAGCAGAATATAGTGGCCGTTGCTCCAGCGGGCTTCGCCGGTGCCTTCAGCTGCTCGGTATGATCTGACCACATCCCCGCGCGTCTGGTGAGCATTCTCGGCTTCGAGAACCTGCCAGCTCTCGGCTGCGGCGGGGCGGTAGAGAAGATAGCGGCTGGCGACCGGATCAACGTCGATCGCCTGCATGGCCATCAGCGCCTCAATGGTCGACTCGGCCCCGGCGTTCTGGTTCACCCGAAAGCTGCTTGGACCCAGGAGTCCGTCATAACCGCGGCCAGTAGCCGGATCGTACATCGGGAAGCCGGCTGCATTGTTCCCGTAGAACCAGCCTGCGGCCAGACCGGCGAGTTTACCGTATGCCTCGTCACCGGTCGCCTGGTGTAAAGCCACGAGCGCCTCGACCAGGCTATTCGCGCCATAGGCAATCTGTGGAAACTCATCCGGAAGTACGCCCCACTCGCCGACCATCTTTCCGGCCAGGAGCCGTACATAAAAGCTATCGGCCCCGCGCTGGGCCGAGGCGATCCATTCGGGACGAGCCAGCTGCTGACCCGCCCGCGCCAGGGCGAAGGCCTGGTTGCTTCCCCAGGCATGCCAGGTGAAGGGCGAGGCCGCGCTATCGGGATGCCATCCAAACGGATAGTTGCGATGATCGCCCGCCTGATAAGCGGCCAGACCCTCGCTCAGCCTCACCAGCAAATCACGGGTAGGTGCATCCTGACCGCCGGTGGCGCTGTCATACTCGAGCAGGGCCAGCACGGCGATGCTGGTCACGTCGCTCCCGCCGGCGATCAGCCAGGCTGGGATCTGGAGGCCATGCAATGAGTCATACTTTCCGTAATTGACGGCGACCTCGCCCGCCCAAACATCCCGAATACGCAGGAATGCTTGGTCAATTTGAGAAGCATAGGCTGGATCCAGCGAGCGAAATACCCGGTAGCCTGTGGCCAGGGCGCGTGCGGCTCGGGCAGCCCACCAGCCAGAGGATTTGAAAGAGGTATTCCCGGTCTGGTTGATCGTGCCGGCCCGGTCGAGGATAAAGTTGTAGAACTGACCATCCTCGGCTTGCATGTATAGAACGAAGTTCAGCAGCCGCCGGGCCCTATCCAGGGAGCTGGGGTCGCGCCTGGTTTCATAGTCGCTGAGGTAAACCAGGGCAGCCCGGGCGGCATCATCCACTGCCGCAATCCCCTCCCCGGAAGCATCCACCCACTCATAGTGCGGATACTCACTATAAATATGCGTGATCGCCATCGGCTGGCCGGCAATCTCGGCATCTTCGACAAGGAAGTTGAGGTGAGATAGGTTAACGTTGCCACGGTCGAGACCGGTCGGGGTCTGGATGGAGATCGCAGTGCTCGCCAGGTTTCCCCCAGGCGTGGTGGTCGCCATAGCTTCCGGCGCAGACAACAAGCCACAGCCAGACGTCAAAAGTGTGCAAAGGAGCAAAACCGCATGACACATCCGGCGTAGTTTCATTGCCTATTTATCCATTGGCTTCTCGTCCCGGCGCCAGCTTGCGAGCCGGGGAGAGTCGTCGAGAACCTTGCCATCCGCCCGTAGCGTATAAGGCAAGCTTGTACATTTGAGTCACCTCGATTTTGTCCGTGGACGTCAGGCGACAGTGGCTATGAGAGTGAGCGAATGATTGGGGATCGACGTTATCGCTCGGATATGCGATTGCGGAATGAACCGCAACGACTCCTCTTACAACGTCTGCTGGATTACGGCATCACACGATGCACCACCATAGGAAGCATGTTAACCATCAAAGTGCGCATGCCTCCAGGATAAGCGCTTAGGAATATCATACGGTAAATTCACACCTGTGTCAACATAGGGTTTTCCAGATTGAATTTACCAGGATGTGCTGCGAGACCTGAGGTTGTCATTCGCTTTTTTATCGTGATGTTCCTGATTTAATGACAGTACTGTTTGTGGCCATCCGGGCGAAAACAGAATTCTGATCCTCCGCTGCTTTTGGAGCGGGGAGTTTAAACCTGTGTGGCAGCTAGCTTACTATTCCCCCAGTCAAAATTGACAGCACCTGCCGCGATAGATTGATCACTGGTCCGCCCACTTTATCTACATTTTCAGCCGCCTTGATGAGACCCTCAATGCTCACCGAATACCATTTCTTATTCGGCGCTGGCTTGGTGGCTTCCTCTACCAGTTTAGCCAGATCGTCTGTGGCTTCAGCAGCCTGTTCAGCGGGAAGTGCTTTTGCCATGACCGCCACAGCATCCGTAAGCTGCTTCAGGGTTTCCTTGAGATTGGTATCAATCTTTGCCGAAGCGATCCTGTTGTAACTATCTTTGATGGATTGATTATCGTCACCGACCGTCAAATTGCCATCAAAATTGCCGCCAACATAAATATTTGTCACGCTTCCTCCAGTTTCTCTTCGCTGGGACTCTCTTTCAATACCACTCAGCACTTCACGGACATTGATTTTCACAAGCCGAGTTCCATCCTTGACTAGATGTGCCTCTTGTCCTTCACGCTCGAGCATGAGCAGATACTCGTATTCCAGCGGCTCGGCATTCGGTGCATTTGGAATCGGTACTCTTTTCTGAGCATCCAATCCTTTTATTGAGTTATGGATCTCATCCAATTGATACCGTATCGCAGCCAGGGCGTCGCGGCGGGTGTGTTCGAGACCCTCAATGGCAATGGTGATCTTGCGGTCTTCGCTGTCAGCTTTGACCAGAGCGCGGTTATTGCCGATTTTGAGCAGGACACCTGTGCGCCAGACCAAGCCATCGTGAATATGTTGGTTCATGCGAACAATAAAGCGAGTAATGATACTGGATGGCAAAACAGGATAAGCATATTCAAAGGCAGCGATACCTGTAAATTTTAGTTCAGCGGGTTCATCCTTGGGTAGTAAATCAGGCACGAGGAAGGTTTTATCGACTTCGATATCGTAGCAAAGTTCGAACTTTTTCATCATATCTACTATAAAGAGACGCTTGCCGCGTGGATATTCAGGTAGATTTAGAATCTCATCAAGCAGGGAAACTGTAAGTATGCCCTTGTTTTGGAACAAAGTGTGTGAGTTGAGAATTTTGTAAACCCCATTTGTGACCCACTGTGGATTGAGAATCCCGAGTGATTCCAGTCTTGGATCATCCTGAAAATATAAAACAACGCCAAGGTCATGGAGGAAGCTGATCAATGTGTGCTGGCTGGTTTCATCGTGCACACTATTCTGGCTGCAAAGTTTATCGTAATCATCATGTGTGATGAAATTAGACTCGTGTCCCACGACTTCGAGTTTTGTTTTGACTGTAAACCAGGTTTCAGGTAATAAATCACGAACGTGTGGAAGGATGTTAACTTGAATGGTGATGGCAGTTTTGAGTTCTTCAATGCCAATCCCCAATGCAGCAGACGTTTCCAGGATACCTACGATATTGGAATATTTCCTCTGTAAACCGATACGGTCAATATCAAGCGGGTGTTGATCAATCTTGTTGCCAATGATCAAAACAGGGGAATTGCTACCGTAGGATTGGATTACTTTTAGCCAATACTCAACTCTATTTTCTTCTTGCGTGAGCCGTGCATCGAGTACCAGCATGTATAGGCTGCGTTTGGTTAAAAAGAATTGGTGGGTGGCATGCATGATTTCCTGCCCACCAAAGTCCCAAATATTAAGGTTGATTTTCGATGAATCGTCATCTGTTTCAGATTGGATCTGCCATTGGGTTATTACTATCCCCTCGGTTTTACTTTCATCAGGGTTGTACTTCTTCATTATCAATCTTTGAATCAGAGATGTTTTTCCAACACTGCCCTGTCCGACCACTAAAACTTTACATTCATTGAGGGCTTTTTTTAGTCGCGAGAAGTAATAATCCAGAATTGCGAGCGGCTGATTGGTTTTTGCCAGGATTTCTGGAGGGATCGGTAATGAATTCCCCTTGAGGTTCAACATCTCCAGGTCTTTGAGATTCTTGAACCCATCCGGTAGGCTTGCAAGACTATTTGTTCTTTTTTTCTGTTGATTCTCACCTGATCGATCTCTGGGTCGTAGGGTCAAAGTCCTTAGGTCCTTCAGTTTGCCTATCTCGTTGGGTAAAACCAGCAAATTGTTATTATCAAGGAATAATCTTTTTAGCTGGGATAACTCTCCAATTTCGGCAGGCAACTCTGATAGTTCATTGTCCACAAGTTCAAGGGTAGTCAAATTAACGAGCTGGTCAATCTCAGGAGGCAGAGAATTGAGTTGGTTATTGGAAAGAGCAAGGATAGTCAAATTGACGAGTTTGCCGATCTCCACAGGGAGAGACTCAAGATGGTTGTTGGCAAGAAGAAGCGACTTCAAGTTAACAAGTTTGCCAATCCCCCTGGGCAATAGCTTGAGTTGATTACTGGAAAGATACAACGCGGTCAAATTAACCAGTTGTCCAATTTCCTCTGGTAAGGAAAATAGCGTATTATTCGAAAGACCGAATAAATTCAAGTTGACCAGTCGTCCGATTTCTACAGGCAATGACTTGAGATGATTATTTGCAATAAAAATTGAAGTCAAGTTGACCAGTTGCCCAATTTCTTCTGGCAGGAGGCTGAGTCTGTTGCTGGAAAGGTCGAGGGACGTTAAATTGGCAAGTTGTCCTATTTCTTTTGACAGGAGATCGAGTTGATTATTCGAAAGATTGAGGGAAGTCAAATTGACCAGTTGTCCGATCGCAGCAGGCAGTCTTTGAAGCGCGTTATTGGAAAGATTGAGGGAGGTCAGATTAACAAGCTGCCCGACCTCAGCCGGCAGTGTTTCGAGCTCGTTATCGGAAAGATTGAGGGAGGCTAAATTCACCAGTTGCCCAATCTCAGCAGGCAATTGAGCAAGTTTCAACATCGACAGATTCAACTCTCTCACCCCGGTGATTGCAGCTTTTTCAATTTCTGATAATGCAATCTTATATCCTTCTTCGCTATCCATTACAGGCTCCTATACCTAATCATACTCCCGCACACGCCCATAAGCCTTCTTGTAGAACTCTTCATCCTTGTGAAGTTGGTATTTCCCCAGTGTCCTTCGCAGTGCCTTTCTCACTTCTCGTTTTCTGCCATCAATAGCTTGCCAGCCTTCGAAGCGGATTTTGCTGATAATATCATCAACTTTGGTTTGAGACATTTTCATCGCCGACAATCATATTCCCGTCGACATTGCCACCAACATATATGTTTGTAACGTTACCAGCGCGCTCTTTGCGTTGAGCTTCACTTTCTATTCCACTCAAGACCTGGCGGACATTGATCGGAATGAGTCTGTTCCCATCTTGCACCAAATGAGTTTCTTGACCCGCTGCCTCCAGCATCAGTAGGTATTCATACTTCAAAGGCTCGGCATTTGGAGCATTAGGAATGGGAACTCGCTTTTGGGCATCCAACCCCTTGATCGAGTTATGGATTTCATCCAGCTCATATCGTATCGCGGACAGGGCATCGCGGCGAGTGTGTTCAAGGCCATCAATGGCAATGGTGATCTTGCGATCTTCGATATCGGCTTTGACCAAGACGTTGTTCTTGCCAATTTTGAGCAGGGCGCCGGTACGCCACACAGAGTTTTCATGAAGATGTTGGTTCATGCGGACAATAAAACGGGTGATAACGCTGGATGGCAAAACGGGATAGGCATATTCAAAAGCTGGGATGCCATTGAATTTCAATTCGGCAGGTTCATCCTTCGGCAGCAAATCGGGCACAAGGAAGGTCTTATCTGCTTCGATGTCATAGCATAACTCAAACTTTTTCATCATATCCACAATGAAAAGTCGTTTATCGCGCTGATATCCATCGATATTAAGGATGTCGTTGAGCAGAGACATGGTGAGCACGCCTTTGTTCTGGAACAGGACATGAGAGTTAATGATTTTATATACCCCATTCGTGACCCATTGCGGATTGAGAATGCCGAGCGCTTCGAGGCGCGGATCATCTTGAAAATGCAGGACGACGCCGAGGTCGTGCAGGAAGCCGATCAGCGTGCGTTGACTGGTTTCGTCGCTAACGTCGTTTTCGGCGCACAGGTCGAGATATTTATCGTGGGTGATGAAATTGGATTGTGTGCCCAGTTCTTCCAGTTTGGTTTTGACAGTGAACCAGGTTTCAGGCAGTAAATCGCGGACATGGGGCAGGTAGTTGACCTGCTCGGCAATGGCGGCTTTGAGTTCTTCAATGCCTGCGCCTGTAGCGGCGGAGATTTCGAGGATACCGACCATGTTCGGGTATTTCTTCTGCAATCCTGTACGGTCAATGTCGAGCGGATGCTGGTCAATTTTGTTGCCAACGATCAAAACAGGCGACTCGTCACTAAAGGATTGAATGATCTTTAGCCAGTATTCCACACGGTTTTCTTCCTGGGTAAGACGGGAATCGAGTACCAAAAGATAAAGACTGCGCTTGGTGAGAAAGAACTGGTGGGTAGCGTGCATGATTTCCTGCCCACCGAAATCCCAGATGTTGAGGCGAATTAAAGTTTCTTGATCTTCTTGTGGTTTATTCTGAGTTTGTTTTTGAGTATGATCATAGAACTCTTTTGCAGCAGATGTTATAGGAAATGTTATAGGAAAACGAATTTTTTCTTCACGTTTAGAAGAGGTTTCAGTCGATGAGACGTCTATCGGAGTAGATGTTTTCCTATTTGAAAGTGATAAAGGGTAAAGTTCTGCTTTACCATCAATTTTTATCTCTACAGCGCAATAATGAATATTGATTCCTTCTGTTTTCTCTTGATGTTTGTCGAACTTTTTGTGCAACATACGTTGAACAAGAGATGTTTTTCCAACACTGCCTTGCCCAACAAGAACGATTTTAGTTTCAAGGAGAGGAGCATTCTGTCCCTTTCCTAAGGCTCTTCGATATGTCTCGAATGCGGCTTCAGACTTGAAGGCAATCTCACGTGGGGAAAGCAGAGCCGCCAATAGTTCCTGGTAACTTTCTTCGTTATATGGGTTGCCACGGAAATCAAGATAATATTTGCCCATTGACCAAGAAGGAGCTGCATTCTTCCATTCACCGCTTCGCAATATGGGAATGAATTTACGCATACTATTAGAGACAAAAAATTCAGCTGAAATAATAGACCCTTCATAACCCACCCCTCCAGATCTTTGATCAGATTTCTTTTTATATGAAGGAGTACAGACATAAATTACAAAATCGCTATCTCGAATTGCCTGTTCCATAAAATCTGGAAGGTTATCTCCTGGGCTGACATTCCACTGATCAAGAATAGCCTCAATTCCATCACTGCGTAATCGAACTGCAAGATCACGTACCCATTTTCGATGGCTATCATTATCCCAAGCATAGGATATATATACTTTTGTAGGTTGGCTTTCCATTATTAGTAATACTCCTTGACATACCCATACGCCTTCTCGAATAGCTCGGTATCGGCGTGAAGCTTGTATTTGAATAGGGTTCTCCGCAGTGCCTTTCTTACTTCCCTCTTCCCGCCATCTGTAGCCTGCCAGCCTTCGAAGCGGATCTTGCGAACAATATCATCAATATCATCCACAATGCGTTCAACAACGATGGGAGTTTCTGTGGTGCGGGTTTGTTGGAAGAGTTCGGTGAGGGCGGCTTTGCCGCGGTCTTCGTCTTCGGCGGGTGGGACTTCTTTTTCGGTGTTGACCAGGTCTCGGGCCAGGTCGAGCAGAGCTTTGAGAAAATCCAGGCTGTGGAGCTGCCCGGCTTCGTGACGTTCTTTGAGCTGCTCCAGACGCTCGGAGAGCTTGCGGTAGCGCGAGTTGTCCATGTGTTTGCGCAGGCGGTCTGCAAGCTTGATCTGGAGCTCTTTGGCTTTGTGTTCAGGATTCTTGGAATTGAGCACGGCATCAAGCAACTCAGAATCAAGCACAATTTCATCGAGGTCATCGCGGACGGCTTCGACGTGGATGTTCTGGTGGATAAGCTCAATGGTCTTGGCGCCGAGGGCATGCCAGATGAGCCCGCCCTGCCCTGTGGAGGGTTGGATCGAGATGTAGATCTGGGAGAGCCAGCGGTAATCGGTTTCATATGGACCCAGCATGGGGTCGGGTGAGATGGCTTCCCAGAGACTGGAAAGATAACTGTAGTCGGCAGCGAAGGAATCCTTCAGGTCGTTTCCCGGCAGGCAGTTGTGGGCGGCGATCAGTCCTTCATAACCAGAGAGCGTCCGGTCGACATCCGGGAAGTATGCCAGGCATTTCTGTATGGCTTCGGGAAATTTCGTCTTGAGGCTGAGGACGTTATCCACAACCTTGCGGAAGCCTTCTTCGTCGAATTGAAGCGATTTCGCAACGTCATCGAAGACGCCTAGATAATCGACAATCAGGCCATGAGTCTTCTTGTCGCCGTAGGTGCGGTTGGTGCGCGTGATGGCTTGCAGTAGGGTATGATCGCGCATTGGCTTGTCGAGATACATGGCTTGCAGAATAGGTGCATCAAAGCCGGTCAGTAACTTGGCAGTGACGATCAGGATCTGCAGCGGATCGTTCGGGTCGCGGAAACGGTTAAGCAGCTTTTCTTCAGTATCACGATCGCGACGATAAGGGGTGTAGCGAGGATCGTTTCCAGAGACAGAAATGACCACGTCAACGGAATCAGGCAGGAGGTGCGAAATGAGCCGCTCGCGGTAGAGCAGGCAGCTCTCCTGGTCAAAGGTAACGACCATCGCCTTGAATCCGTTCGGGCGCACTTTTTCCAGGTAATGATGAGCGATGTCGGCACAGATCTTGTCGATGCGGTCGGGCACTTTGACGAGTACAGCCATCCGGGCGGCGGCTTGCGTAAGACCTTCCCGATCCAGATCGGTGAGACTTCCGGTGAGTTCGGCATAGGCATCGTCGATGGCTTGCTTGTTGATGCGCAGTTCAAGCAGGCGCGGCTCGAAGTGCAGCGGCAGCGTGGCGCCATCCCGAATGGACTCTTCGAACCCGTAGCGGCTCATGTAGCCGTGTTCATCTTCGTCCGCACCGAAGGCGACGAAAGTGTTGCGGTCGCGGCGATTGATGGGCGTGCCGGTCAGACCGAAGAGGAACGCATTGGGAAGGGCAGTCCGCATCTTGACGCCGAGATCGCCTTCCTGCGTGCGATGCGCTTCGTCCACCATCGCGATAATGTTGTGGCGGTCGTTGAGGACCCCATCCGCCTCGGCGAATTTGAAGATGGTGGTGATGATGATCTTGCGCGTGTCCTGGCGTAATAAGGTTTCGAGATCCTGACGCGATTCGGCTTTGACCAGGTTGGGAATATCGGGGGCGTGGAAGGTGGCGCTGATCTGGGTGTCGAGATCGATGCGGTCCACAATGATCAGCACGGTGGGATTGCGCAGTGCCGGGTTGAGCCTCATCTTCTGCGCGGCAAACACCATCAGCAGGGACTTGCCCGAGCCCTGGAAATGCCAGATGAGACCTTTGCGCGGATAGCCCGCCACAACGCGCTCGACGATCTTGTTGGCGCCGTCATATTGCTGGTAGCGACAGATGACCTTGATGCGGCGGTTCTTGCGATCGGTAGCAAATAGGGTGAAATGAGCCAGGATATCCAGCACGATGTGAGAGCGGAGGAGGGAGGAGATGGATTGGGCGATGTGGCTTAGCCCCTCGGACCTAACCCCCGGCCCCTTCCCTTGTAGGGAAGGGGAGACTGCTTCCCCCCGAAGCGGAGGGACCGCGGGGAGTTCTTCCAATGCCAGCCACGGACCCCATTGGTCAAGCGGCACATGGATCGCGCCGTAGCGCAGATCCTTTCCTTCGGTCGCCACGCTGAACACGTTGCAGGCGAACAACTCCGGGACAAAACGTTCATAATCGTCATGGACCTGTCTTGCACCGTCGAACCAGCTGATGGCTCTGCGGACGGGCGTCTTGGCTTCGACCAGGATCAACGGCAGTCCATTGACGAACAGCATCAGGTCAGCGCGGCGTTCAGCGGATCCAGCACGGAAGGTGTATTGCGTTGTGGCGACGTATTGGTTCTGGTCGAGATCGTCATAATCGATCAGCTTGACCGTGACGTGCTCATTATTTTTTCCAAAGGGCATAGAGCGGTCACCGCGCAGCCAGGCGGTGAACTCTTCGTTGGCACGGACGAGTCCATCGGAGCGCACGGAGAGGACGATGGCTCGCAGTTTGTAGAGGACTTCTTCGGCGTGTTCGGGTTGGGCTTTGATCTCAGGGTTGAGACGGATAAGGGCTTCACGCAGGTATTGTTCAATGAGCACGTCGTTGACGCGGCGCGGCAGGGCAAGTGAAGGGACGTAGTACCAGCCAGCCCCGTTGCGGTTGCGCCCAACTGGGATGTACGGCGCAACCTCTTCACGCATTTCCCTCCCCCCACCAGGCGGCGGAGTTGTGCCTGTGAGCAGGTGGATGAGGTAATTTTCGACGGTGTTCTGTTCGTTGAACATAGGCTTACCTTATGCTGATAATGATCTACTGAGTAATTGTTTTTTCAATTCAATAGATTTCTGAATATGCAAACGAGTTTGCTCCAATGATTTTTCAACTTCAATTGTTTTTGAAGCCAACTCTTTTTGAATTTTCAACTCTGGCAATGGTAAGACAAGGTTCATAATTTGCACTTGCGAAATATTTTTCATTGCGCCACCAGTGCCACTGGCCGTGGCTTCAATTTGCGAGCGCGCTTCTCTGCTTCGTAAAACTTGCAAAAGAAAATTCTTGTCGCCGCTTTCTTCATCGACTTCAAGTCGCAAACTTTTATCTGAAAGCATAAGATTGGGATAATCTTTTGGCACTATACAAACTCTGCCCACCAACTCTCTTGTATTTGCACGAGTAATCAACAAATCATTAGCATGAACACTGAACGATTGAATAAATGCTTCTTTATCTTCAAGTGTCTTGTTTTCATCGGCAACAAATCCATCTGTGCCAACCGCACTTACCTTCAAAACACCGAATTCATTTTCTGCTGCTGGTTTGCCAAAGCCCAAAACACTTTTTCCTGCTGTAATGCTTTTTACACAAGTTTTGAGTTTTTGACGGGGAAGTTCTTTGTTGCAAAGTACATCTTCTCTGACTGCCGCTAAAAGTTTTTCAAGCCTGCCAATTGTTTCTTGCCATTCTGTAATTGAATCATCCGCCACCCAGAGCAGGTCGGCGATGCGGCGCTGTTCGTCCACGGGCGGAAGGGGGAATTCGTAATTGGCAAGGTGAGTCCAGTTGGTACGCGGCGAAAGCGAGCCTGCCGAAGTTTTGATCGCATACTGGTAAAACCCTTCCGATTGGCAAATGAACGGCAGGAGTTCAGGCAACAACATATTAGGATCTTTGCTCTCGAAGACGTAAATATCGCTGGAGCAGACACCGTCAAAGTCTGCAACTGCTACCTTGCGCTGGTAGGCGCGGCGCTTGCCAAAGAGAACCTGCCCGCGTTTGAAGGTGCTGGTAAAGGTAATCCCATCTGCCACATTGCCCCAACTGCGAATATGCAGGTTCTCTGGCTCGATGTGCTCCAGCCCCACGAATCGCTCGATCCCTGCGGCGAGAGGGTCGGCGGTCCGTGTGGAAGAGATGGTAACTACGTCAGCGAAGCGGGTGAGGATCATGGGCGACCTATGCTTTTATCGAGATCGCTGTTAGCGAAGGAGATCAAGGATAGGGTCTTTTTGTTGACGTCTAATAATGCCTTCCTTTTCAGCGTAGTAGATATAGGAATAAGCCTTATCTGCCGTTAGTTCATTTAATTTGTTGCGCACATCAAGTTGATATTTTCTTAGCGAAATAGCGCCAGCTGAACCTGCTGCAAAAAATTTTAACCATAGTGGAAAATTGCTATCAAGGGATGATAATAATACAATTAGGGCAGGCACTTCAATTCCAATGATAGTCTTTACTGCGCCAAGCATGATTGGCACTTTGTGTTCATCAAACAATCTTTTTATCTTCTTTAATTCAATTGACATTTCTTCCGTAAACCCCCTAATAATTTCCCTTGTTTGCTTACTGTCAGCTGCATTAAGTAATTTATCGTGATAGGTATCGATTACTTTCCTGAAGTTATACAACTCTACTTCTCTTTTTCTCTTGAATTTGATGACTTCTTGCAGCGATGCAGCTCCAGCAGGCATTGGAAGAAGATTACGCAAAGTGATTTGAGTGCTCGGATTGCTTGTTTGGGAATTGACAGCTCTAAATGCTAAATCTTGATACTCAATATGATCTGTACCTGGTGTAACACTCATTTCTTTATTTTGTGCAGCCAAGTATTTTGCAAGTAAAGACATAAACAATAAGCCGTCTCGTCTGCTTAGGATAAGCCACCCTCTGTTTTGAAGGGCATACCCTTTCTCAAGTAGATACTCCCTTATGTCTCTGGGAACTTTGCCCTCATAAACATGATATACACCTTCTGGTTGTGGAGAGGGTTCAAAAAGACGTTTAGCAATGATGAATTTATGACGATCAAGGAACTCTTGAGAAAGCACTGGCATTTGGTCATCCTCAAGATGATCATCGGGATAAAAAGGCTTGTATAATCCTTCTTCATTAAGAATTTTGATGTATTTAGACTCGCGGTATTTTTCTTCCAAGTTGCGTGGAACAATCGAACCAATACAATCCCAATAGAGTATTGAATTCTTTATCCATTGCAAATTAACTATGTCAATAGATGGATAATACAATAGTGTTCTCGTCATAATCACTTCTCCATGCCAGATGATAGAACATTCATTTGTGAAGCAAGATTTTTCCGTCTTTTCACCTGTGACTTATAGTTTCCTTCAGCCCGTCCCTACATTGCCCCAGCTGCGAATGTGCAGGTTCCCTGGTTCGATATACTCCGGCCCCACGAATCGCTCGATCCCTGCGGCGAGCGGGTCGGCGGTCCGTGTGGAGGAGAGGGTGACTACATCAGCGAAGCGAGTGAGGGTCATGGGCAGGATAATTTTTGTTCCTGGTAAACAAGCTCTTCGTTCTTAAGCACCTGGTAGGGCTCGGCGATATTGATCCCATTGGCATTCAGTTGAGCGATTCCGCTCACCCAGGTCTGGCGCTTGACGACCGAAAACTCAACATTTTCGCCGGGCGGCACAACCAGAGTGACAGCCACGGTCTTGATTTCCTGATTCTTAACGTTGTACTCCTTCTCGATATCCGCTACCAGTTTAAGCCATGTCTTTACGGGCAGTTCCACGCCAAACTTTCCACCGGTAGTATCGGTAATTTCGTGAATGGTGGTGTTCGTAATCTGGTGGGCGATATCTACACTGCCAGCGCAGTTATTGTAGGAGTAGGTCTCGGGCTGTTTTTCCTTGACCTCTTCCACGGTCTGCGCAAACGATGTTTTTTCGTCACCGAACGACTCAGGCGGCAGCCCGGCAGTTCGGGGGTCGATCAAGACCAGGCGATTCCCTTCCACGAGTTGGAGAGAACCCGGCTGCTGAAGCGCCTCCGGAAGCTCCGAACTGTCTCCGGGCAATACCATGATCGTGTAGCGGACATTTTTTGATTTCATTTCGATGGTCGCATCCGCGCCTTCCGGGAACTCGGGGATCCAACTGTAAATGACCTTCCGGCTGAAGATGAAATTGTTATGGCGGGAAGTCATCTGAAAATCGAGGGGAGCCTGGTTGGCTTCAAAATCTGCAATGGCAAATTTGTAGGCGTTGGGAAATTCGATCTCAAACAAACCATCGATCACGCCCAAGTGGTTCTCGGGAAGCTCGCCGCGGTGGCTGACTGCTCTGCCCACTTCCTTTCCGCGTTCGAAGACCAACACCAGACGATTATTGTTCCAATCTTTAGTCACTGGGTCCACAACCTTACCAATGAGCAGGATTGTATTTGTTGCTTGCATGCGCTGCGCAATGCTTGCTCGATTCAAGAAGAACTTTGACCAGAAGACAGATCCAGCAATCACACTGATCACAAGCGTAATACTAATCGCCGCGAGTCTGCGTCGCGCCGTCTCCTCAGACAGCGCCATCAAGGAACGCAGGAAAAAAGCAAAGATTCCTGTAATAACGAGCGCCGAGAGGATCCCGGCTATGATCCCAAAAACTATTGCCCACACTGCTGATCCTTTCAGTACGACAAAGACCACAATGACAAGAACAATAGCTGCCAGGGAAACCGATACACCGAAGTCACCCCGAATTTGTCCTTTTTCATCCATGCTCGCCTCTTTGTATCCATCAACCTCTTACCCAAATCACTTGTTCAAGTTTCTGACATGACGAAATGCCAAGGCAATTGCCTCAAGACCTAAACGCTCACCAGAAAAGAAATCCATGGCTGCCCCCGAGCCTGATCGACAGCCTGTTGTCGGCATAATGATTTGCAGCTTCGATTTTGAGTGAGATCATCCTTGATCCTTTTCCAACGTTTGGAGGAGTGCGCCGAGGGATTGTTGCAGCTCGGTGCTGCTCCGTTCCCAGGCTTTTACTACTCCTTTCAATCCATCGGCGGCATACTCTGCTTTTCCTTCCTGTAGCATTTTTCCGCGCACATATAGTGGGATGCTCAGATTGCTGTCATTGGCAAGAATCTCATCTACTGAAGCGACCTTCGCAAAGCTTTCGATATCTTTGAAATCGTGATACGCATTGGCAATATGATCCTGATGCTCCGGTCTAAGGTAGCTCATGCTGCGTTCACGAGTGACTTCATTCAAGGCATCAATGAAGATCACCTTGCCGCGCCGCTTGGCGGGCTTATCCTTACGGCAGACCACTACACACGCTTCCATCGGCGAGTTGTAGAACAGATTGGGCCCCAACCCAATGACAGCATCCAGCAAGTCGGCATCCACCAGTTTCTGGCGCATGTCCGCTTCTTCGTTGCGGAATAGAACTCCATGCGGGAAGAGAATAGCACAGCGCCCATTATGCTCCCCCTTCCCTGGGAGGGAAGGGGGCCGGGGGGTTAGGTCCGATCCCAAACTTTTCAAAATATGCTGGAAGAAGGCATAGTCGGCACGTCCCTGCGGAGGAGTACCAAGGAAGTTGCGCCCCCACGGGTCGCTACTCCACGCTTCGCGGTTCCACTGCTTGATCGAATAGGGTGGATTTGCCAGCACCACATCGAAGGTGGCAAGACTACCATTTTGATTTGTGAAGGCAGGACGTTCGAGCGTATCTCCGCGGGCGATGGCGAAATCATCCACGCCGTGCAAGACTAAATTCATGCGGGCAATGGAGGCGGTCATATGGTTGCGTTCCTGCCCGTAGAGTTTCAAGGTTCGATATTCGCCACCCTTCCGTTTCACTTCATCAAGAGCTGAGATCAACATGCCGCCTGTGCCGCAGGTCGGGTCATAAATCCTCTCACCTGCTTTGGGTTCGAGCATCTGCACCATCAAATGGACGACGGTGCGGTTGGTGTAAAACTCCTGGGCAGTGTGTCCGCTGTCATCGGCAAATTTCTTGATCAAGAACTCATAGCCATTGCCCAGCTCGTCTTCGGGTACATTGGTCAACGAGAGAGTGTGCTTCGAGAAATGCTCTAACAAGTTCTTGAGCGTATGATCGGGCAAACGTTCCTTGTTGGTCCACGGCGCGTCGCCGAAGATGCCATCAAGCTTGTCGGGGTTGGCAGCTTCGATCACTCGGAATGCAGTCTGAATGGCTTTGCCAACATCTTTTGCCTGCTCGCGCACATCCTTCCAATGCGCCCTCGGAGGAATAACAAAGCGCTCATTCGCCATCTGTTCGGCATATTCGCTATCTTGAGTTTCATCGAACGCTTCAGCATAATCCGCATCCCACACATCCGAGAGTCGCTTGTAGAACAGCAGTGGGAAGATGTACTGTTTGTAATCGCCCGCGTCTACAAGTCCGCGCAGGATGATGGCAGCACCCCACAGATAGGATTCGAGTTCGGCTTGAGAGAGGCGGTCGGTCATCTACCCTTTACCTCTTGGATAGCTTGTTCAGCAGGATCTGCAATAACATCATAGAACTTGACCATCGTATCCGCCGCCCAGTTTCGTAATTCAGGATGTTTTCTTTCATCTAATATATAGCCATCATGATAAATGCCGATACGCGATGCTCGTCTATTGTCGAGTCTTTCCCACTCGAGTTGACCAAGCTGAGATTGGAATTTATCTTTTTGCGCCAGCAACTTATCAAAGACAGCCTTGGTTTGCTCTTGATCGCCTAAATCCAAATACAGCTCAACCCGCAATTTTTTAGTTCGAGTAAACGAGAAACTAAACAATCCATTAGTTGCTGCACCACGCGGGATTGTTTGAATGACCATCCAACTTGCCCCGTCAGGAGAAATGTCGCGAATAGGGAAATCGGATTTTTTTCGAAATTCGTCAAGTAACTTACTGAAGAAAGTAATATATGCTTTCTCTCGTTCGCGAATGCGGCTAAACGTGATCTTTCCTTCACTCAGATTTACATACGTTGTGCGCCAGCCTGCTTCGAGCCAAAGTTGCGAATGAGTATGGCCAACGGAATCGTTCGCCCACCAAGCGCGGTGATTGCGAGCAGATGCCGGTAGATCAGTATTGATAATTTCCTCAATCTGATTAAACGACAACTGTACTTGGTCCACCTTTCCTGGCTGACTTTGAAGCCAATCTGCTAATGCAGCATAACGTCCGCCACTCGTATCTGATTCGATCACTGAAAAATCTGTGGAACCAACACTAGACAAGCTCTTCATTTCATCCGGTTCCGCGAGGATATGAGGTTGTTCAATAGCCATGCTTTGTTTAGCGCGTTCAATAAGCTTATTGCGCTCCTGCTCTTGTTTCCACGCCTGATACTCTTCTTGTCGCCGTGCCAACCACTCAGTACAAAATTTCAATCGATCACGTTGATCAGTAGTGATATCTCCGCGAAAATGAGCAAGCGCGTTTCTAATGTCTCGAACACGAAACAGCAACTCACGTAGGAAATCTCGCTTAACCTTGAAAATTTTCTCGTAAGTTTGCCAAGTTTCTTTCAATAACAGCACAGAAATATATTCAGTTAAGGTCAGATCTCCAAAAGTCTTGATTTTTTCCGTCGATGAATTTTCTTTATTAGCATAGGTTGCAATTTTTGCACTTGCTTCATTGAGTTTGGTTTCATCAAGCTCATCTTTATCATTGGTATACGCAATCTTAATAAATTCTTTAATCATCAATTCAATATCTTCGACACGCATTAAGTCTTCCGTGCGTTTCCGAAAATATTCAGTCGCATCATAACTAGTAACAATACCAACAAGAGCGGGGAAAATGTCAATTTCCTGAATAATTAGAACGGCATTTGTGTCCTTAAGACGGTCTAGGATGTCAAACATATCATCTTCAATTCGGTGTATGGGGGCTGTAACCATCACATCCCTAACTTTCAGGTCGTCTATTTGCGCATTGAAATTCCTGACCCCGCGCAGGATTCCTTCATATGTAATCATTCCCTCTGGCACATCGAATATGTCTTCTTTTTTAGTTACAGGCAACTGGCTGAAATCATGTTCAATCATCAGAGTTAGAGCATTTGAAACCGAGTCGTCTCTGGTAACACAGACAGGTATGCCTTTTCCTTCAATAATCTGCTGAACCTGATATGGCATTTAATCTTCCTCCAGTAAATTGTTAGCTTTCAACAATTCACGCAGCTTATTTTCGGCTTGCTGTGTCTGTTCCCAGGCGGCTTTGAATTCCTCGAGAGCCACATCCAACGGCGGAATGTCTTCACCAATGGGCGGCAGCACATAACGCGAGATATTCAGTGTCCAATCCTCTTCCTGAATCTGACGGAGTGTTACCACTCGCGCCCGATCTGGCACATCTTCAAATTGATTTACCCACATTGCAATCTGCTCTGCATATTCAGGATCGAGATAGTTCTGCGCACGCCCCTTACGGAACAGCGACGAGGCATCCACGATCAATACTTTTCCTGTGCGCTCTTTAGATTTCTTCTTTTTGAGGATCAGGATACAGGCGGCAAGTCCCGTGCCATAGAACAGATTTGGCGCCAGCCCAATCACAGTCTCGACCCAATCCTGCTCCAGCAAATATTTGCGGATCTGTCCTTCCACGCCGCCGCGGAACAACGCTCCCTGCGGGAGGACAACTGCCATGCGTCCACGCTTTTCTGCCATGGACTTGACCATATGCTGCACCCAGGCAAAGTCACCGTTTGAGTCGGTGGGCAAACCGGCGAACGCGCGTCCCCACTGATCACTTTCCCAGATCTCACGTCCCCATTGTTCCAGCGAAAATGGTGGATTGGCGATGACACAATCGAAAGTGGCCAGGCCATCGGTGCTGGGATCGGTAAACAAGGGATTGCGTAAAGTGTCCCCGCGTTCGATCACAAAATCTTCCATACCGTGTAAAAGAAGGTTCATGCGCGCGACGGAGGCTGTGGTCAGGTTCTTTTCCTGCCCATAGAGTTTTCCATAGAACGTGCGCGGGTCACCGCCTTTGGCGCGTACATGCTCCACTGCGCCAAGCAACATGCCGCCTGTCCCGCAGGCAGGGTCATAAATGGTTTCCCCTTCTCTGGGGTCAAGAATATCCACCAGTAAACGGACTACACTGCGTGGTGTATAAAATTCTCCGGCCTTGTTGTTAGTTGCGTCTGCGAATTTCTTGATGAGGTATTCGTATCCATCCCCGATGATATCTGTCGCGACGTTTTTGTTCCCCAGTTTGATCTTTGAAAAATGCTCGAGCAGGTCCTTCAAAAGAGCATCAGGTAGACGTTCCTTGTTGGTCCATTGAGCATCGCCGAAAACCCCGTAGAGGTATTTCTGGTTGGCGGATTCCACTCCTCGCATGGCATTCTGCAATGCAGTTCCTACATTGGTCGGCGTCTCGCGTACGTGCTGCCAATGACACTCTTCTGGAACCTGGAAACGATGTTCATCGGCAAAGTCTTCTCCGTAGGTCTCCAGTGCTTCCTGATATTCCTCGTCCCATACATCACAGATCCGTTTAAAGAACATCAGCGGCAGAATATAGCTCTTCCAATCCGTGCGGTCCACGGGGCTGCCGCGCAGGATGTTTGCGGCTTCCCACAGGTGACTTTCAAGGGTGGAGAGGTTGATGAACAGAAAGGGTTGCATTAGAAATCTCGATGCTAAGGACGTTTTCCGCCCGTTCAAACAGCTTCTAATCCATAAGGATACTCCAAAACTGCAAAATCGGACAAATCGCTCCGATAATTGATGGCGCTTTGCAAGCTCATCTCAACCATCTACATGACGCCCAATGCTTCCTTTAGTACCACACCCAGGGCTTGTAAATTCATTGCAGCGCATCTTCAGTCTGCAGTGCCCGCGGAATTCACGCCTGCGCCTTCGGTAATAACACCTTTTTTCCTTCCGTTTGAGACGATGAAATAGGAACCCGGATTGCCCTTCCACACACAAAGAGTGGAGGAGTTATGGCAGGAAAATCAGATTTCTACTACAATAGAATGGCTGGTGCCAGCAGTGCAATTTGGGAGATGATCAACTCGAGAGGAGTCAAAACTTCGATGATGAACGACAATGCTTTCCAGAAGGGTGAGAGCGATAAGATCAAAATCGCCATCAAAGAAGAACAGCTCACTGTGGCACCGGAAGCCCGCGCCACGCTCAATGTCGCTATTCTCAATAACAACCCCTACGAAGATGACATCGACGTCATTGTCAAAGGCGTGCCTCCGGAGTGGGTCACGACCCCGCCACGCCCTACTCACCTTGCCCCCGGCGAAGCAAAATTGATCACGTTGACGGTTCGACCGCCGGCGATGCCTGAGGATCGGGTGGCCCAATTTCAATTAGAGATTCGGGCCCTCAGCCAGAAGGACCCGGAGCATTTCGCCGCTGCGCAGAGCATCCTGACCGTGGCTGCGTACCGGTCACAGGGCCGCATCGGCATCCTGTTGGGGACAGTCCATTTTTCTGTCAGCCCGGGTGCGATCATCGATATTCCCCTCCTCCTGCAAAACCGCGGCGAGGAAGAAGACAGTTTTCGCCTGCAGGTCCGCGGACTGCCGGAAGGTTGGGTATCTACCAACTCGACCGTCACAACGCTGGAGCCCAAGGCAAGTATGGAAATCCAGCTTACGCTGCGCATCCCGCGTTCGCCACAGGCTGCTGCCGGGCGAAATCCCTTTACGATCCAGGTTGCCAGCGAGATATTTCCTACCCAGATCGCAGCCGTCGATTGCATCTTAACGATCGGATCTTTCTTACAATTCTCCACCGCGTTGGAACCAGGCTCGCTCCAGGCAGGTCAATTCGGGCAGGTGATCATCGATAATGAAGGCAATATTGCCGATGCCTACAGCCTGGACTTTCAGAGTCCGGAGAATGCATTGATCTTCCAAAAAGCGGTCCAGGTGGCCAGGCCGGGGCCGCAGCCCGGTACGCAGCAAATTCAAACGGGTTATGTAGAAATTCCGCCAGGAGAGCGGCTCCACGTGCGGGCCGGGGAGCGCGGAAGCTATCCGTTTGGCGCCGGATTGCGGTCACGCCCGATCGTTGGGGCCGAACAGATCTACCCCTTTACGGTCATCGTCCGGTCTACATCCGGCGAATCAGCCGAGCTCACCGGGCAGGTGAGTGAAAAGGCCTGGATCCCCTATGGGGTCGTCGCCGCCGCCGTAGCTGGATTCCTGCTTCTGTGCCTGGTGCTCCTGATCCCCCTTTCGAGCAGGAACCTGCCGACTGCCGCGCGTGCCACCCAGACGGCTGCCTACAATCAAACGCAGGCTGCCCTCTCCGGACAATCCGATTCTGATGGCGATGGACTGACCAATGATCGTGAGGCTGCGCTTGGCACGGATCCGCTTAAGCCGGATACGGATGGCGATAAGCTGGCGGATGGAGATGAAGTCAACACCCGACTGACAGACCCGCTCAAGGCGGATACCGATGGCGACGGCCTGCAGGATGGAGATGAGATCCTGACTTACCAGACCGACCCCCTCAAACCCGATACAGATGGCGATGGACTGGCCGACGGACTCGAAATCACTGGCGGGACCGATCCGCATAACCCGGATACCGACGGCGATGGTGTCCGAGACGGTGATGAGGTCAAGCTGGAAACCGATCCGCGTAACCCGGATACCGATGGGGATGGTTTGAAGGATGGACAGGAGAATGCGAACTGTCCGCGCCCGCGTGTCCCTGATTCAGATAATGATGGGATCATCGATGGCAAGGATTTGAACCCCTGCGACGCAACAAATCCCAGCCTCACCGCTACGGCTGCAGCCGCAACCGCCGGCGCCCCCACCATTACGCCAACGGCTACACCGACGCCCACTCCCACAAATACGCCGACCGCTTCACCGACCTCCACACAGGCGCCGCCCAGTCTGGGGGGGATTATGCTCTTTAGCTCAGACCGGGATGGCAACTCGGAAATCTACGCTTTGAACCTGGCCAATCTGGCAGCGGCTCGACTGACGACGAATAGCGCGCAGGATATGCAGCCCGCGCTGGCGCCCGATTCTGTCGGGGTGGCGTATGTTACAAATCAGGATGGGAATAATGAAATTTATCTCACCGGTGTGAATGGCGGTGTACCATCGAATCTCACTAAGAACGCGGCGGATGATCAACAGCCTGCCTGGTCCCCGGATGGGAATTGGATCGTGTTCACGAGCAATCGCGATGGCAACCAGGAAGTCTATATCATGCGCCGCGACGGTACGGAACTTCGCAATCTCACCAATAACCCTGCCGGCGATTTTGCTCCCACCTGGTACTCGGTTGGAAGTCCGCTTGGCACACAGGATTGGATCGCCTTTGCGACCACGCGCGATGGGAATCAGGAAGTCTATAAAGTGAAACCGGATGGTACCGGATTGACGAACCTGACCCAGAATCCGTCCAATGACACCGCTCCTGCTGGTGTTACGGGAGGAGCCGTCCTGGCATTTATGAGCGACCGGAGCGGCAACTGGGAAATCTATACGATGACCGATACCGGCGGTTCGCCGACTAATATCACGAACAGCCCCGCGCAAGACATTGACCCGGCCTTCAATCCGAACGGCTGGATCGCCTTTTCGACCGACCGGGATGGCAACCAGGAGATTTACATCGTCAGATTCAACGGCGGAAGCGCCTTTAACCTGACCAAAAACCCCAGTCAGGATCGCTATCCAGATTGGTAAATAACGGTAGTAGTGGCGACTTAAGTCGCTCTTTGCTTACAAAATCAACTCCCCGCTCACGCCGCTGTCTGCAGGGACAGCGTCCGCAATCGACCAACGGAATGCTTTTGGAACAACTTGTCAGGAGACTAGTCACTTTCCTGATTTATTCTTCCTGCTTGTGCCAACGCATTCATTTCCGCGTGCTGCGACCATCTATCCAGTAGGTCGGACACTCCCTGGCACCGCCCGTGATTTGCTAGGCAAATCAGGCAGGTGTGCACCGGGCGCACACTTGCGCCTTGCGCTGAGGCGCAAGCCTCAAGCGCAGGTGAGTGCCGGGGAGTGCGGTGTTGCCAATCCGACCAACGCCACTTCAGCTAACTCCGTCCAGGTCGGCACTAGGATGCTCCTGGTCTACCCAGTAGGTTCTGGTCGTCGCCCCACAATAGCGCCCGAGCAGTTCGGCCAATTCCGCCTGGGCCGCCCGGGCAGCCTGATCTGTGACGCCATAGAAGGCGTCAATCGGGAAGAAAAGCCGGGTGGACTCGGGCGAGACCTTTGCCAACTCGCTTTGGCGCCAGACCCACTTGCGGGTGCGGATTTGGTCGCCCGTGGCGTAGACCACTTCGCCTTCGTCGAGAGCTTCCGGTTGGGTGCCTCCAATGGGGATGAAGACATCCGTCGGCCGGGCCAGGCGCACTTCGATATCACCGGGCAGAATCTCCAGGTCATGAGCTCCCATCGGGAGAAGGTATGTCACCGACATGGCGTTGACGAGATTGACGGCCCGGTTGATATCGGGCAGTTCAGGCTTTTTCGCAACGCGCCTCGCAAGGGCCTCAATCGAGCTCGGGTACTTGTTGGGGTTTTGCCCCAGTTTCTGAAAGGCTTCCCGCCAGACCGCGATGTGCGGGTGAGCCTTCAGGTCGGTTCCCTTGAGGCTCTCGAACAGGGCCTGGGCCCGGGCAGCTTCCAGCTCCGCAACCTGCGGGTCGGCGCCCTGGTTATTCGTGCCTTCGGCTACAACCACACCGAAGCAGAGCTGAGGAAATAGTTTGAACAGATCCGGTGTGACCATGAACTTTGACAACAGCTGCTCCTTTTCACCTGGGTTTTGGGGAATTTAGCATTTTCATGAGCAAAAGAAGCTCAGTAGATAGGTGGGTCCTTCACAAATTGTCTCTCAGCCAGGCAAGGACATCGCCAGGTGTTCCAATCCTCAAACCGGATCGTTCAACTACCTTTGGATCATCCAGGAAATGTTTGCGATTGTGTGTGACAAGATAATCTACCTTGGCGTTCATCGCCGCAAGCAGAATCGGGACATCGTTTGGATCATTGATGAGATAAAGATTTGCTTCTACCTCTTTCCGCGCTGGATTAGCAACAATCCTTAGATTCGCGGATTTGATCAGCCTTCTCAAAGCGTTTATGTTGCCTGGCGATTTTCTGGCCATGGATCGTTCAGATTCTACAACCACCAATTCACTAACGGTTAGGATAATATCTTTGCTCTCTCCAAGGTTAAGAAGTATATGAGCAGCGCCTGATTCCGAAATTGCACCGGCAATCAAGGCGCTGCTGTCGAGAAAGATATTGAATTTTGGCATCGATGCTTGTCCCGTGAATTATTTTTTGGCGTAGTGTTTTTTATAATAGGTTTTGCGTTCTTCGTCTAAGGCTTGCAGGAGATCATCTAAAGAAACATTCTCTTCCTTGAGTCTCTTCGCCATCTGACGGGAAAGTCTATTGACTTCAGAAACCATAGGCTTGAGAAGAATAGTTCCTTCTCCAAGATCTATTACTGTTAAAACCTCTCCTTCCTCTAAGTTATACTTCTTACGCAGGTTCGCAGGGAGAGTAATGGTCCCCTTGCCTCTGATCTGTAACGTAGTCATCTTTCACTCCAGAAATCCAGAAATTCAGAATTCCTGATATTGTAGCATCTTTTTCTGCTCACAACTCCAATGAAAAAAGGTTCTCTGGGGTTTGCCGTGATGGACCGCCGGTAGTAGGTCGGATACTCCCTGGCACCGCCCGTGATTTGCTAGGCAAATCAGGCAGGTGCCGGGGAGTGCGGTGTTGCCAATCCGACCAACGCCACACGCCAGATATACTGGGCTACCATGACAACTCCTGAAGAACTAAAAAAGAGGCACTCTGGTTTTTAACGGGAATGTTTCGCCAGCAGACTTGGATCCATAACGTGAGAGCGTTTTGCACCAGAAACTGTTTAGAACTTATTCATCTTTGCCTTATCAAATATGTGGAAAAATAGCTTGTAGTGGCAGTTACGCCATGTCCGTATCCCTGCCTCTTTGTAATAGCGAATGACCTGCGAGAGAGCAGTAGAGGATGAGTACAGGATCAGTACAGGATGACTACAGGATTATCGGGAGGAATACGGTGGAGATCAGGTAGAGAAAGCTCAATGTCACCCCTGCGCGGCCTGCCTATCTGACGATCCTCAGTTTACAAAAGTTCCCCTGATCTGGCCCATGGAAAGTCGCTGCCGCCATTCTGAAAAATTTAGGGATTTAGAAGATGAGATCGCAGCTTTTCGCCAAGATCAGCAGTTGCTTAGAGATTGTATGAGCAATCGTCGCACTCCAAGGATCTCTTCATCCTCGCAACCTTCGGGTTATGTGTCTCAGTCCTTTTACCACTGAATTTTGCGAAAAGCTCTTGTTTTGACAAGGCTTTCGGATTTGCGGTTCCAACGTCTCCGAAGAACAAGGGTTGACGAAATTGAATCTGGCAAAATAGTGAATCGTCGTCAAATCTTTTTGGGAATGGGGGCTATTCTTGCTTTCACTCTATCCCAAAACCAGAAAATCCATAGGCTCGATGGTTAATTCGTTGCAGGCTGTTATTTTGCTCGTTCCATAAACAATTTTTTTTGTGTGAATCGAATATTGCTCACAAATGTGTGCTGGAATGCTTTGCGGACTTTCGGTAAAATTAGCAAAGATCATGGCATGTTTGCCCATGGAACGCCGCATGTAACCAAGGACGTGATCATTTTCGGTGGGGATAATTTCCAGTTCGCAACCAGAAAACACTTCATTTTCTTTCCGTAGGGAAATCAGTCTCTGCAAACCCTGATAGACGCGTCCCTCGATAAAACTCGGATCGTTGCGTTTCGCATATTTCTCCCAATCTGCGCGTGGGCGATGCACCCAGCGGCTATCGCGCTCGTGGGCAGGATGGTCGCGGTAGGTGTAATCATTGAGCCTACCGATCTCATCCCCCAGATAAATGAGGGGAATCCCACCTGCGGTAAAGATAATGCCATGAAGGAGCAAAATACGGCGGATGGCGAGTTCCACTTCGTTTTCGCCCTCTTCACACACTGCCTTTTCCAAGCCTGCCAGTGACGCGCAAGTTCCACTGATACGACAATCGCCTGTTACAGGATTTTCCTGAAACGGCAGTCCGCGCGCAAAACTGCCTGGAAAACGTCCACGGTAGAACTCATTGAGAAAGCAACGGTGATCGCGTCCGTTCACGCCAAAGATGGCCGCATCTTCATCGGAAAAGGTCCAGCCGATGTCATCGTGCACACGGACATAGTTGACCCAGGCTGTGCCAGGTCTAAGCTTAAATCGTTTCACCAATGCTTGTGAGAGCAGGCGAACCTCGCGCGTAGCAAGGGAATTCCACAAAAGCGCCATCAAAAGCGGATTGTAGGAAATCTGGCACTCGTCTGGTGAGACATATTTCACTACATCATCAGGATGAACAATGGCTTCAGATTTGAATGTGAGCGCAGGCGCTGCGATGCGCGCCACAGCGTTGAAAGCTTTGGTAAGCGTGTGCGCTTGCGGCAAATTCTCACAATTGGTACCGAGTTGTTTCCAGATGAAGGCTATTGCGTCCAGCCGCAGGACCTCTACGCCTTGGTTAGCCAGGAAGAGCATTTCCTCTGCCATGCGGTTGAAAACCGCCGGATTGGAGTAATTCAAGTCCCATTGATAGGAATGGAAAGTTGTCCACACCCAGCCACCTCGCCCATGGAGCAATGTTGGGTAGAATGTGAAGGCACCAGGATGTTCGCCGGGAAAGATCTCCCGGAGATTCTGCTCATAGCGGTCGGGCAATTCACGGCTGGGAAAGATGCGATAGAAGTCCATGTATTCTTCATTACCTGCTTTTGCGCGTTCCGCCCAGATATGTTCATCGGATGTGTGATTGAAGACCAGATCCAGGACAAGACTGATGCCTGCTTTGCGAAAATCACTGGCGAGCGAGTTGAGCTGTTCCATCGAGCCGAGTGCGGGATTCAACTCACGATAGCTGCTCACTGCATAACCGCCATCATTCTCACCTTTGGGCGCTTTGAAGAGAGGCATCAGGTGCAGATAGGTGATGCCCAGTTCTTTGAAGTATGGGATCCTGGAGCGAATTCCTTCGAGGTTTTCTGCAAACAGATCCGCATAGCAGACGGCGCCCAACATTTGATTGGCCTCGAACCAGTATGGGTTCGACTCGCGCGCGCTATCAAGTTCCCGCAACTCCTGGCTGCGGCTGAACCAGAGACGCGCAATGCTCACAATCAAATCTTCCAGATAAAAAAAGAAATCGTAGCGATGACTGTACACGTCCGCATATGACCTGAACAACTTAGGAAAATTCTTTTGTAATCGTATGGAGAATTGTATCCAGCCGAGGCGGTCTTTTTTGATTTCTGATTTTAGAATTCCTTCCACTCGCGGCAGGATGCGGTTCAATGAGCGCTGGGCTTCACGTTCGATGTTTTGGCTTTCAATCATAAGGTTGTGGACATGTGCAAGACTTTGATTGAAAAGAATCCCCTCATCCCTTGACTGAGCCTTGAAGCAGGGCCATGATGATCTGGCGCTGGAACAGAACGAAGATGAAAAGGGTGGGAACCAGGATCAGCAATGTACCAGCGCACAGCAAAGGGATATCCGTCGCGTAGTGGCCCTGGAACGCTCCCAGCGCACCGGCCATAGTTCGCTGCGTCGGGTCCTCCACGAGTACTAGCGCAAGCAGAAACTGGTTCCACGTCCAGACGGACATGAGGATCCCGAGCGACGCGATTGGTGCCCGTGCAAGTGGGACGTGGATACGCCAGAACAGGTCCCAGGTGGTCGCACCATCGACGCGGGCGGCGTCCGAGATCTCGGTTGGCATGTTAACGAAGTGGGCGCGCATCCAGAAGACGGCAAAGGGCATGTACAAGGCGATCAGCGGCAGCACGATCGCGAGCCGGGTGTTATAGATATGCATCGCCCGCTCCAGGAAGTAGATCGGAATGATGATCCCCGGGAACGGGAGCGTCAGCCCGAACACGAACACGAACAGAAGCACGCGCGAGCCAGGGATTCGCAGGAGGCCGATGGCGAACCCGGCCATCGTCGAGATGACAAGGGCCACAGGCACGACGGCGAGGACGATGAATGTACTTGATGCAAGGAGCGCGGGCATCTCCGCGACCTTGAACGCCTCTATGAAGTTGCCCCACTGTGGGTCCGCCGGCCATTCGAGCCCGTTAGGCACTGTCCCCGATGGATGCAGCGCGGTCGTGAAGATGCTGATGAAGGGCAAGATCGTGATCGCCATGAGGGCCAAAAGCAGCGTCCGACCTGTCCAGAGTTCTCCGCGAGCGACCCTCATTCCGCACTCTCCCGGCTCAGGCGCTGGATGGGTAGGATAACTACGATGACCAGGACCATGAGCATCACTGCCAGAGCGGACGCCAGGCCCACAGCTCGCTGGGTGAACGCAAGGATGTAGATCTGGATCCCGGGGACCGCCGTCGAGTTACCCGGCCCGCCGGCCGTGGAGACGTAGACGATGTCGAACGCGGCGAGAGCGGCGATCACCGTGACGGTCAGGCACACGCCGATCTCATATCGGAGGAGCGGGACGGTGATCGCGAGGAACTCCTGAAACCAGGCGGCGCCATCGATTCTCGCGGACTCATAGAGGGCCGGGTCAACCTTCGCCATTCCTGTCGACAGCAGGACGGTACAGAATCCCAAAAGGACCCAGACCCCGATGACGCCGACGGCCGGGAGTGCCCAATCGAAGTCACCCAGCCAGGCGCGGGTGACTTCGCCGAGGCCGACCGCTTTGAGGATCTGGTTGACTAGGCCCGGAAGCGCCAGCAGCCAGCCCCAGATGATCCCTGCGGCAACGAGCGGGATAACCTGTGGTAGGAACAGAACCGTACGGGAAACCTCCCCCAGTCGCCCGGTCGCCACGCGGTGGATCACGCTCGCAACCACGAGCCCGAGCGTCACCGGAATAAAGCTGAACCACACGACTAGCCAGAACGCGTTGAAGATCGTCCCAATCAGGTCAGGAACCTGGAACACAGTCACATAATTCTTCAACCCAACCCAAGTCATAGCACCCACGCCGTTCCAGCGATAGAACGAGTACAGGATCGTCAACAGGAGAGGCACGAGCACAAAGACCGCGTACATGAGCAGCGCGGGCAGGACGAACAGCCAGCCGACGATGTTCTCCCGGCGGAACACCCTGCTGAGGGAGATCCGCCGAGAGAACGCGGAAGCTGCGAGTCGATGGTCTGACTTCGATGTAGATGTCACCGTCGACCTACAATCCTCACACTACTACTGAGCCAGTTCCCGCTGATACTCTTCCTGAACGGCTTTGAGAAGCCCGGCAGCATCTTGCTTACCGCCGACCATCTTCTGGAGCTCAGGTGTCCAACCCTGAGCGAAGATTGAGCTCGTCGCATTCGCGATGAAATCCATCGAGGTGCCAGCCTTGCCCATTATGGGCCCGGCAGCGAGCGTCTCGTTTGTGATTGATCCCGCGGTAACGGAAGGCATCGTGGCATCCGCCGGTCCGCCGGGGTTGGAGCCGCCAATGTTCACGTCGATCTGCCGAGCTTTGTCGTTGGTAGCGACCCAGTTGAAGAAGAAAGCCGCGCAGTCCGCGTTCTTCGCGTTGGCTGCGATACCATAGGTCAACGGGGCGGACATGGCGGCAGGCGATCCACCGGCCTCAGCGGGTGGCATCAGGAAGAATCCTACATTGCCTGACATATCCTTGTCATACCCGGCGTTCTGCCAGTCACCGTTGAAGATGAAGACTCCCTCACCCTTGCCGAAGCGGGCGTTAGCGTCCGTATATTCGATGGCATTGATGTCAGGCGGGAAGTAACCGTTCTTGATCCACTGCTCGAGATGTTGCGCGGCCTTCAGGTTGTCCGGGGTATCGATAGTGGCACCCTGCTTCTGAAAGATCCAGTCATTGATTGGTCCCACTGGGCCATAGGCAGCCATTAGGTTCTGAAGCGGGAAGGCGAGCCCCATACCGCTCTTTGCGCTACCCCACTGCATGATCGGCAGAAGATTAGCGGCCTTGGCTTTTGAGAGCAGGTCATCGAACTCGGCGAGCGTCTTGGGCGGCTCGGTCATGCCAATCTGGGCAGCGAGTTTCTTGTTGTAGAAGATGCCAGTAAGGCTATAGTTGAGACCCATGGCATAAAGCGAGCCAGAACCACGGGTTCCATCTGCCGAGACACGGTTCTGATTGAGCTGGGGCACCGGCCACTTATCCCAGCCAAAATCAGTAGCGTAACTATCAAGATTCTTGAGCAGCCCTTGCTTGGCAAACGAGACCATCGTCGGGAGTCGAATGAGATCCGGTGGGTTGTCACCCGAGAGCAGGCGCGGCGTCTCGTTGATCAGATTTGTGAACTGATCCTGTTTAATGTCCCAGGTCACGTTCGGGTACTGCTTGGTGAACTCTTCAGAAAGCTTGAAGGGGATGTCGAACCCTGTCTCGAAGTAAGCGTTGAGCACAACGGGATCCGTTCCGCAGTTCGGACCCGCGGCTGCCGCCGGTTCCGTTGGCGCTGCAGTGGCCGCGGGAGGTTGTGTAGCAGCAGAGGACTCGGTAGCAACAGCTGTGGCGGGAGCTTGGGTTGCGGGAGCCTGCGTCGCGGCAGGGGCAGCAGTTGTTGCTGGCGCCCCACAGGCAGAAAGAAGCATGGATGTCAAAACCAGTAGGCTTGCCAAAGACCATAACAGAGATTTCCTATTCATTTCTCTTTCTCCTTTATTAGCTTGAGTTGGATTTGATATGAGTGCCAGGTTTTTGTTTTTTGAATTCAGATTAAGTCAGACCTCCTGAGACTTATGGAAAGGAAGTAGAGTGTTCATGTTAGTGGTAGTGGTATCCTGAAAGCACTTTCATAACGAGTATACAATTTTTCAATATTCGAGTCAATATCCAGTTTTACGCGGTCTGACGTTCTATCAACGTGAGGGGGAGTTTGACGTGTCTTGGTAGTCTGGAAGGCGAATCTATTTGTGCGAGCAAAATTTCCACCGCTAACCTTCCGGACTCGTCTAAGTGTTGAGAAATGGTTGTGAGGTCAGCATATTCAGCCATATCAAGATCATCGAAACCAATCACAGCCAATTGTTCTGGCACCTTGAAACCTAGCTGGCGAGCAGCCTTGAGTACACCCAAGGCTTGGAAATCCGTTGCTGCGAAAATAGCAGTCGGTGGTTCAGACAGATTCAATAGTTCTTTGGCAACTTGACGCGTTTGTTCCTGCGAATACGGGGCGAGACGAACAAATGTGTCGGGTAGCTTGATGCGGGCTTTTTTGAGAGCCTGCCGAAATCCATTCAACCGTAAACTTACAGGGTGAATAGCATATTCGGGCAGATTTGTATCGCCTAAAAAGGCGATTCTGCGATGGCCTTTCCCCAGCAAATAATTGGTTGCCATATAACCACCCTCCACATCGTCAATCTCAACACAGTTTAATTTGGGATGTGGATATTCAATCAGGACGGTAGGCAACCCATGATCAATCAAGCGACGTACCTGAGCATCATCCACTGGCAACGAAAGAATGATGAGCCCATCCAAGTTTCCCGTCAATGGCAGGCTGGATAGATACCCTTGTAAATGATCATTGGAATCAACAGTATAAATCACCAATTCGTAATTCTCTGGAGATAACGTCTCAGCGATCCCGCGTAGTCGCTGTATGAAAGAGGGCGCAGTAAAGAAGGGAGTAATGACACCGATACGTCCGGTATGTTGCATAGCACGCGCTCGAGCTTCTGCCTTTGGGACAAAGCTTAATGCATCGATCGCTGTGAGCACTTTCTCGCGTGTTTTTGAATTGACTTTATCTGGCGCGTTAAGCATGCGAGAAACCGTCGTTATGCTTACTCCGGCACGCTTTGCAACATCATAGATCGTAGGCTTTTTTAACACCGACATAGAAGTCCTCCAATGAAAGCAGAACTGAAAGCACTTTCAGTTTAACATATCAAGCGGAAGTAGGTCAATAGTGGCAGGATATTATCTGTTACGCAAGCAGCACGTAAGCGATGCGCCGAGCGCTAACCGCGTCGGGACCACACCTGCAGGCAACTTGACGAAAAATTCAGCGATTTGTTTTCTTTAACAAAATTTGTATTGTTCTGGGTTTTGCATAAATCCTAAAGTATTTATGGGAAGCGATTCAAATAAATTATCGCCCCTTCCCATTCCTTTGATGACGGGAAGTGCAATTCATTCCCATGAACGTCTGGCATTGCCATATGCGTTGGGAAACAGCCGGCAACCTGCCAGCCATTGCCAGGCAGCTGTATGCGAATTTCCGCAGGTAAGGGCGCGGCGAACGTATGTACAACCACCAAGGCCTGATTGCTGTTTTCCGAGATGCGCGCTACTGCCTGTGCTCCCTGCAGGTGTCGCCAGGCAGGGCCGATTTGTTGATAGAGACAACTCTTGCCGTTCTTGATGATGGGTGCGACCTGTTCATAAAAACGAATCGCTTCCTGTACCAACGACCATTGCTCATCGTTTAAGCGGTCGATCTCGCCTGAAAGACACAGCCTGCCCAGGAATCCTGCCGTCAAAGAATAAGTCAGGCGCTGCAGCGTATCCGTTGCATGCAAGACTGCCCAAATCTGGGATTGGCGGGGTAGAATCAGCCGGTGCAGGTTGGCGGCAATGATCGGAATTTCGAGTGACTCATGTGCATCAGAAAAGGAACCCATACTGGCCAGACTCAACATCGATGGTTCCAACCGGTGCCCCCCTGAAGCGCAGACTTCAATTACCAGATCGGGGAGTTCCTGTCGCATCTCACGGAAAAATTCTTGCACCGCTAGGATATGCTGGCGTAGTCCTTCGCCTAACGATTCGGCGCCATCGACGCCAATGCCAATGGTTTCGTTGTAATCCACCTTGATATAGCCGAACCCAGAATCTCGTAGTTGAGAAATAACCTTTTCCCGAAGGTACTCATGTACCCGTGGGTCTCGGAAATCCCAGAAGCGGCGCTGTCCTGCGGCAATGGGAAGCCGATCGCGTTGGAGAAGATGCTCGGTCATAGCGCTAAATAGCGGCGACCGATTGCCGACCACCTCAAACTCAAACCAGATGCCAGGGATAAGGCCTTGCTCGCGGATGGCGGTGGCAGTGGCGGCAATGCCCTGAGGAAACGATGTGCGACTGGGCACCCATTCCCCCTGAGAGACCTCCCAGTTGCCATTGTCGTCACGATACCAGCCTGCATCAATCACAAAATATTTTGCCCCGGAACTTTTCAGGCGTCGAGCAATCCCAACGATACGTTCGTGCTCAGGATTGCCCCAGGTGGTACACCATTCGTTGACCAGTACCGGCAGCGATTGCTCACTAGCTGGGGCTTGTTCCACGGCCGCGATTTGCATGGCCGTCAGACGCTGACATAGATCATCCAAATCGCCTTTGACGGTGGACACATACGCCAGCGGACTGGAAAAGGATTCGTTGGGAGCCACGTTTTTCGTCCAGTGACCGAACTCACGATCAGCCAGACCACCCGAAATACTCAATTGGTCGTCACGGCGATAGGCCTCCATTTGCCATGAACCGGCCCAGCCCAATTGCGCGCCCCAAAAAACACCTTCAGCTCGGTCTTCCACGCCTATAAATGGGAAATAACCGCGCGTCGGCATTGAGCCAATCTGCCCAAAGCGTTCAGCCCGGACGCCATGCCCAGTCCATGAACGCTCCAAATTGAGTTCCTCCACCGATTGGCAAATATGACGCCCCTCGGCGCTCCAGGAACTGCGAAAACGGTGTAAATAAAGGCGATTGGGAGCGTCCTCCTCAGCAAACGGCGTCAGCCCGGAGAGCGAAAAACTGGCGAGAAGCTCCAGCGAAAGAAGCTCCTGACCTTCATTACGAAATAGTGTTTGAATAGTGAATGCTGCGTCCCCGCGCCGATAGAACAAATGATGTTCACAAGCATAGCCGCGCTCCGAGCGAAGGCTGGTAACAACTTCGGTCTTTTCTGGACTTTTGAGCAACTCTTGCCCGGCATAACGCAAACTGGACAGCGTTTCGCTGTTGCGCATGGTGATGCCCTGGCTATAACCGTCCACCGAGTCACCTATCAATTTAACCTGGACGAGCGGCTCGACTTCCCAGGCGCGCATTCGGAGGGAGGACTTCGGTTGTGAGAGGATTTCATGGGTTTGCAAAAACCCACGACGTGTTGCCAACTTACCTGTCATGGAGGCAGGAAAAATACGCAACCCAACTGCCTGGGATTCCGTTGCCAGCAGATATTCCACAATCATGTCTCCAAATTGAAATTGCGACAGGCTGATAGCATATGCGGTGAACATAAGGGAATGCTCCTTTATTTATTCATCAACTATCTTAACGGGCAAAATGGGAATCCGTTTATCGTTTGCTGAAATCAACGATCTTCGGTGTGCCGTCATACATTACTTGACGCTCGTATGTCTCACCAACCACCGTGATAGAGAATTCCAGAGTTTCGCTCATTCCAGGATATTTTCCCTGTCGGTTTTCAAAAATGAGATGGCTATTCTTGTCTTCCCACCGCAACTGGATGGTCGCAAAAAACCCCTTCTCGTAGTTGTAATTGTCGCCTTCATCTTGATACAAAGTAAACATCCCGTCTTGTCCTGGGTAGATTCGAAGTGCCATCATCGACTGTGGTCTCTCATCTGCATAGAAAACATCTGGTCCGAGGGGGACAATCGATCCAGCGCGCACATACAAGGGCATTGTTTCCAAACCTGCATACGCGTTTAACGTCTGGCCGCCTGCATAGCGTTCACCTGTCCAGAAGTCGTACCAATCACTGGCCGATGGCAAATAAACCGGGCGAGTTTTCTCAGTGTTTGTTAATGGGATTGCGTTGGGGCCATAATGCATGGGTTTCGTTACCGGATTGACAAGCAGGGCAGGCCCGAACATAAATTGGTCAGAAACATTATATGTGGCAGGATCACTGCGGAAGTCAAAAGGCAGGACGCGCATCATGGTGTAATCCTCGTGAGCGATTTGCCCAGCCAGAGAATAGATATAAGGCATCAACTGGTAGCGAAGTCGAAGGAACTTCACGAGCGTGTCGTAGATCGGCTCACCCGGATTCCCAAAACGCCAAATTTCGCGCGGGGTATCGGTGCCGTGTGAGCGGAACAAGGGTAGGAAAGCGCCAAACTGGAACCAACGCACATATAGTTCTCGATAGCCCAAGTCTTCCACACCCTGATCGTAATCACCGCACCAGAACCAAAACTCAGGCTTCTTCTTGACGAAGAAAGCGCCCATATCCACAGTCCAATAGGGAGATCCTGTCACACAGAAGTTCAATCCATCGGCGATTTGGCGGCGCAGGGTTTCCCAATTGGCGGCGGTGTCTCCTGACCAGGTAATCGTGCCATAACGCTGCTGCCCGGCATAGGCCGAGCGCGTCAGGTTCACGACCCGCTTCTGGTCAGTTGTTCGCCGTTGCCCTTCGTACATGCCTTTGGAATGCAACAGGGAATAGGCGTTGATATATTGCGGATCGAGGTACTTCTTCGCTTCATTGGTATTGATTCGGATCCGCTCTTCTGGTTCGGGTTTGAAGGCACCTTGCCAATCCGCTTCGAATGGCTCAGTGCAGTCGCACCACCAGGCGTCTATATCTTGGGAGAATAGTCCGGCGTTGGCTTGTTTCCAATACAGTTCCCGCGCCTTTTCTTGGAAAGCGTCGTAAGTTGCCTGGTTCCCAAGTAGATACCCTTGGTCGCGCATCTCTTTGTTATTGTCGCTTTTGGGAGCCATGATCGGCCAGATGGAAACCATCAGATGGGCATTCAGGCGATGGAGTCTGGCGGTCATTCGCTTTGGATCGGGAAAGCGTTCGGGGTCGAGCGTTTTCTGACCCCAAAGACCTTCTGGCCACGACTTCCAATCCAACACAATGCAATCGAGGGGCAGGCCACGCTCTCGGTATTCTTGCACAACGGCAATCAGTTCATCCTGCGATTGATATCTTTCTTTCGACTGGATATACCCAAAAGTCCAACGTGGCAGCATGGGGGCTTTCCCGGTTAATTTTCGAATTCCATGGACGATTTGATCAAACTGCGGTCCATAAATGAAATAGAAATCCAGCTCGTCAGCGACATCGGCCCATAGATAGGAACCGAAGGCGTCATCGTGGAACGTCATTAACGAGTAGTTATCTAGTACGATTCCGTAGCCCTTGGTGGAAAGAAGGATTGGAATCACCGCCTTCATATTTTGCTGGTACAAATACTGATGCTGGCCGCACAAATTCAGCATTCCTTCTTCATGTGAGCCAAGGCCATACAACGCTTCCCCATCCATCCATTCAAATTCAAGCTTGGCATGACAGGCTCTGCGGTCTATCACTTCTTTGAAGGTGCTGGCTGAAGCCCGTAATCCATCTGCCCCTACCTCAGCTTGAATGTCATTTTCCTTGTCAGGAATGAATTTGGTGACATTCATTGGGATGAGTGTTTTTCCACCCCGCTCAGGCTCACGGGTAAGAATTTGATTATCGGCATCTAAGTACTTGAACGCCAGCGTCCTGCGGTTAATCTCGATAGTGAGTTCAGATGTTGAAAAAAAGAGTGAGTCGTCCGTTTCCCGAACATCAACATCTGCAGGAGTTTGTGCTTCAGACACAACCATCAAGCTTTCTTTTTGCGAGAAATCCGATTCCAGCGTATACCGAATCCGAACTATGCTCGCAGAATATGTGGTCAGGCTCATGAGTCCCTGCGAGGTTTCGAGCCGAAGGCCTCCAGGTTGGACAGTGTGTTTAATCAAATTCATATCATTAGAGCTTCGTCGAGCACCCGGTCGTAGTCAGCGTAAGCTTCACCTGGAGGATGGCACTTCAGGAATGCCTGATCCCACATGAGAAGTGCCAGGTAGCAGGACGTGAGCCAAATAAGGATGTCGCAGTTGCCGCGACCGACGCTAAGGCGTGGATGTGCCGATCGATGGAATGGCTAAGCTAGCTCGACGGAGTTTGAAGCACTTTGCCAGGCCAGAACTTATCAAGTCACGCCGATTATCCTGACAGAGGGATTACGTTAGCTGATTGGATGGCGCCCCCGGTCCGGATGAAACGGAGGGCGGTTTGTTTCCATGCTAATGGAATGGAAAGCTCGATCCGCCGTGGATCCGAAGGAAGCTTATCCTTTTACAGAACCAGTAAAGGCACCCCCAATG
>DATGYJ010000085.1:0-5702 GCA_035298105.1 Anaerolineales bacterium | reverse complement strand
CAAGCCGCTCAGGTTTCTGTTGAAGGATAGATTGAAGGCTGGAGATCAGGGAATCGAGCCCGGTCTTCGTTTTGGCAGAAACGCGTATGAGGGGCGCGTCACTCATCACAGTACCCTTCACAGCAGTGCGAATGTCTGTTTCAACGAGGTCAAGCCAGGCTGGGTCCGAAGCCAGGTCAATCTTCGTCAAAACGATGATGCCCGCCGGGATCTGTAATAAGTCCAGGATCGCGAGATGTTCTTTCGTCTGCGGCATGACGCCTTCATCTGCCGCAATGACGAGAAGCGCGGCATCAATTCCCCCAATTCCAGATAACATGTTTTCGATAAAATCGCGATGACCTGGCACGTCTACAATGCCCACTTCCTGGCCGTTGGGAAGAGTCATCCATCCGAAGCCGAGTTCGATGGTCATCTCGCGTACTTGTTCTTCTTTCAGACGGTCGGGATGTGTTCCTGTTAGTGCAGCGATCAGGGTGGACTTACCATGGTCAACATGTCCAGCAGTACCAATCACGCGCATAAATAAGATCTTTCCTCACTTCGGCAGGGCTCAGTGCAAATGCCGCACCGCGCCACGGCGACACTTCCCTCTTTCCTGGAACTGAAAGAAGAAAGAAAGACTGTTTATCAACGATTTTTATCTTTTTATTTTCTTGGTTGCTTTGTTATGACCCATGATGCGCTCATAGGCAGAGAGCCATTCATGGGTCACATTCATCAACTCTTGAAGCTGTTGCTCGGTCGCGTCCGCAGTTTGATGGAGTTGATCCTGAAGGATTTCGATCGCTTCATCCAGTGGGGGGATACGTTCCTCCAGCTTTAGCAGCGCGCGCCGAACGTCTTTCGAGCCCTCATCTTGTGAAAGGGTATAACCCGTCCAACGTTTCTGATCATCGGCTTTGAACGTGACCCATTCCTGCCGCAGGCGGTCTTCTGAAAGCCTCTGCATCTCCGTCACTTCACTGATGCGACGTTCAAGTTTGGTGTTGAGTTCGTTATAGGTTTCCTGGGCCCGCCTGGCATTGCGTAGCATTTCTTCCAGTGCCTGGACCTGCGAATCAAAGGTTGCGGTCTGAAGCTTGATCGAGTCGAATTTTTCCTTCCACTCCTTATAAATGCGTTCACGATCCAGATGTACGATAGATTGTTGATCGATAAAGGCGTTCTGCGCGGCCTTTCGTTCCGTCTCTGAAAGCATCAACTCCTTGATGCGGTTATCCATATTTTTCCAGCTATCGGCGTTCAAATCAGCTTTCGCTTTCGCTTCCTCGATCCGTTTACGCAGCGCGGCAATGTCACCGTGTAGATCTGCGACGCGCTTCGCTTCCTGTTTGCGACTTTCATCAAACGCGTGTTGGACCAGCGTAGCTTCTTCGGCAGCACGTTTCGCAGCATCAATAGGCGGTTTCAACTCCTGGATTTCCTGACGTAAGCGGTTCTCTTCTACCATGCGGGCCTTGATATCACGCTTGATCGGCGGGAATTCAGCCTCAAGACTCTGCCTGAGCTCGCTGAGAGCTTTGTAGATTGGTTCAAAATCTTCCTGGTGCCGTTGGGTGACTTCCTTTTCGCGCTTTTGATGTCTCTTCTCTATTTCATCAATTGCCTTGTTCATATCTTCGCGTTGTTTGGCGAAGATGGCATCAAATTGGTCAAGCCGTTTCGCAGTGCTGGCAATGTCTGCAATTTGTTTGGGCAGCGGCTTGATCTGTTTTGCAACCGTATCGATTTTTCCCTCTAACGCTGTCATCCGTTCTTCCAGCGTAATAATGGACGACCTGGTCTTACGGTGTTCTTCGTCCAGCCATTCGAGGCGTTTGACGAGTTGTTCAAATTCCATGACTTCCTCCGGGGTGACACTTCGACTTCGTTCAGTCCAAGCTTGCGGTGCATTATACCGCTGTGACGGATTCACCGATTCGATTTAACGACCAAGATGTTCGAACATCAGAGGCAGGCCCGCTAAAACAAATTGTACGGTTTGAGGGAATAAACCCAGGATAAAAAGCCCGATCATGCCCAGTCCAAGCATGGTCATCTGCGTTGGGCTTTCGCGCGGCGCCCAGCTTGTGTACTCATCAGCCATGCTGATGACCGCCAGCGAGCGGAAGGCACTGGTGAGCAAGCCGATCAGACCAATTGTCATCCAGAGCGCTGAACTGAGCGAGACGCGGGATAAGCTCTCCCATAATGCCAGCCTGGCCGGGAAGCCAGCCAGCAATGGGAACGCGCCCGTAGAAAGAGTGGCAACGATCACTCCGGCGCCTGCCACCGGGGCGATCCGTAGCACACCGCGCACCGCACCAAATCTCATGGTTTCAATATTTTGTTTGATGATCGTTAACGAGAGCGACCAAACCGCCAAGCCCAGGGCGCGTGCCGGAACCAGTAGAAATAAAATAGGTATGCCAAGCTTAAGATCCAGGCTGAGCGCAAGCAGGGAGAAGCCTGTTTCCGCAATGGAGCCATATGCCATGATCCGTCCCAGGTGACGCTGAAAGGCGGCAAAGACTCCGCCGGTGACGACCATCAACAGACCCAGATACCGTAAGGCAAGAATTAATTGGGGAGAGGAACGAAGCCATGAGTACCGATCCAAAAAGCCTGCACCGAAGATGATCGTCATGGTCGGCAGTATCCACAGGAGAAAGCCAACCGTGTATGGAGAGGTTTCCTCGAGAAGTAGTGGGATCCAGCTATAAAGAGGGAAGATCGCCAGCAAAAATGCGAATCCCATACCTAACATCGCAGCAGATTGGGCAGCCAAAGCCAGGTCACCCGGACTAGCTTCCACGCCGGCTAGCAGCCATCCGGCCAATAAAATAAATGGCATTGCCAGTGTCTGGTAGATGAGGAACCGTACAATGCCCCTGCCAGGCGGCCTGTAAATTGAGGTGAGCAGGGGGACGGCGAGAAGAATTGCCATTTCAATGAAAAGTGCAGCATATAAGAAAGGCTCTACGGCAATGGAGGCGACCATTAAGGCGATGATCATGAAACCCAATGGCACTATCCGGGTTGCTCTGTTCGAGGCCTCTGCACCGAAAAACCATAGGGCTGCCGCGCCGTAAATCAAGGCCAGCAAGGATCCCTCTGAAGGCTGAATTCGGAGAACGCGTCCCAAAACGACCAGAGAGGGATCAATCTTTAGAGAAAATGTTCCCAGATTCATGGCAAGTCCAATGGGTACGAATTGCGCGATGGCGGCCAAAATGACAGCAAATGAACCACCAATGATGCTCAGCGCACGCTGGTTCGTAAGGAACAACAGCAATATGCCAAGCAGGATGGGAACAAGAATCCAGATTGTCGGCGCGTTCATACGGATTCAGTCTCTTGCGGATTGGATGCGATCAATAAATAGGCGCCAACCAGCGCCAGGCCAAGGTTGATCACAGCCAACAATGCGGCAACCAGCACGGATCCTTCTACGGCAGAGTATAGAATTTCGAATCCAGATAGAACTGTCATTAATCCGATCGTCACCCGCAAAATACGCCCGGTAGTGCCCAAATGCAGCAGCCCCATTCCGATCAGCAGGAGACTTCCATTGGTCACGGCAAAACCTGCATCCGCCATGACCGTGTCGACACGCGGCGTGACAACTGCGGCAATTAACACGATAATGGCTGCCACGAACAAACGGAAGAGCCGTCCGCGCGGCCAGTTATTTTCTTTATCAGAATCCTCATTTGATAAGTTTGAGCGGGTCATACCCAGAATTGCGGCCGACATCCATCCGGCCACTACTTTTACGGAAGCCATGCCCAATGGCCAATGCTGAAGGGTCAGTACGAACATACCAACGTATTGAACGGCCAGCAGGATGATGCTCCAGCGCCAGTCACGTGTGAGGAGCAAGCCAGACGAGGTGATGACAATTAGGATAACAGCGATCCATGCAAAAGCGATGGCCATGAATTAGGGATTCCTACGCGTGAAAAATGAGATGAAGAGAGCCAAAAACAATAACGTCCACATAATCCCGCTTTCCCCTTCGAGCACATTCGAAATTGTGTTGCTTACCCGTCCAAGTTGACGGTAGAGGTTCCACAACGCTTGATAACCCCAGTCGAGCCAGGAAGCGTTGACGGGACGCACCCAATGGGCGCGGACCGGGTTGAGCACACGTAAACGCGGGGTCAGCCAGAGCAGGCCCAGGGCGAGAAACGAAGCGGATAATCCCATGAACAAATTGCCAAGCTGCATCGTGCCTCCCCACCCGAACAAACCGAGAAGTATGCTTGTCAGCAACAGGAGCGAGATCCCAATCGGGTAAACGTTCTTTGCCCAAATCTGCTGCTCTTCATGGCTTATGCGCGTCGCGATTCGTTGACTATGACGTATAAAACCCGCGATCAGCATGGCATGTGCAGCGATCAGGAATGGTAAAGCCAGCCAGGTAAGCCAGGAATTTGGCGCTCCGCTGTTCCAGCCGGTTGCAGTGAGAGAGAAAGGCAGTGATGAGATTCCCCAGGCGCCGATGAACAGGGCCCGCGTCAGCCATTTGTTTTGTTCGGAGGATAAAAAGAGCGCTCCGCTTGAAAGCACAATTGCGCAGCCCCAGGCCGCCGCGCCGATCGGATTGGCACGCAGCGCTGCAGCCACTGCCAGGGAGCTCATCCCAATCAGCCAGAAAGCCCTGCCATTCAACTCATCCGGCGCACGGAGCCACATCCAACCTCCATAGACCGCAGCCAGTGAGGTGAGGATCAATAAATACGGAGTGAGTACAGAGGCGAGGCTGCTCGAGGGAATACGGGCCAGCAGGATCAGGCTGGAAGCGACAGAGATCAGCCTCAAACCGGTTCCAAAGCCGCGCCTGAGCGATGCTTCCAAGGGATATGGCAGATGCAGCGGCAAAACTCCAATGCGCAAGCCGGCTGCCAACAAGAGATAAAGACCTACTTGAGAAGGGGCCTGTCTGAAATCCAATGGCTGACCGCTGGCGGCGCTGACCATGTCTGCCCACAATAGGACCAGGATCCCAGCGGCCCGCGAGGCGAAAGCAATGACCACGCGTTCGCTCAACTGCGGGTCTTCTACAGCGCGCATCTGCGCGATCAGCTCAGAAAGGTCGATGGCGGCCCAGATCAATACGAGTGTCAATGGATTATCGGCAACGACAGCCAGGACACCCAGAGAGGTAAGGATCAGAGTCCCCATCCAGTTGATCGGCCTGGGGAAATCACTGCGTACGACCGCGGTGAGGATAATTGCCAGGCACAATGTAGTCAGGCTGAGTGCAAACGCCCAGGCGATCTCCTCCCCGACAAAGGTAGGGGATTGAGAAAATAACAGATCGGGCTGCCAGGCAGGGAATTGCAGGGTAATTGGCAAGCGGGTTTGCCATACGAAAACACTGATCCACCCGAGAAGCGCGCCACTTGTCGCAATCAACCAGTTGTAACGGAACTTGGGCGCTACAGATTGCAATACGAGCAGCACAAGCGCTGTCACCAACAAAGTTATCACGGTCACGAGGATCAACATGCCGCCGTAATTTTATCAGGTTTAGGCAATGTCCGAATTTCAGTACCCGGGTGCACTAAAAGTTTGTAAGTCGGATTGCCTGTAGTTGCTTGTAAGGTTTTACCCCTAGTTGCTCATTAACAATATACCCATTGAGCAGGAAATGTGGCATCCTCCACTTGGTTGGGAAAGGAGGTGGTGGATGACTACCCACACGACGACTGAAC
>DATGYJ010000084.1:0-28731 GCA_035298105.1 Anaerolineales bacterium | reverse complement strand
CGCAACAGCGATCGCTAGAAATGCAATTGCAATTACGTGAGCGTATCTGGCCTTGCGGGTCTTATTCTCGTCTTCGAGAAAGACCGGGGGAGTGAGAATTGTGCTTACTCGTTTCAGCATGGTTTTACCTATATAAATTAGCTTCCATTTTGCCCATCAGCACTGCTGATCTCAAGAGAGACCTCAGTCGCGCCGATTTTACGGCCCAATTCTTCCACTGCGGCCTGGAGAATCGATTCCAGATTGCTTACTGCGCCAATCTTGGCAGAAATGTCTCCGATGGCTCGTTCACGGGCAGCACGTCGCTGTGCGCTTTCAACAAGTCGCGCATTTTCCAAAGCGAGAGCAGCACGTTCCGCCGCGGCCTCAAGCAAAGTGATTTCATCTTGTTTCCATTGGCGTTCCCCTCTTTTTGAGCGCACATCCAATACTCCAATGGTTTGCCCTCGCAATTTGATGGGGATCGCAATCGAGTCCGATTCCTTTTTGAGCGAGAGACGACCTGTTTGAGCGGCTGCTTTTGCTGCTTCGCGCTTTGCATTGTTGTCCAATGGAACGACCTGTTTTCCATCGAAAACATAACCAGGCTGTTTTATCTGTCGTACAAAACTGGTCCATTCTTGTTGTGTATATTTTTCAAACATTGCTCTTGATTCGTTCAACGCTCTTTGAGCTTCACCAAACAAGCGGGCATTTTCAATGGCAATGGCCACTTGGTCTGCCAGGGTCGCCAATACATCAATAGCTTCCTGTGAAAACGCATTTGTCTCTGTACTCTGCACATCAATCGCGCCAATTACTCGGCCAGCCACACGCAGCGGGAGCGCTATTTCGGAGCAGGTGTCCGGGAGTTCGGGATTGTTAAAGTAAACAGAATCAGTTCCAACGTCCAAGGCGATACGAGGCTCACCGCGCGAGGTCGCATATCCAACGATGCTGTGATGGTCGAGTGGCAGTCTGTGGTGTTGGTTGATCATCCGCAAACCACCTTCACTATTTGAGGCGCGCAGGATCGCGTGTTCTCCCCGGTCATCCAGAAGGAAGATTCCGACATGGTAAAAGCTAAATTGTTGACTGACCAGTTTCGTTATGGCGGGAAGAAGTGCTTCCAAATCCTGTACTGACGCAATCGTGCGCGCAACACTGGAAACTGCTTCGAATTGTGCGGCACGCTTGGTAAGTTCCGAGGTTCGTTTTTCAACGCGTTGCTCAAGGTCAACCCGCAAATCGCTGAGTTCTTTGTTCGAACGTGATAATTCACGCGCGGCTGTTTGAGATTTACGCAGTGCATTTTGCAGACTAGAGACTGTCAGGTAAATAAGCATCCCAATCAAGCCAAATACAGCTGTCATATCGCGCGCAAAATGCAATGGAGTATCCAAAGTCGTGATAAATAACCGATTCGTTTCTGCATAAGCCAGAGCCCAGCCCAAAAGAATGCTCATGAGGGTAAAGAAGATTGCCTCTCCCAGGCCGAGGAGTAAACCAGCCAGCATAATTGGAATAGCCAGGGCCGCAAAGGCAACATCCCGAATGCCATCAGCAACCCAGGTTACGTAAGAAAGTCCAATCCAAGTTGTCCCAACCAGGAGAAGGCTGGCTATCCGGATGTATCCTCTACGAATGAGGTAGAGCATCACCCCAATAACGCCGATAATTGCTACCAGCACAAGATTAACTTCGACCAGGTTGACATCACCACCCTGAATCATGCGGAAAATGAGTATGAGAACCAGCACAAAGATAGTGATCCAACCGATGATATTCAGAATAGCCGCTGAGCGCGTTCTCTCATTATCCTCAGGAAATACAGGGGGAGCAAGAAATTTACGAACAGTGCCTTGCATTTTATTGCTCTTTCTGTTCGGCCCGCTTGGTGGCTGTAGGCTCTTCAAGGATTTGAATGGCAACCTCCGTGTCACCCAGAATGCTGCCAATCTCTCTGACTGTGGTTTGGAGGATCTCCTCATACTCGGTGGAAGCGCTGATGGCCGTTGACACTCGTGAAATCGACTGTTCACGATCTGCACGCAAACGAGCCTCTTCGTACAGACGAGCGCTTTCCATCGCCGAGGCGAGACGTTCGGCAGCTAATTCAATGATGGAGACTGTGTTATGGTCGTAGCCTTCCTTGAGTTTTAGGTTGACCACGCCAATCGTTTGGCCGCGTAATTTGATCGGGATAGCAACTTTGTGTTCTTTATCAATGCCAAAGCCACTCCCATTGGAACTAATGATCGTTCCGGTTCTGATGGCGGTTTCTGCTATTTCAGGCATTTCAGTGATTGGTTCTATACGAATATTGTCGAAACGATAACCTCTATTGCCCATCAGACTACCGGCCGACGACTTTTCCCAATTATCGCTGGTGAATCGCCCATACGCGCTTTCGAGTTCCTTCAGACTTCTTTGCACTTCCTGCAATAGACGGGTGCGTTCGATTGCTGTGGCAAGTTGATCTGCCATGATCTGCATGATCGCCACGTCATCTTCGTTGAAGGCCTGTGGCTGATCGCTCTGGACATCGAGCACGCCAATGACATTGTTTTCTGTCTTCAGGGGCAAAGCCATTTCAGATTTTGTGTCTGGTAGATAAGGATTGTTGAAGTACGCTGCATCCGTACCGGTATTAAGCGCCACGCGAGGCTCTCCCGTTGCAGCGACACGCCCTACAATTCCAATCTCCCCTACACGGAGCTTGTGGCCGTTCTCGATCATTTTCTTACCCGCCTCAGTAGGAGAGGCGACGAGGACTGCGTAGTCCTTGTCATTATCGAGCAGGAAAATGCCTGTATGGTAAAAGCTAAAGCGCTGACAAATCAATTCGGCAGCCTGAGCGAGCAAGTCGCTAAGGTCATGCGCGGATGCGGCATCTCGTGCGATTTCTGCAGCGACCCGCAGGCGAAGAGTTTGGCTTTCCAGGTCTTGGGTGCGATCGGTCACCCGCTGTTCTAATTTGCCGATGATTTCCTGAAGCTGTCCCGCCATTTGGTTATAGGCCTTGGCAAGTGCGCCGATTTCATCTTCGCGATCCACAATGGCCCGAGCAGACCATTTGCCGGCTGCAAAACTTTCTGTGGTTTGCGCGAGGGTTTTGATCGGGTTAGAAATAGTACGGGCGGATATAACAACTGCTATAACCGCTACCGCGGCTACAAATAGAGCCAGCAAGGCACTCCCTGCCAAAGTATGAAATGAAGAGAGAACAACGAAACTCTGTGGAACTTCAGCGATAGCCGCTACTTGCAGCGGTTCGAACCATTCATAATATCCGAGCACTGACTGACCGTTATAGTTCAAATAAATACTCTTGCCACCAGAGAGTTTTTTGCGAATTGATTCCAGGGATGCCCTTGAATTAACAATTTCTACCGGGATGCTCGTTCGAGTGACCGGACGAAAGTGGAGGTTAACCAGATATGTCTCCGCCTCACTGAAGCCGGGCGTTTTCTCCATGACCTCTTTGATAAAACCAGCATTAGAGCGAAGTACGAGAATACCCTGAACAACTTGTCCGTTTGGATCAAATATTGGACTGGCGATGATTAGGTTCTCGGTTCCGAAAGTAGGTTCTTCTGCGAACCCTGCATAAAAATTCAGCCTGCCTTGCTCAACGAATGCCAGTTTCGCGAGGCTTGATCCCTCTCTTTCGGGCAGCGTGGAGATCACAACATTGCCCTGGGTGTCGAGCACCATAATCTCAGTATAGGTTTCTGCGCCAGCCGTCAAAATATCCATCGTCCGTGTTCGTACCTGCGCCTTGTAATTTTTCTCGAGGATTGGGTCGAGGGTAGGTGAGGTGAGGACAACCAGTGCATTGGTTCTAAACCTGGAATCAGCTAATAGGGCTTCTGCATCCTTCCGAGAACTCGCTAACAGTGTTTCAATCTGGTTCATTTTGAGAGTCGTGATGGCCTCGAGGGTACTAAAAGCCTGAGTTTCCCCGCTTGTATATGCTCCGATACCTGCCAATGAAGCTGTCATTACGGTGGGAACAAGCACGATAATTACAAAGGATGTGAGCAGTAAGCTTTGTAGGCTTCGAAATCTCCTGTTCTGTGAAATACCAATAATTGTTAATAGTAGCAGGATGGTTGCCAGAACGAAAACGATGCTGGCAGCCGCTGCTGAGGCATTGTTTTGAAGACGATCAACCGGGGAGTTCACATCGACATAACGGATACCGCTAATGACCGCAATGAATAACAAGACCAGCGCCGGGATGTATTTACGAGGTATCCCATTGCGAATCGCCATCAAGATCGTAATGGACACGATCAATATGGCAAGGAAGGCAATTCCTTGCCAGAAGAGAGTTAATAGAATGACAAATATTCCAACAAGCGCTGAGTCATAAAGGGTCGCGGCAATCCCCTTGTTCCGTTGGGCAAGAGCCAACAATGGAATATGGGCGATTGCGAATAGAATTGTGATCCCACCAATATACAATAATTGAGGAGCTGGTTCTCCAAGGGCGCCCAGCTGCGCAAGCAAAAAAATGACAATGAATCCCAAACCTACGCCAACAAGCAGAAGCGGAATGTAACGCCCATTGGAATAATACGTCCTGGCGAGACGCTCGTTTACAGTATTGGCATCGGTCTGCAATTTGCTCGTTCGGTTCATGTCAGCTCATGGTACGCTTGGATCGTTGCTTGATTTGAGAAATTTGTTCAGTCTCCTGACCAATAAAAACGGATACTTCAGATATATCAGGCAGTTGTCCTAATTCACGGGCAGCAGTTTGAAGCAATGTATCCAGATCGAGCGATTGGCTAAAGCGGGTTGCAAGTTTGCCGATAGTCTGCTCTTGTCTGGCTCGTTGGGTGGCCTCTTCAAGGAGACGAATATTGTCCACGGCTAAGCCAACCTGAGCTGCAACTTCCTCAATCAGGTCCCGATCCAATTTACTCCATGCAGAGTCGCCTCTTCTTGCGATTGAAATATTTCCAATCTTTTGCCCACGCAGCATGATCGGAGCACTGACCGCCTTGTCATCATTCTTGGATAACTTTTCGGCCCGCAAACCAAGTGGCGTGTACGTGAATACGCGGCTTCTCTCCCGAAGTTTCTGACTCCATGCTTCGCGTGTACGGACGCCTGTCAGCGCCTCGAGTTGCATGAGAGCCGCTTGGGTCTCATCCATCAAGCGCGCGTTCTCAATCGCAATTGCAATCTGATCAGCAAGCGTCTGCAAAACATCGATATCCTCAACATTGAAGGCCTGTGGTTTGTCGGACTGGATATCCAATACACCCAGAACCTTGTTTCGAACCAGCAAAGGAAGTGCAAGCTCAGACCGGGTCATGGGAAGGTCTGGGTTGTTGAAGAAAACAGCATCAGTTCCTACATCCAAAGCAATACGTGGTTTTTTCTGTGCGGCCACGTACCCCACAATGCCCTGTGTCCCCACAGCCAGCCAGTGTCCCCGTTCAATCATCCGCTGCCCTCCCTCTGATGATGCAGACTGTAACACGGCCTGATCTCCGGTCTCGTTAACCAGGAAGATGCCTGTGTGGTAAAACCCGAACTGCTCGGTGATCAGTTTGGCAACTGTATCTAAAAGAGAGGTTAGGTCCTGAACCTCGGCTGTTTTGCGCGCGATGTAGGATGTTGCACGGAGTTGTTCAGTTTTCTTGGTCAAGCCGGCTGTTCGTTCATCCACTCGCTGTTCCAGTCTGGAATGTTCCTCTCGCAGTGTCCCAAGCATCTGACGGGCAGCTGCCTGGGTTTTCGTGAACTCCTCCTGAAAAGTATACAGCCCGATCATCACAATTACAGCGACCACCATAAGAATTGCGGTGGTTCTTGCCCAGTCTGCAAGCGAAGCGCTGATCCAGCCGGAACCTAGAATGCTCAAAAGGGTGATTCCCGCGGCAGAATATACACTGATCCGTGAGGAAAACAGCAGGCCGGTCATTGCAATAAAACCTAGAAAGAGTATCGAAGCATCGGCAATGCCATGATCGAGTAGCGAGCTAAGCGCCGCAAAATACAGGAGGAGGAGAAACACAAGAGCCCTGATAGGATATGGCAGGTTCGTGAACAAGGCTACCAGAACCAAGATTCCATATGTAAGGACTGCCAAAACTTTAAACGCTACACTGGAAGGGGTCAACAGATAAAGAACGATCGCTATGGCGCCCAAAATACAGGAGCCTCTCAGCACTGCCTTCAGAAAGCCCTCGCGCCAGCGTTCATATGAAAAGCGTTCGCCCACTTGAGTTTGGGGGGAAGGAGATGAGTTATTCATGTTTCATCTCCAATCGGATTGTCGAGACTAAGTTCCACGGTCGCACTTGAGGCATCCAGGCGTCTGCCCAATTCTTTGACAACAGTTTGTAGAACGCCATCAATTGTTGCCGATGACCAGATCTTTGAGTTGATCTCAGCTACCATGCGTTCGCGTAAGGCGATGTGTCTGCTTTCGCTTACCAGGCGTGCATTTTCGAGAGCGATGGCGGCTTGTGTCGCAATCGCGTCCACCAGGCTCTGCTGATCGGCTGTCCATTCATCCTTTCCCTCGAGCACGATCTGCCCAAGGATCTGATCGCGTAAGCTTATGGGAGTCTCAAGCTTGTTGGAATCCTCATCCATCTCATCGCCAATTCGATACTCCAGTTTTTGGTTCTGTTCAGAAAATTCGCTCCAGCCTTCAAACAGGTAATGTTGCTGAATTGTTCTCATTTCTCTAATGATTTGTTGTGCTTCCTGAAAGAGACGTGCATTTTCCATGGCAATGGCCACTTGTCCTACCATGTTTTTCATGGTCTCAATCACTTGGGGGCCGAAATCTGCCTCTTTTGTAGATTGGACATTTAGGGCGCCCAGCACGCGTTCGCCAACGATAAGGGGGAGAGCAACCTCAGAGCGGGTATAGGGCAGAAGGGGATTATCAAATCTTTGCTTCTCCTCCGAGGCAACTTGTGCAATCCGCGTGGATCGCTCACGGATCGCTGTGCCAACCATGCTTTTCCCGGCTACATCAAGGCGGTGATGATTCTGTTTGAGCACTTTGCCTGCTTCACCAGTCGCTTCTTTCAATTCAGCCCATTTCCCGCTTGGATCCAATAAATAGATTGCCGCGAAATAGTAACCAAATTGTTCGTGGAAGAGAGGAATAATTCTGGCGAAAAGTTGTTCCGGGTCAAGGCTGGAGGCCGCCACTCTTCCAACCTCATTTGTTGCTGCCAGTTGTTTTGTGCGCTCAACAACTTGTTGCTCAAGCGTAGTTTGTAATGTTTCGAGACGGGAAACCATGCGATTGAACTGGACTGTCACAATGCCAAGTTCATCAGTTGCTTTGACAGGTGCCCGTTGAGTAAGATCGCCCTGTTCGATCTTATTGAAGGTTTTGATCAAATCATAAACCGGATCTGAAATTGACTTTGCGACATAGTATGAAAAACCAGCCCCGAGCATCAATGCCAGAACGCTAAAAAGGATCGATTGAACTCGTAGTTCACGGAAAACTTCAATCGAACTGATTTCGACATACAGAACCTGAAAAGTATGTTGATAGCCAATCGGGGCAATCAGCAGAACAGCAATGATAATTAGCGCAAGAGTAAGTGCCAGGAACTTTCCATTCAGCAGGAGGCCGGAATGACCTTTCAGCTGTGTCTCAAAATCTTTTGGGAGCAGGATCAGCCTTAGAGGTAATGTGAAACGTTCGATCAGCAACGTGGCAAAGATGACCGAGCCACATAGGGATACGACTGCGCCAATCAAAACATAAGTTGGATCTGGAGCATCGAGTGCAGCAGGCTGTGACATGGAAGAGCTTGAATAATAAAATATCGGTAAGATATCTACCAGAGAAATCACAAATACGGCGGCAATTCCGTAACGCCAGCTTAGGCTGGTAATCTCTCGCCATGCCGAAAGATCATCCTCTGGTTTTGTGCGGATCGTATTATCGGCCCAAACATCGAGCTTTTTCCGGGCGGTTGGGGTGATGCGGCGGCTGATATAAAGCAGAATTAAAATGCTGCTAATGATTAGAACGGGAAGAATGATGGAAAAATTTCGCAACTGCTGTGCTTCAAATTTAGCATTTACCTTTATGGAAAGGATGCCTGGGATTGCTCCAAACAGCGCGATCATTTGGGCGATTGCGACGAGAATTGTTAAGTACCAGCCGCCCAATTGACGCAGCATCTTATCATGCGAAAAACGTTTAATCATGATTTGCCTTGCTCTTCCGGTTTGCGTTAGAAGGGGTTACTCCCACCTTGATCCGGGCGCCAGTGGCGCCGACGGCACGTGTTAGCTCGCTGGCGGTCGTCGTCAGGATAGTTTCGATATCGGTAGTGCGGCGGATCTTATCTGAGATCTCGAATAGAATGCGTTCGCGCTCAGCTTGCGCGCGGATCTGTTCCAAAAGCCTCGCATTGGCGATGATCGCGGCAAGGCTGCCTCCTAATGTGCCAAGCAGTTCCTCATCGTTTTCCGCGTAGGCCGAGAACTGTTCACTCTCAACATTGAGGACACCGAGAAGTTCACTGCGATATACCAGAGGGATTGCCATTTCGGAACGGGTGTTTGAACTTCCCTCGATATAACGTGTGTCTTGTAGCACATTATTAACACGCAGGGTCCGGCGATGAGCCGCCACCCAACCGGTAATTCCACTTCCAATTGAGATGTGGAGATCGAATACATCGCTTGCATAGCCGACGGCAGCTTTGACCTCTAAAATCTTTTTTTCTCGATCTGCCAATAAAATAGAAACGCGATCACCGCCAAGGGTTACTTGCAGCCCGTCGACCGCGGATTGCAACGCCTCCCGTAGTGTCGTCCCGGAAGCGGCCGTTGTCGTAATGTGATGCAACAGACGGTGTTGCGCAAGATGTTCCTGCGTTTCAGCGAATAGCTCAGTATTGACCACGGCGATCGCCAACTGGTCTGCAAGAATCTGCAATGTGCGGAGATTTTCATCTGAGAATGCATATGCTTGATTGCTTTGTACGTCAAGTACGCCAACAATTCGGTCACCAACTTTTAGAGGAATGGCTGCTTCTGCGCGCGTTTCAGGCAGCAATGGGTTTGCATAGTAAGTAGCATCTCGGGCTGTGTCGTTTACGATCAACGGCTCGCCCTTACTGGCAACAAAGCCAACGACGGACTTTGATCCGATGCTAAGCTTGTGACCAGAGCGCTTCATCTGCGCACCCGCTTCTCCCGTGGCCTCGCGGATAACAACAAATTCGCCCGGCAGATCTTTGAGAAAGATTCCCGCGTGATAAAAGTCAAAGCGCGATTTGATGAGTTCAACGGCCTTCTGTAAGAGTTCATCGAGCTCCAGCGAACTGCTGATGTCTCGTGCGATCTCTGCAGTGGTCTCAAATTGAATGGCTGCCTGTTTGCTCTCATTAATAAGCCGTACCGTATGGATAGCCCCCGAAACCTGATTCGCAACTGAGACCATGAAATGCAGGTCATCCTCATCGAAACTATGTTCGTGCTCCACGTCCTGAATAATCAGTGCACCAATCGCCTCTCCGCGTGCCAACAAAGGAACGCCCAGCCAGGACATGGCTGGCTTCCCGGCAATTTTTGCACCCATGGCAATTGCTCTCTTTTCAGTATCCTCAACAAGCATCAGCGGCTCGTGCGTCCGAATCAAGACGGATGTTAAGCCTTCGCCCAGTGGAAAAGTGTCTATCGAAGAAAAAGCATTGTCTTCATATAGATAAGGAATGCTAATGGAATTTGTTCGTTGATCATAGGTGGCGATCACAAATCCATAGTTGCCGACCACAGAACGAACTTGATCATGAATTAAAATATAAAAAGTGCGTAGTTCATCCACATTTGCGGCATTGGATGCGAGTGCATCAATGGCTTTTCTCTCGACGGATCGCCGGTCGTTGAGCGGTTCAGTCTGTGAAAGGGAAGTTTCCAAAGAGTTCGCTGTAAGCCAGATCGTTCTCGAAAATGCGTTGACAACCTCCTCATCCAGCCATTGTCCCGGACGCGCACCGATTAACACAAAACCGCGTAGTTTTCCTTTTTGAAGGATGGGAACATACGCGGCTGTCTCACATCCTAATTGGCGCGTGTAATTGCCTAAGGGTGGGGGCAGAGAAGATGCAGTCCGCAAATCTACCTGAACCGGTCCATCGTGAAAAAAGCTCTCCATTTCACTCAACGAAAGTTCAATCCCGCGTGGAATTGTCGTTTGCACCGGGTCCGAATACTGGACAAGTTGCAGTGCGTTCCCGCTCGTGCTAAAGTAAGCAGTAATGAAGAACTGATCGTTGCTCAGAGGATTTGCATTCATTGTAAGATCGATGGCTAACTAAACTCCCAAACAGATTCTCCATTTAAGATCCGTCGGATCTGGTCAGGAAACTTATCTGGGTCAAGCGGCTTGCCAAGGAAACCATCAAAGCCAGAATTTTTGGCTTTGTTCATTTGATCTGTGCTGGCCTCCGCGGTCACTGCAATGATCGGGATCGACTTAAGCCTGTTTGAGGCGCGGATTTTCTTCAGCGCACCATAGCCATCTTCATAGGGTAGGCGGATGTCCATCAGGATTAGGTCCAAACGTTGCAAGGTGTCCGCGTATTCAACGACTTCATAGCCTGAAGTCTTCCACTCGCAGTGGATGCCTAAATACCCCAGCATTCGGGCTATTAATACAAAGTTTGCAACATTGTCTTCGACAACCAAAACCGTTGCATCCTTGGGAATGGTTGGTTTCTTGATCGGTTGTGTATCTGTAATATTTTCAGGCATTTGTTCTCCTCATAATGAATCTTTCGATTTCCCGGGTGAATTGATCGATATCAAGTGGCTTTTGAATGTAGCCATCGCACCCTGCTTCTAATGTCTTTTCCTTATCGCCACGCATGACATTTGCAGTCAAAGCAAGAATGGGAATACGTTCAAAGCCTGGCATACCCTTGATTTTCGCTGTCAGAGTATAGCCATCCATGTCAGGCATGTTGATGTCCATCAGGATAAGGTCTGGGCGGGCATTCTTTAAAACATTCAAAGCGTCGTACGCATCCTTAGCTTCAAGAAGCAAATAATCCTCGGCAAGCAAAATACGCTTTACGAGCAGCCGATTATCGGGATTATCTTCAATGTATAATATTGTTCCTTTTGTGCCTGATGATGCCATTTTGAGGAACCTCCGACTTGATTCTACATACGACCGTTGGGGAAGGACATGACAGCTACCTTACAAATTACCAAACAAAAATGTCGAGGGAGCATCTCCTCGACACAAGCACAGCGTTTCTGTAGACTACCGAAGTGACGCTGCCACGCCCCAGAGCAAAGCGGGTGATCGGACTCGAACCGACGATATCTTGCTTGGGAAGCAAGCGTTCTACCACTGAACTACACCCGCGCACCAGAGAGATTATAAGCCAGCCGTAGAAGGGATGTCAATATAGCCGATAATGGACTTTGGTTCAATTCGATATCTCCGGGCACGATGAGCCTTCTGTGCCAGTCACTGATTTCTTTTAAGTAATCTATCTGCCAGCTCGAACAAAGCCTGGCCGGCCTCGCCTAGGGGGTCGGCCTCCCGCAAGCTCATGAGGGCGAGATCAGTCATTTGTTTGGCAGCGTCTATAGCCGCCTCGTAACCGCCCTCGCTTGCCAGGAGGCGGGCCAGCTCCTGAACTTCTGTTGACTGGATCGGGCCTTGCTTCCAACGCGCCTCAAACCTGCCCTTCGCAGTTAAGCCCACCAGCACGGGGAGAGACTTTTTACCTTCCGTTAGATCATTTGCAGCAGATTTACCGGTCACTGCCTCGTCACCCCAAATGCCGAGAATATCATCCTGCACCTGGAACGCCAGCCCAAGATAATGCCCAAAAGAGCGATAAGCCTCCTGTTTTGAATCATCGGCCCCACCGAGCAGGGAGCCAATGTGACAGCAGGCAGACAACAACGCCGCAGTCTTCCCTGAGATCATTGGCCAGTAATCCTCGACCATCAGGTCATCCCTTTTTTCGTACGACATGTCAAGGAATTGGCCGCGTGTTAGCTCAAGACAGGTGTTGTGCAAAATTTCTGCGGCTCTCAGAACGATTTCAGCAGGATAATTTTCTTTCAGATCAATGATCGCCTGGTTTGACAAAACAAATAAAGCATCCCCAGCATTGATTGCCATCGGCGCGCCCCATTTGACCCAGGTGGTTGGGCGTCCGCGTCGCTTGTCGGAATGGTCCTGAATATCATCGTGAACCAGCGAAAAGTTATGCACAAGCTCCACTGCGGCCGCGGCTGGTAAGGCGGAACGCCACGATTCATTCGTGCTGAGCGGAGCCGTAGCGGCAGCGCTCAGCAACACCATCAGCGGACGGATGCGCTTTCCAGTTGCTTCAGGACCGGCGCCTTCGCCGGTCCAACCCATGTGGTAGGTGAGCATCTCCTGAAATACCTTCGTGCGCGGCACGTCGAGGCGGGCGATTTGTTTTTGTAGTTCTAGCTCAATATCTGAAAGAAGCGGTTTGATGTTCATTGATTATGGTCCGTTTTCCTTTGACAGCCTGATCGTAGAACAGACGGGTGAGCACGAATAGTTCTGGCGATTACCGAGGCAGCTATCCTTCGATCACGCGCCGTTGTAGCGCCGTAGTAGCTTCGTTAAAGAAACCTGTTTGTCTCCAATTCGGATGTTGAGAAACCAATCCAAAAAGACGCCTATCCACCGACAACATAGCGACCAGATATACAACACCCTCTAAAGAATCTTGAGCTCGTGAAGAGTTGTTGCCAGCTGCTCCGGAGATTGAAAATGGATCGTCATAAAACCCATCTTTTGCGCCTGCTGGATATTTGGCAACGCGTCGTCAATAAAGAGACATTCCTGCGCAGGTGTTCCAATCTTGTTCAGCAGGATTTGAAAGATCTCGGGATCCGGCTTGACGTGCCCAACCTCGCCTGAGATCACAATGTCATCCAGTAGGTCAAAGAAATTATGTTTTCTACGCATATGGGGAAACGTCTCTGCTGACCAGTTGCTCAGACCGTAAAGGGGATAGCCGGCCTGCTTGAGCCGTTTCAAGATGTCCACGGTTCCTGTGACCGGCCCTCCAACAGAATCAATCCAATGCTCATGGAAAGCCTGAATGAGACGTGAGTAGTGGGGGAACTCACGCGAAAGGACAGCCACACCTTCTGCAAACGGCAAACCTTTATCCAGCTGCAAATTCCAGTCTGAGAAATTAATTTCTTTGAAGAAGCGCTCCATTCCTTCAGGGTCATCAGGAAAGTAGCGTTTATAGATGTAGCGCGGGTTCCATTCGAGCAACACGTTGCCGAAATCGAAGATGATGGCTTTGATAGCTGATGTCATGCGCCCGATTGTAGCACAGGCGTACTCGCGGTCCTGTGGATGTTCTATGTGCCTGCATACGCATCGCTGGCAGAGATATATTTCTGTGGGATATGCCAGACATCCGCATTTTGACACGCAGCCAGATCGCCCTGGATTTGTTTGAAAGGCAGCCTCGCCGGACCAAACACGCGTGGATAGGTCCTCACTTTGATCCAATCACAACTCTGATTCAGTGCGGCAATGGTTTTCATTTCTTCAGAGGACCTGCGGGGCGATTTACTCTTTGTGCAGTTCTCGGACCGCGGCGATCAAACGCGGGTGAACTACTTCGATGGGAACACCGGGTGTGCCAGGCGTGATAATGTCATGTGGAAGCTTCATATCTTTTTCGAAATGAACTTCGCTCAAGTTCTCTTTGCCGTGTTTTTGCCAAAATTGGAGCAATTTCAATACTTCAGCGTTGCTGATAGCTGGCTCGGCATCGTTGATAATCACTGTAATATTGCCAGCTGCTGGCGGTAACGCTTCAGCTTGTGCCCGGGTGATCATCCCCAGGCGGATAATTTCCACCAGAGCATGAGTAGGATAGCCCGGATACGCATAATAGATGCTGTAGGGATTGTCTGCTTTGGTTCTCGGATCCCACCACATATAGAAATTGGGTAGGAGCAAAGCGATGCGCTCAAAAAGTTTCGTGAACCAAGGCGGGACAAATGCGAGCCCAAGCAGCGGTGCAATTGGAAAGGCAAAATCTAGGTCAGCACGATTCTGTGCCAGCCAGGCGACCAGCGTTCCAGTTCCGGAAATGCCCATCATGGTGATTTTTTCCCCCAACCCGTGAGCAATATCGAGCACCTGATCTCCAAACGCTGCCAGCCCTTCTGCAGTCAGATTGACCAGGGCATCCGTCAGGCGATCGGATAGCCCATGGTATGGAAGACGCGGAATAAAAACATTGTAGCCCACTTTGTGATATTGTTTGCCGAGTTCATCGAACTGTTGCGGGCAGGCGGTAAAGCCATGCAAGAGCACAACGACATGCTCAGTTTGCATTCCGTGATCGTAAAGTTTGGTAATGCAGACATCCCGCGCCAGGTCTTCATTGTCTTGCTCCTGCATAGACCTCACGCGCGCAACTGCTTCTTCATAGCTTGTGACAGGTTTAGGATGTGATTCAAGCTGCCCAATTGCGATGGGGCGAAATGCCATCCACAAAATCAAAGTCAACCAGGCAAGTGCAAATATCCACCAAATCATGCTTTTTTCTTCAAGCTCACTGCGACGAATTTACCAACCTTCCAATCCTCAAATCTTTCAATGTTCCAGCTCCCGCCGCGAACATGGTCACTTGTATCTGCCTCTTCGTCAACTCCATCATCTGCACCACGCTCTTAGTCGAAACTGCCGCGGCTTTCAGGAATTGCCCTGCCATACCACCCAGCGTTGCGCCCAAGGCGATACACTTGGCGATATCGAGTCCATCTTTGATGCCGCCGCTGGCGAAGACCGTTATCTCAGGCGCAGCTTTCCTAACGTTTAGAATGGATTCTGCAGTGGGAATGCCCCAACCCACAAAGGTCGCAGCCAGTTCACGCGTGAACTCGTCGGGGGCGCGATACATTTCGACTTGAGACCAGCTGGTCCCGCCCGCGCCGGCCACGTCGATGGCAGAGACGCCGCAATCCGCCAATAGCTTTGCGGTCCGTTCTGAAATACCCCAGCCAACCTCTTTGGCAATGACAGGAACCTCCACCTTTTTACAGACCTCTTCGATCTTCTTACCTAATCCTGCGAAGTTTGTGTTCCCTGCATCCTGTACTGCCTCCTGCAACGGATTAAGATGAAGAATTAGTGCATCTGCCTGGATCATCTCCACAGCCCGACGGCAATGATCAATACCATAGCTATAGTTGAGTTGTACTGCGCCAAGATTGGCGAAGAGCAAAATATCCGGTGCAGCGGAACGTGTGATCGAAAAGGTGGGCGTTTGTTCAGGGTGTTCGAGCGCAGCGCGCTGGCTGCCGACCCCCATCGCCACGCCGACTTCCTGGGCGGCTTCCGCCAGGCGCTGGTTGATCTCACCTGCTTCCTCTGTCCCACCGGTCATGGAAGAGATCAGGATCGGAGCTGCTAAGCGCTTGCCGAACAGGCTGAGGCCGGAATCGACCCGTTCCAGGTCCAGTTCAGGCAATGCCTCGTGAACAAAGTGATAATATTCAAGGCCGGTTGTCAACGCAGAGCGGACATCCCTTTCCAAGTTGATCTTGATATGGTCGGCTTTTCGCTGGTCAATAGGCGCAACTTTTGGCATGGGGCAGTGTTCCTGTGATTGAGTAATCATACCTGGCTTGACACGGTCCTTAGACCGAGTACAATTGCCACGTCAAATTCTGAAGGAGGTTGTCATGTCTGACACATATACCGAAGTAAAGGCGATCATCAAAGACTTGCTTGGTGCTGATGAATCCAAGATCACGCCAGAAGCTCGTTTTCGTGAGGAACTCGAAGCGGATTCTCTCGATCTCGTTGAACTCATTATGGCTTTTGAAGATAAGTTCGGCGCTGAGATTTCGGACGAGGATGCTCAAAAGATCACCACGGTGGGCGAAGCTGTCACCTACATTGACTCGCACAAGTAAGTCATTTTTCCCAAAAGGGTTGTAGCGATTATAACCGTAGAGCCGTCCCGCAAGGACGGCTCTACATGTTTAAATTATTTTATGTCACACCGCATGGTTTGCCTCGCAAATCACGTACGGCGCCAGTGTTGCGAGGGCAGTGTTCGCCTGTCCGAAGCAATCTCCTCGCAGCAGGGGGTTGCTTCGTCGACAAACAACGCCTGCTCGCAACGACATCATTTTAATAGTGACGGTATCTCTTCCGGATGCCTGGCGACCTTCACGCCTGCGGCCTCCAGGGCTTTGACCTTGTCTGCGGCGGTACCAGCACCACCTTCGATGATCGCACCCGCGTGGCCCATGCGTTTTCCGGGAGGCGCGGTCTGGCCGGCAATGAACGAAACCACCGGCTTGGTCATCTTGGCGGCAATATATTCGGCCGCTTTTTCCTCATCGGTCCCGCCAATCTCGCCGATCATGACCACCCTCTCAGTCTGTGGATCATGCTCGAACATTTCGAGCGTATCAATGAAATTCGTCCCATTGATCGGGTCGCCGCCAATGCCGACGCAGGTGGAGGCGCCCAGGCCAACGAGCTTCAGCGCATACAGCACTTCATAGGTCAATGTACCGGAGCGCGAGACCACTCCGATATTCCCGGGCAGCGCAATATCGCCGGGGATGATGCCAACTTTTGCTTCACCGGGGGTCAGTAGACCGGGACAGTTGGGACCGACCAACCGGACCTTTTTGTGGTCAAGATAGTTGCGGACCCGCATCATGTCCTGAACCGGCACACCTTCCGTAATACACACGATCAGCGGAATGCCTGCATCGGCGGCCTCGAACATTGCATCGGGAGCAAAGCGTGCCGGGACGAAAATACAGGTGCAATTTGCACCGGTTGCGTCCACAGCGAGCGTGACAGAATCAAACACTGCAACTTTTCCATCCAGGACCCATTCGCCGCCTTTTCCGGGTGTCACTCCCGCAACCACGTTCGTCCCATAGGCAAACATCTGGGTCGTATGAAAGAGTCCTTCGTTGCCCGTAATGCCTTGAACGACCAGGCGGGTATTTTTGTTGATGAGTATGCTCATGAAAAAGTTTTCTCCTATCCCTTTGCCGCTGCGACAGCTTTCTTCGCCGCATCTGCCAGTGTCTCTGCCGTGATCATGTTGGCGTTCTCAAGCAAGTGGCGTCCCTCTACTGCATTGGTGCCGACCAGACGAACGACCATCGGTACCTTCGGCTTGACCTCCTCCATTGCCGCCAGAATTCCTCGAGCAACTTCGTCACAACGCGTGATGCCCCCAAAGATGTTGATCAATACAGCCTGTACATTTGGATCAGAAATGATAATGCGCATGGCGGCGGCTACTTTCTCTGCGCCCGCGCCGCCACCGATATCCAGAAAATTAGCGGGTTCACCACCGAACAACTTGACGATATCCATGCTGGTCATGGCCAGCCCGGCGCCATTGACCATGCACCCGATATTGCCATCCAACTTGATAAAGGATAGTCCATGCCTGCGCGCCTCCGTTTCGGCTGGCGCCTCTTCGTCAACATCCCTTATCTCGGCGAGATCTGTGTGACGGAACAGGGCGTTGTCGTCGATCAGCATCTTGCCATCCAAAGCGACCAGACGCTTGTCTTTTGTGATGACCAGCGGATTGATCTCCGCCAGGGTGGCATCGCTCTCAAGATAAGCGCGCCATAACCCGGATGCAATTCTGCTGAAGTCCCGCCAGAGTTCACGCGGCAGGTCAATGGAAGCGGCAATATCACGCGCTTGATAGTCGCGTAACCCGAGCAATGGATCGATATGCACTTTGATAATCTTCTCGGGCATGGTCGCTGCGACTTCTTCAATATCCACACCGCCAGCGGCAGAGGCAATCATCACCGGTTTTTTTGCAGCCCGGTCGTTTGTAATGGAGAAATAGATCTCATGTTCGATGGCCGCGGCTTCATCCACAAGCACCTTGCGAACAGGCAGACCTTTGATATGCATCGAAAGGATCTGCTGGGCAAGCTGACCGGCTTCGTCGGCATCCTTGGCAACTTTCACGCCACCGGCTTTCCCGCGTCCACCGACCAGCACTTGTGATTTAATCACAACGCGGCCACCCAGTTCTTCTGCGATCTGTTTCGCTTCGTCTGCCGTAGCCGCTACCCGTCCCTTCGGGATCGGAATTCCATACTTTGCAAAAATTGTTTTTGACTGATATTCGTGGAGTTTCATGCCTGTTCCCTTAACAAGATTTCAGACGCACGAGGATTATACCATTTGAACTTCTACGACCATTCCTAAGGCTTCAAGAGCTCGGGCTGAGAGGGAGCGCGTGTTCTTCCGGTCGAACGCAGACGAAGCGCGCTGCCTGGAAAGCTCAGCATTTCTGGTTATTCGCGCTTCGTTTGCGCAGCACTCAGCGCGAGGGTTTGATCTATGCTCTCGCGCCGAGCAGAGGGAGCGCGTGTTCTTCCGGTCGAACGCAGACGAAGCGCGCTATCTGGATAGCTTAGCATTCCCGGTTATTCGCGCTTCGACTGCACTGCGTTCCGCTCAGCGCGGAAGCTTATTCTTACCTCATATCAGCCAGGTTATTCGTTCCCACCAGGACGTCCTCCCGCAAAATCCTCATCACTTTCTGGGGCTCTTCAAAAATGGGACTGTGAGCCGACTGCTCGAACGTATAAAATCCTTTGACCGGCGCCTGCAGTTTCTCAAAATAATCCTTTGCCAGGGTGTATGAGCAGGTGTAATCGTAGATGCCCTCAAAGAAATACACGGGTATCTCCAACTTTGTCACCTGTTTACTTAGTTCTGTAGCGGCCATCTCAGGCCACAGGGTGGCAATGCCAGATGAGGCCTTACCGCGCCACAGATGCATCTTTTCTGTTAATGTGTAATCCCGATTTTGCAGGGAGGGGAAGAAGATGCCGGTGACAACGGAATTCATCTCATGGATCGTGCCAATGCCCAGACTATGCATGGCTTCATCGCGCACTGCAAGGTACGCAGGCGGTGTACCGCCCGTCAGCGTCACCGGTGCTGCCTCCAGTTTTCGGAGCATTCTTGTGTTTCCGTTCTCTTTGAACTGTTGCAGCATATAGTCGTAGGCCAGTTTTTCCGATTTGAGCTGGTCGGACATCTGGGCCACACCGATGTAGGCGTAGTACAACTCCGGTTTTCGTGCCGCTGTCTCTATTCCAATGAAGCTTCCCCCCGAATGTCCCATCAGGTAGATCTTTTCCTTGCCGAAGCGTTGGCGCAGGTAATTCGTCACTTCCAGCGTATCAGAGATCATTTGATCCAGATTCAGCGTGTCGCGTGGGATGTCAGAGCTGTAGGAGAGCCCGGAACCGCGCTGCTCCCACCAGACCATGGTGAACTCGTCTTCCAGACCGGTAGGGTAGCGCTCGGAAAGGAAGTAATCGGGCATGCCTCCATGCAGGTAAAGCAACACCGGATTGCTTACATCTTTGCCCTTGATAAACATCCCCTCTTTCACACCGTTGATGTTTACGAAAACTTTCTCTGAAATGCTGCCCGGCAGTGGATTTCCGTCCTTATCCACGAACGGCTGCGGTTTTCCGGGGTAGCTCCACGCTTGCAATACGCCGAGAAGAATCAGTATGCCAGCCAACAAAATAGAAACGATGATCAATATCATACGCCCCACCTTTCGTGCGAAGGATTGAAGAGAGGGTCTCTTGATTGTATGGTCTGTCATTTTCTTTCCTCCACTCGTTTAACGGAAAGCAAAACCAAGGGATAGTGCCCTTGCAGTATCCCTTGGGGAGTAGCCTGGTCGACAAGTGCCTCCGTCGTCAGCTTGGGTTTTGGAGGGCTTTCTCGCCTATCTATGCAGATTTTGGGCGGCGATGAAAGAGAGTCCATTCTGGGTCAATGCGCAGGCGGTCTGATTGGCTGCGGCAACTTTCTCCATAAAGTTCCGCTTCAGTCCATCCCAATCTCCGGATTCAATCACTTCTTTCTTCTCACGGAAGTAATCCAGAATATCCGACTTGTGAGAGAGCATGGGTTCTATTTCCGGGTCGCCGCCTTCATGCTTGGCAGAGATGTTAGCGACATGATCCGCTAACTGCACCAGTTCATTCCGCCGGTTGTACGGCTGCCGGACAATTGATTTCCAGGTCTCGGTGATGTGGTGCTCAAAGCGGACCACGTCCTCGAAGCCGAGCTGTTTTCTAAACTGTGCGGTCAATTCCATCGTCTCGTTGTTGATCGAGTTAGACCAATTGAACCCGATCAGGGGAGACGTCCCGTCTTCACGGCTGAATAGCTTTGCTGCCAGCATGATCCAAAACGCATGGTAGGGATTGTCACTGCCGAAGAACACGGAGATCTTGAACTCATTGTCGATGCCAAGTTTATAGAGCATGAAAGCCAGCAAGATTGTCCCGGCGTTGAAGTTCAGCACAGACTTCACGCCGTAGTTGGTGTAGTAATACAGGCATTCGTCCAGCCATTGAAGGGCATGTTCATTGGGTTGACCGATGCCGCCAAAGTAGCCGGTGATCGTCTCGGGACCGTTGAGATGCAGGTTCGAGCCATCCGTCCCTTTGGTGTCCAGGGTCTCCACGTAGGAGGCGCCGATGATCTGCATGGCTGCAGCAATTGCGGGCAGGTCTCCGTCCGCTTCCTGTTCCTTCATCTTGCGCACTTTGATCAAGCGCCCAGGGACGAGGGTTCTGCCTTCGAGCGCGCACTCAGCCATCTCGCGTACCCATGGGAAATATTGCAATGCTGAGACTTCCAGTGTTACGGCAAAATCATCCGCGAACTTTGTGGTTTGTGCGATATCGCCTAACACCCCTTGTCTATAATCCGCAATAGATATGAATTTACCGCTCTTTGCCGCATTTGCTAACCATTCCAAATCTCTGAGGTAATCAGGATTGGTTTCCCGTACTTTCTGATACAGGTTCTCTAACTTGCGCGCTTCTGTGGCTTTGCGATTGATCTCTTCAGGCGTGCCATATTTCTGGACCACATCCAAAAATGCCTTGATGATCTTTGAATCTGGATTTAACAGAACTTCATTGATGGCATCCAGGCGGTCAGTGGGAATTTTCAGCAATTGCTGCAGATTGTTCGTCATGAGGTGTCTCCTTTAGAGGAAAATTTATCCAAGTACACAAGAAAACAGGTAGGCAATGCAATTGTTTGTCTACCTGTTTCAGCTCTACTTCATTATTCCAATATCTTCACCAGCTCATCGTACTCTTCATCTTTCATCCCAAACCAGTTTTCCTGCTGCGGGAAATTCCTGGCGATGACTTCGTCGTGATAACACTTCAATCCATTGAGAATGACCTCTCCGGCATTGCCAAAGACCCGAGCCATTTTTGGTTTGAACCTCGGGTAGAGACCAAACATGTCGTGATAGATCAGGAGCTGTCCGTGGGCATGCGGCCCCGAGCCCAGGCTCATGATGATGCAATTCTCGGCTCGTTCGGTGATGATCTTGCAGACACGATCAGGAACCATTTCAAGCAGGATCATGAACGCACCGGCTTTTTCCAGGGCTTTGGCGTCGTCAATGATTTTCTTTGCCAACGAGGCATTTTTTCCCTGGACGCGGTATCCGCCCAGGGCTGAGACAGATTGCGGCGTTAGCCCAAGGTGTCCGATCGCCGGGATACCAGCGTCGACGATGCCTTTGATGCGATCGGCCATCGCCGCGCCGCCTTCCAATTTAATGGCATCTGTGGCAGCTTCCGCCATGAAGCGTCCGGCGTTCCGTATCGCGGTTTCCACGGAAGGCTGGTAGCTCATATACGGCATATCCCCAACGATGAACGCGGTGGGGGCTCCACGCCGGACAGCCTGGCTGTGACGGATCATGTCATCCATGGTGACAGGCAGGGTCGACTCGTACCCAAGCATGGTCATGCCGAGGCTATCCCCGACGAGGATCATTTCGATTCCCGCTTGTTCCTGTAAATGAGCGGTCGGATAATCGTAGCAGGTAAGCCAGGTGATGGGTTCGCAGTCAGCAACTTTTTTGAACAGATAGGGCAGTGTGATTTTCTTGCGTGGTTCGATCATTGTTCCTCCTATAGGAATGTGGCAGGACGATTCCAGTATAGGAGCAAACGACTCTCGCCACAATTGACAAAAATCCCGATTTGAGGAGGCGGAATGGTAGGTTGCCGTGCAGGAACTTTTCGTTCTTAGCCTCCGTCCTGTCTGTGTGGGTATATCTGATATTGAACAGATTTTGCCCAAGTTCGCTTCACTGGTGGGGACTTTTCCAGACAACTTGCATATCTCTCCCTCTGATTTTCTCCAAATTCATCCCGGTAATCCTGTACTAATCCTGTACTGATCCTGTACTGATCTCGTACTCTAGTTTCGCCGGTCATTGGATCTGAGTAGGGGTAAAGCTTGCCTTTACCTGCGTAACCACAGCGGATGGGCAACCGCCAGGCAGGGCAACCGCATACCCCTTTGGGGCACTTTACCCCTTCGGGGCACGTAGGATTGCCCCACCCATTTTATCCACAGGACTGCTGCGCTTGTGGTATCCTTTTCCCTCCGCTATGAAACATCTGCTTCGAATAAGAATTTTCCTCAGACCCTATCTCTGGCAAATCCTGGCAACTCTGCTGATGCTGTTAATCCTCACGGGACTCAGCCTGATTGTGCCGGGCATCATCCGCTCTGTCATCGATCAGGGATTGGCGCGCGGCGCAAAGCTTTATCTGCTCCGGTCGGCGCTTCTTCTCCTGGCGCTTGGGCTGGCTTCTGCCGTCTTGAATCTGGGTAACCGCTACTGGTCCGAATGGATCGCGGCGCGGGTGGGCTATGACCTGCGCAACCGCATGTACGATCATATCCAGTATTTGCCTTTCACTTATCATGACCATGCCCAAAGCGGACAATTGATTTCGCGCTGTATCGAAGATGTGCGTTCGATAGAGCGGTTCGCGGGCGGCGCGGTCACTGACCTCATCCGGTTCGGGCTGCTTTCCATCGGCATCATTACCATCATGCTCATCGATAACGCAAAGCTGGCGATCATTGCCCTGCTGCCCATGATTCCGCTGGTTTGGATGACCTCCAGTTTTGGGACGAAGATCGGCAAGTTGTTTTTTGCCGTGGATAACTCCGTCGGCGATGTCTCGAACCGCTTGCAGGAGAATGTAGTCGGTGTACAGGTTGTCCGTGCGTTCGCGCGCGAACCGTATGAGATCAAACGCTTTGAAGCGGCCAATCAGCAGGTCTTTCAGACCTGGGTCTATGTCATCGATGAGTGGGCCAAGATCATGCCAACCACCAGTTGGTTGACGGCCATCAGCATTATTTTGATCTTGTGGTTTGGGGGGCAGATGGTGATGTCTGGCATCCTGACCATTGGCGAGATCGTGGCATTCAATGCTTATATTTTGATGTTGGCGGAGCCCGCCCAACAGCTGACCTCACTGGTCAATGCAGGTGGCGAAGCTGCAGCAGGGGCACAGCGTGTCTTTGAAGTATTGGATACCCAACCTGCTATTCAATCGCCACATGATGCGATCAGGTCCGGAACCCTGCGTGGGGAAGTGGAGTTTTGCAACGTCGCTCTGAAGTATCAGGATGAGAGGACAGCCTCTTTAAGCGGGATCAACTTACGGGTGGAGCCGAACCGCATCGTCGCCTTGATCGGACCCACCGGTTCAGGAAAGACCTCGCTAGTCAATCTCATCCCGCGCTTCTACGATGTCACGGAAGGGAGTGTGTTGGTGGATGGCGTAGACGTCCGTGACATGGATCTGGTGACGCTGCGGAAACAAATCGGGATCGTGCTGCAGACGTCGCTGCTGTTCTCCGATACGATCAAAGCCAACATTGCATATGGTCGTCCGGATGCGACCATGGATGAAGTTATTGCCGCGGCAAAAGCCGCGCAGGCCCATGAGTTCATTGAAGGCTTTACAAATGGATACGAGACGATCGTAGGGGAGCGCGGCGTAACCCTTTCAGGCGGCCAGCGTCAACGGGTGGCGATTGCGCGAGCGCTGCTAATGAACCCACGCATCCTGATCCTGGACGATTCAACTTCTTCCGTGGATACGCAAACGGAAAAGCTGATCCAGGCGGCGCTCGATACCTTGATGGAAGGACGCACGACTTTTGTGATCGCGCATCGCCTGAGCACGGTCCGCCGGGCAGACATGATCCTGGTCATGGATGCAGGTCGGATTGTGGAGCAAGGTAGACATGCTGAATTGCTGGCACGCGGCGGCTTGTATAAGGAAATTTACGATTTGCAGTTGATCGATCATGCCCAGTTTGCCGAGGAAGAGGAGTTGCAGAGTCTGACCGACCTGGGAGGTGTTACGGGTCAAGTTCATGAAGAGGAGTCGGATGAAGGAGAGCATTCACGCTGACCAGTAGGCCGCCTCCTCGCTGAGTGCTGCGCAATCGAAGCGCGTAGCATCAGGATATTCTTAGTTCGATGGCAACTTGTCCTTCCCGCAGGGACACTATGCAGTCGACTGCGCTCGACGAACACTCGCTCCGCTCAGGACGGAGGAGGGTTGAGATTCTATGCCTTACGTTGTTTATATCCTTCAATGTTCTGATGGATCCTACTACACAGGAAGCGCTGTTGACTTGAATCAGAGGCTGTGCCAACATGAGCAAGGCTCGGTTCCTTCTTCATATACCTATCATCGGCGACCGCTGAAGTTGGTGTGGACTTCGGAAGTCACTGAACGCTATTCTGAAGCTCTAAGATGGGAGCGCCAAATCAAAGGCTGGAGCCGCGCAAAGAAGGAAGCGTTGATTCGTGGCGAGTATGAAACCATTCATGAAATTGTTAAGGCTGAAAGAAAGAGAAAGGAAGCAAGTAAAAGGAATCCTCCGCGCAAGGAGCCTCCGCGCTGAGTGCTGCGCAATCGAAGCGCGTATAACCAGGATATTCTTAGTTGGATTGCAACTTGTCCTTCGACTGCGCTCAACGAATACTCGCTCCGCTCAGGACGAAGGAAGGTTGGAAGCTCGGCGGGCACTCGCTCCGCTCAGGACGGAGGGAGGGTTGTCCTTCGACTGCGCTCGGCACGCCAGCAGAGCTGGCAGTCGCTCCGCTCACACCGTCCCGGTGCCCTTCGGGAGGACGAAAATAGATATGACTACGAAAATTATTCCTCCATCATTTATCACTCAATCCGAAGAGGCCTACGACAAAGGTTATGACCCCAAAGTTGCGCGCGGGTTGTTGCAGTTCCTGAAGCCCTATTATCGGGAGATGCTGATCTCCCTGGTCTTCATGACTCTTGTAACGGCCGCCTCCGTATCGGGTCCGTATTTTGTCAAGCTGGCGATTGATGAGGGCATTGCGAAAAAGGACCTCCTGGCTTTGCGAAATATTGTCTTGATTTACTTCGGGGTTTCAGTCATTCAGGTGACGACAAACATCTTCCGAGTGCGGCTGATGTCGCGGGTCGGGCAGCATATTCTGTATGATGTCCGGATGGCCATGTTCAATCATTTGCAGAAGCTTTCGCTCAGCTTCTATAATCGCTATAGTGTCGGGCGGGTGATCACGCGGGTGATCAATGATGTGGGGACACTGCGCGAGTTTGTTACCTGGGCGACGCTGGCGATTGTGCGCGATATTCTTGCCATCATTGGCATCGTCATCGCGATGCTGACGCTCAACTTGCATCTTTCGCTGCTCACCTTCGCGGTATTGCCTCTCATGATTGTAGCAACCATTTTGTTCCGCCGGGCAGCGCGTCGTAATTATCGCAAGGTGCGTGCAGCCGTCTCGTGGACAAACTCCGTACTCGCCGAGAATGTCAATGCGGTGCGGGTCGTGCAGGCGTTCTCGCGCCAGTTGCACAATTACTCAAACTTCAAAGACTACGTCAATCGTTATTTCCTGCAGAGAAGCCTGGCTGCGGCCAGGGTGGCTTCTGTCTTTACACCGATCGTCGATGTGCTCGGAGCCATTGCCACTGCACTGGTTGTTTATGTAGGTGGTACCGCGGTCTTAGGCGAGTCGATTACGGCCGGAGTGTTGATCGCGTTTGTGCTGTATATTGATCGTCTCTTCGATCCGATCCGCGATCTGAGTCGCCGCTTTGATACACTTCAGTCTACGATGGCGGGCGGGGAGAGAATCTTGGAACTGCTCAATACACCTGTCGAAGTCCGGGATGCAGAAGATGCCCGGGAGATGGGACCCATCAGGGGCGACGTTCGATTCGAGGAGGTGTCCTTCCATTATTCCGATGATCCTGCCCTGGTCCTGGATGGAATTGATTTGGAAATCCATGCCGGTGAGACGGTTGCGCTGGTAGGGGAGACGGGCGCCGGGAAGACGACGATTGTCAAGCTGCTCACTCGCTTCCATGACCCGACCTCGGGCAGGCTGTATATTGACGGGATCGACTTGCGGACCGTAACACAGGCTTCCCTGCGCCGGCAGATGGGTATGGTGTTACAAGATCCCTTCCTGTTCAATGGCTCGGTAATGGAAAATATCTTATTTGGCCGATTGGGTGCCAGCGATGAGGAGGTGATCGCCGCAGCGAAGGCTGTCGGCGCACATGACTTTATCGTTCGCCTGAAGAATGGATACAATACCTCTGTAGAAGAAGGTGGGGCAACCTTGAGTGTGGGTCAACGCCAATTGATCTCATTTGCGCGTGCTCTGCTTGCTGACCCACGCATCCTAATTTTGGATGAAGCGACTTCTTCAGTGGATACTCAGACGGAACAGATCATTCAAAGAGCGCTGGCAACTCTCTTGCAGGGACGCACCTCGTTTGTGATTGCGCATCGCCTCTCCACGATCACAAGTGCAGATAAGATTGTGGTCATTCATGACGGAAAGATCGTCGAGCAGGGCACGCACACTGAGCTGCTCGCGAATCAGAGGATGTATTATGAGTTGTATCGAACGGGATTTCAAGAATAGTGCGACTTGCCCTGTGCTATAATTTCTTTGGAGTAACGAGTTATGGAGACCTATCGTGTAAAAACAACGGTTTCACAAGATGGAAAGTTGTCCATCAAAGGCCTGCCTTTTCGCGCGGGTGAGAAGGTGGAAGTAATTGTACGTGGTGAAAAAAAGAAGGCAGCACATGGGCGGAAACGTGTTGTGAAGGATTTGAAAGCGCTCTTCAAAGAAATCCAAGCTCTTCCACAAGCCAAGACGATTACGGAAGAAGACATTGCATCAGAAATTACTGCGTATCGCAAATCTAAAACGAAGTGAAAGTCGTCATAGACACAAATATTTTGATATCAGCCGCCTGGCGGGATAAAACCCCCGAGGCGGTTATTCTTTGGATTGCCAGCCAGGAAGATTGGGAATGGATTGTTTCTGATGAAATCCTGGATGAATATCGCCAAGTATTGCAGCGCAAAAAGTTCGCCCTTTCCTCTGAAATCATTACAAGATGGAGCAATTTGATTGATGAGCTGACTGTCATGGTTGATCCGCAAGTTGACGTGGAGTTCCCGCGAGATGTAAAAGATGCAAAGTTTTTAGCCTGCGCGATCTCTGCATCGGCAAATTACTTTATTACTGGCGATCATGATTTTGCAGAAGCAAAGAAAAATAGGTGATACCGTCATTCTCTCTGTTGCAATGTTCAAGAAGAACATCATTGAGACCGCATAATTCAAATTCATTTATCTACTGGTGTTGTTTGCATCGAAATTGCCGAGCAAGAAACGCATCCTGAGTTGCTGACGAACCAGGCAATCCAGATGAGTAGTATCGGACAGGATTTCAAGAATGAATAATCCCAAAATCCTTTTCCGTGTCCATGCAGTTCAACGTATGTTTGAGCGCAATGTCTCCGTGAAGAATGTCTCTCAGGCAGTTCGATCAGGCGAGACGATTGAAGATTACTCAGCGGAGATGCCTGAACCGGGCCGCCTGATCCTTGGGTTTCAGGGAAAGCGCCCTTTCCATGTTGTCGCATCCGAGAATCCTGAGGCAACTGAAATCACGGTGATTACCGTTTACATTCCCGACCCTCATAAGTGGGATAGAAATTTCAAGAGTCGCAAGTGAAAATTAAGAGCCTTAAACACAAAGTTCACGAGGGCCGGTTGATAAAAGCCTTTGTGCCCCTTCGTGCCCTTTGTGGCGGATTGGCTCGATTTTCATGATCTGCTTGATTTGCAGGCAGGCTGAAATGGTCGACGGGCTTGCCCCTGTGAGCTTTCAACGCGGCGAATTGCATTTGGTCGTCAGGAATGTGCCGGCGCGTGTCTGTCCGGGTTGCGGAGAAGCATACGTGGATGAAGAGGTTGCTTTGTCATTGTTACAAAGGGCGGAGCAAATATATCAGGCGGGAGTGCTGGACGGTGTAATCGACTACGAGGGATTTGCTTTGAAATAGTCGTGATCAGGGAACCTCATACGTCAGCTCAACGTTGGTATTAAAGAAAGCACCTAAGCGCTCTGCTTCAGCCTCAATACCCCTGCGGATTGATGCGGTGAGCGGTGAGAACATCTTGATCTTGAGAGTAGTTTGTGCGCCTCGGGTTTTATAGTCCCAGACTCCTTTGATGATCCCGTCGGCCAGGACTGTGGCAGAGATCCAACCCTGCGGTCGAAAGACCTGAAGCTTGTATGCCTGAGGCAGCAGGGACTCGACATCCCGCCTGACTGCAAACGTATAGCCATCGAATAACGGGAGTAAGCGTACAGTTTTCACTGCCCCCAACTCTTCCATAGGCTTAAGGGTAGACTTGAGTGCGAACGCGTGCCAGCCCTCCACGCTGACCTCCTCCAACTCCGTTGCAATAGATTGGAATAGCTTTCTGGC
>DATGYJ010000083.1:0-1857 GCA_035298105.1 Anaerolineales bacterium | reverse complement strand
GGAAAGCCTGGCCTGGCTGGGCAGCGCGGGCGTTATCTGGCTGCTCCGCTGCTTGCCAGCCTTGCCTGGAAGCTGTATGAAAAGTCGGAAGATCAGAAATTACTAAGCGATGTCTTTCCCAAACTAAGCAAGTTCTTTTGGTCATGGTTTTCTCCCGAATACGATGAGGACCGGGATGGTTTACCCCAATGGAAACATACCCTGCAAACAGGTTTTGAGGATAACCCTCTGTTCGATGCGTGGCACGAATGGTCATTAGGGGTGAACATTACCCAGGTCCATAGCCCGGCGCTGGAGGCGCTGCTCTACCATGAAGCTGCCTGCCTCATCAAAATGGCAGAGCAGCTGGAGCGACATGACGCCCTGCCCTTGCTGCATGAGCAGGCTGCGAGGTTACGCAAATCCATTGAGTCCACCTGGCAGCCGCGCACAGGCTTATATCACTATCGTGATCGGGCGACAGGATTAAGCCTGGCGGGCAAAGTGTTGGTCAAGCAGAAGGGCCCGGGCACCGTCTCCCCGAAGTTGAAGTTTGAGTATCCAATCCGCCTATTGATCGAAGTACAGACCCAAAATCCCACGGCGAAGCGGCCCGAGATCCGCATCCATCAATTGGCAACAAAACCTGCGGATGAGATCGTCAAAAGCAGCGATTACCAGTGGCACAACCGTGGATCTGTATTCACCACGCGGAACGTCTATTCAAAAATTGCGAAAGTTTCCATACGTGGCTTGAGCAACGAGGATACTCTCACCATCAGCACCCTGGATTTCACTACGGAAGACCATACGCTGTTCATGCCGCTTTGGGCAGGGATCCCTGATGAGCAGCACGCTCAGATCATGATCGGACGCGCGCTCCTGGATGCAAATCGTTTCCACCGCCCATTTGGTATCCCGGCATGCCCGCTTCTCACCGAGCCTGAAGCGGAAGCCGTTTCACAGGCCGTTCATCTGCCCTGGAATTTGTTCATCTGCGAAGGATTGCTCAAGTACGGGTTCCGTTCCGATGCCGCACGCTTTGTCGCTCACATCATGAACGGGGTTATTCAAAATCTTGAACAGAACCGGGCCTTCTATGCCCGCTATCACGCCGAGAAAGGGACAGGCCTGGGCGAGCGTAATGCGCTCAATGGACTGGCCCCGGTCGGTTTATTTATGGAAGTACTGGGTGTTGAAATACTTTCCGGTACGCGCGTCAAGCTGGAGGGTGCCAATCCCTTCCCCTGGGATGTGACGATCCAGTACCGCGGGCTGAAAGTAATTCGGGGTCAACAAAAAACCGAAGTGATCTTTGCCAACGGCAAGTCTGTTACTGTGACAGAACCAGAGCCAGTTGTGGTGTCTATCTAGCCTGCATGGAAATAGGATTTGTTCGTAAGACAGGTTTCCACCCAGCTTCGTTGCCAAAAGACTCCGTGCTTTCCAGCTATTCCTTCACGAATTCTCAAGTTTCATCTTGCAATGGATAGACAAGCTGGGCCACCCTGTGGTTCGTCCTTGGGAATGCAGACGGCGTTCAGCAAAAGGTCCAGAAGTGCCCATGTGTAAGGCCAGTTGCCCCGATTTAATTTATGACTACCGTTTTTGTGATATAAAATTATAGGCTGAGATTTATTCTTTATCGCCGGGCGGAACGAGTAACGAAGCTCCAGAAGAATGGAGATAATCATTGATAAAACAGAAAACTGTTGTTGCCGGTGCGTTGGGGGAATGTGTCCACGTAGCAGGAGTGACGAACTTTTTGCGTCTCGCAGAAGCCGCCGGTTGGCGAGCAGTGTTCCTTGGTCCGGCTGTGCCAGTGGGAGAGATGATCGCGGCGGCGCAACGTGAAGATGCAGAGTTGGCCGGTGTGTC
>DATGYJ010000082.1:0-7117 GCA_035298105.1 Anaerolineales bacterium | reverse complement strand
TCGGCGCGATATCCCAGCCTCTCCAGGGTGAGCAGAACGAGTCGTTGATTGGTGACATGGTCTTCAGCCACCAGGATCTGTAGCGGTAGGCGTTTTCCCATGTCGGGGTCAAAGATGGACGGCCTGGAGGCTACGCGCCGTGTTCGCCAGCAGTGGCCCAACGAAGAAAGTCCCCGCATCATCGCGATGACAGCTAATGTAGCAAAGGATGATCGCCAGGCCTGCCTAGATGCCGGTATGAACGACTATCTGCCCAAGCCGATTCGCGTTGAAGAACTGATGGCGGCGTTGAACAGGTCACAACCATTGACGGAGAAGAGACGGCTGATTGCAGATGAGAAGCGCTCCAGTAGCACCCCGAAGAGAAACAACCAACCAAACGATTCCTCCGATGGGATCCTAGACCCGTCTGCATTGGACGCGCTGCTGAGACTTGTGGGAGATGACAAGACTGGCTTCCATCAAGTCATCCGCAGTTTCCTGGCTGAGACACCACCCTTGTTCACCAAGCTGCGAGATGCATTAAGAATTGGAGATCAAGAGCTCTTCCGGCGTGCTGCACATACACTCAAATCCAGCAGCCGGGATTATGGAGCCGTGCGGCTCTCAGACTTCTGCCAGCAACTAGAGATCCTCGGAAAGACCGGAAGGTTGGAAACGGCAATGGGACTTGTGTTGCAAACCGAGGCGGAATATGAACAGGTGAAACTGGCGTTGGAAAAGATCAGCGCAGGAGGGCCAGATGTTTGAGGGACCGGGACACATCCTAGTTGTAGACGACGATCGCACCACCCGCCTGAAACTCTCGCTGGGACTGAAACAGCAGGGGCACACCGTGACAGAGGCGGAAAACGGGCGGCAAGCCCTGGAGAAATTGAGGGCTGAACTTTTCGACCTCGTTCTACTTGACATCATGATGCCGGACCTGGATGGTTACCAAGTATTGGAGGAAATGAAAAACGATCATGCCCTACGGGAAGTACCCGTGATCGTTATCTCAGCTCAGGATGAACTCGAAAGCATGGTACAAGGGATCGAGCTGGGTGCGGAGGATTATCTTCCAAAACCCTTTAATCCTGTGCTGCTCCGGGCGCGCATAGGCGCTTGCCTGGAAAAGAAACGCCTGCGTGACCAACAACGAAAAATACTCCACACATTTGCGACGCGGGAGATCGCCGAGGAACTCATGGCAAACGGGTTTACGCTCGGCGGCAAGAGAATCGATGCCACGATCCTCTTTGCCGATATTTGTTGCTTTACCACATATGCCGAACAACACGACGCAACGGAGGTCCTGGACTCTCTCAACGAGTATTTTGCCGCCATGTTTGACCCGATTTCCTGCCATGGTGGGATCATCAATCAAATCATCGGCGATGGGCTCATGGCGTTGTTTGGCACGATCCACAGGAAAGGTAATCCGCGTGAGCAAGCGGTGTCGAGCGCCATTGAAATGATGGCAGTGCTGAAAAGACTCAACCAGAAACGCATGACCGAGGCCAAGCCAGAAATTAACATCGGGATCGGCATTGCATCTGGCACGGTGATGGCGGGGTATGCCGGCACACAACATCGCGCCACGTACACCTGTGTGGGAGACGCTGTGAATCTTGCCGCGCGCATTGAAAGCTATACCAGGGAAGTGAACAGACCAATCCTCATTGACTCATATACCCGCGCAAGCCTGCCAGATTCGATCGCGATCGATTCGCTTGGAAAAATCACGCTAAAGGGCAAGACATTACCTGTGCAGATTTATTCGGTGGAGATGGCTTCCTGAGATCGATATCGAGAAAATGCAAGACAAATACGGGGACACGTATCTGGGAATACCTTCACCTCACCATAATCTTTGGCCGATGCTATAGTCCGCCAGACCCGCGATTGGCTGCACCAGCACTCTCATGGCGGAGACAAAAAGCCATATATTTTTCTGTTGATATAGCCCCGTAATTTAACCTTTATCAAATTTACATTGGCAAAACTCGATTGAACTAACGGCAAGATTTGTCTTGGCGCCAAATTTTGTCGCTAGTTGACGTACTTTTTCTCAGGCAAGCTAGGTGGAGTAGGATGTTTTCCCCGCTTGTTACATAAATCACAAAATTGACTTTTATTCTAGAGGGGTTATACTGACATTGAAGCTCCTAATTGACTTCATCCTTCTTAGAAATAGCTCAAAGCGGGGATTAGCTTGTTGGAAGAGAGCCACTACTTTTCGTACCGTTAGCTTGATATTTTCAATCGAAACTGCAAGAAAGTGAAGAATGCCTGATCCTTTGTTGATGACGAAAGTCAGCTTGCCGATATTGCGGCCTGTTCTTGTTCCCAGGAACAACGTTCTGAGGCAAATTAGTGAGGGAGTTCAGGATCGACATTTGCTCACCCTCGTATCTGCTCCAGCGGGATATGGAAAAACGACCACCATCCGCATGTGGGTCGAGGAAGCAGAATATCCTGTAGCCTGGGTTGGACTGGAAAATTCCGATAATGATCTCAAACAATTTCTCACATACGTCCTGACTGCGCTGGGACAGGCAGGAGATAATCTCGGACAGGCAGCGCTGGAAGTTGTTGAAAATGCCCAGGAGATTGATCTTCAGCGTATCCTTGGGTTATTGACCAATGATCTGTGTGACTTGGATCACCCGATTGTCCTGGTATTGGAAGAATATCACCTGATTGAAAACCAGAAAATCGATCAGGTCATTGAATGGATGCTCAACCAGGCTATTGTAAACCTTCACCTGGTCATTACGACCCGGGAGGATCCGAACCTGCCACTGACGCGCTTGCGAGTCAGGAACCAACTCACGGAGATAAGGGCGGTGGATCTGAGTTTCTCGCTCGAGGAAGCCGGTGAATTTTTCTCGAACGTGATGGGAGTCAACTTGTCAAAAAAGGAAATGGAGATCCTTCAAAACCGGACAGAAGGCTGGGTGGCCGGTCTTCAACTGGCAGCCTTGTCGCTCAAGGAAGGCAGAGATCCAACAAAATTTGTGGAGGCATTTCGGGGCACGCACCGTCACGTTTTGGATTACCTGATCGCAGAAGTACTTAATAGCCAACCGAAAGAAATTCGACAGTTCCTGCAGCGGACATCCATTCTGGATCAGCTGTCTCCCTCTCTGTGCGAAGCCGTAACAGGCCAGGAAGCCAGCAGGAAATATCTCCATTATCTGGAAAACAATAACTTGTTCCTGGTTTCCCTTGATGAAGAGCGAACCTGGTATCGATACCATGCCTTGTTTGGTGAACTGCTCAAAAATCAACTTGTGCAAGCAGAACCGGAATGTGTTGATGATTTACACGAACGCGCTGCAGGCTGGTACCAGAAAAATGGTTTCATACGGAGAGCGGTTGAGCATGCCTTCCAAATCTCGAGCAGCAGTAAAGTGTGCAAATTAATCGAAGAGTATGCCATTCCCATGCTCTGCCGGGGCGAAGTCTCAACAGTTGTGGGGTGGTTCGACAGATTGCCAGAACCGCTCAGGCAATCCTCTCCCATGATGTGTATTGGCAAGGCATGGTCGCTGGTCTTGATGCTGCGCCAGCCCAGGAACGAGGTTGAACAAGCATTACAGGCTGCTCAAGAGGCCCTGAATCTGGCAGATGCGGATGAAGCACTCCGCAATGTGATTGCCGGGCAAACGGCGAGTATTCAGGCGCGCCTCATGCGACTGTCGGCTTTAGCCAGCAAAAGGCCGGAGGAGTTGATCAAGATATCCCAAAAAGCGCAACACCTGCTGCCGGAAGATGAAAAAGCCATTCGCAGCGTAAATGCTTTGAACATCGGTTATGGGTATGAAGCGCTTGCTGATTTGCCGGCGGCCGAGAGGGCTTTCAAACAAGCATTTGAGGACGGGGTGGCTGGCGGGAATTTTTATGCCGCCATTAATGGACCGATCAGCCTGATCGTGATCGCCATCATGAAGGGACAGTTGAAAGATGCCTTGCGGTTGTGTGAGACAAATATCGATCAATTCAACCGTTTATTAGCCGCGCAAAGCTTCCCGCCCATTGGCGGGCTCTACATCCTGAAGGGCAACATCCTTCTGGAGGAAAATCGCCTGGCGGAGGCGGAAGAGGCATTGACGCTGGGCCTGAGTCTCGAACGCTGGACCGGGGAGTTTAGAGCCCACACGAAGGGCTATTCAGCTTTGGCGCGATTGCGTTCCATTCAGGGTGACTGGGAAGGAATGTTGGAGAGTATAAAATTTCTCGGAGAGACCCGGTCGGAAGGCGTCATCTATGCACAGGCGATGCGTCATCGTTTGTCGGTACATGATTGGGCTGCAAGCAAGATCGATCTTGAGGAGGCGCATCTCTGGGTGACGCAACCGACGATCAAGTTTAATAACTTACGCGATATAACCGGTGTTGACCCTATCAGTGAAATCTATTTTCAGACTTACCTGAGCGCGGCCCGTATCCTGACTAGGTTGGCGGTACGAAATCCAAAGGACTGTTCATTGCTGGACGTTCACAATTACCTTGCCCGCCTGGAAAAGTTTGCTGACACCCACAAGCTTGTTGGCTGGTTGGTTGAGATTTGGGTTGTCAGGGCCTTGATGTACCAAGTGGAAGGAAGAGCGGAGGATGCGCACCACATGATACAGGCTGCGCTGAGCGCCTCAGCGCAGCGAGGGTATTTCCGAATCTTTCTGGATGAGGCTGACCTCATGCGTCCTCTGTTGGAGTCCGTTGAACCGCAACTGAAAGACAACGATCTGTCTGCTTTTGTAAAGCGGTTGCTCGAGGCAATGCCGCGAGAGTCTGCCGAAGGCAAAACCCAGTTGGTGGATGAAGAGACATTAAGTGACAGGGAACTCGAAGTGTTGGGTATTTTGGCTGCCGGGCAGACCTATAAAGAGATCGGGCAGGGACTTTTCCTCAGCCTCAACACGGTTGAATTCCACATCAAGAGTATCTATCGCAAACTTTCGGTCAACAGGCGGGTGGAGGCGGTCGCAAGAGCCCGGGAGATGAATTTGATCTGAGCCTGACATAAAACCACATATTCCGACGCAGTAGAACCACATAAGTATGTGGTTCTTTTTTTTAACTTGGGACATAGAATGCAATCAATAAGGATTCGCCCAAGGAAAAAAGGAGATGCGAACTATGAAAACAAACCATCTTTTGATCACCCTCTTACTTGTTGCAGCGCTGTCGCTCGCCGGCTGCAGTTCCCGGGCAAGGGTGGGCGCATTGAGGACCGAGTCCCGATCGGTTGAGCTGGGAGACGCCAAGTCGGTCCGCGTCGAGATCAACATGGGCGCTGGCGACCTGCAGGTGACCGGTGGCGCGGAAAAGCTGATGGAAGCCGGCTTCACCTATAACGTCGCCGCCCTGAGGCCAGTAGTGAAGTACGCGGATGGCACGCTGGTCGTCCAGCAGCCCGAAACCGAAGGTATGCCGGTTCTGCGAAACATCACGGACTTTCGTAATGAATGGGACTTGCGCCTTTACGACGCCGTGCCCATGGATCTGAGTGTGAATCTGGGCGCCGGGTCTAGCAATCTGAAACTGGCTGGTCTGCCGTTGACCGGGCTCGACGTAAGTCTGGGCGCGGGTGAAGACAATATCGACCTGAGCGGTGACTGGGTGCGTGACCTGCACGTCACCATTAATACCGGCGCGGCGAACATCATCTTGCGTCTGCCCAGGGATGTTGGAGTCCGCGTTAAAGTCGAGCCCGGCCCGAACAGGATCGAAGCCACGGGCCTGACCGAGGATGGAGACGTCTACACCAACGATGCCTATGGCGTGTCAGAGGTAACGATGCAGATCGACATGGAGGCAGGTATTGGTCAGATAAATCTGGAAGTAGAAGAGGCGGCCTCGGCGACCAATTAATTTTCGGTTACAGGAGATCTCTCGCAGCTTATCCAGCCTAAGCGTGGCGTTGTTCGATGGCAAAGAAAAAAACAACCGACAACTTATGTTCAGATCAATGGAAAATGAAAATGACAACAGATGCACTTACACAACATGCGATTCAAGTCAGCATGCACCGCACACAAACGGAACAAATGGAGCAATTTAACGAGGAGAAGATCATGGTGGACGGGAAGGTAATTCCTGAGATTCCGCAGTACAGCCTAGGTAAAGTCCTTCTGGTCTGGCTCGCAGCCAGCGCGCCCATGGGTATCTTGGGCTGGATCATCGCTCCAGCCCTATCTCGCGGTTCGGCCAACCCTGGCATGGTCCGGCTCGCGGCATTGACAATTGGATTGATCTGGCAGTCCGCGCTGGTGCTGATTCTTCTCGCCCATGAAGGGAGTTCGTGGCGCTGGTCGGATATCCGGCAACGTCTCTGGCTCCGCCAACCGTCCTCCGAAAAAGACAGCAGAACCGACTGGCGCCTTTGGTGGTGGCTCATCCCCGTGGTCGTTCTGACCGTCCTGTCCGAGATGCAAGTCATCGGCGTGGTGGATCGCCTTTGGGTATCGCTGTTCCCGGCCTTGGCCGAACCAGCGGGTTTTTCGCTGGGCGGGATTCTGGGATCGCCGGAAGCCAAAGCCCAGATGGTCGGCGCGTGGGGTTTCTACTGGCTCTTCATGGTCAACGCGCTATTTAATACCGTGATCGGCGAGGAGTTGCTTTTTCGGGGTCTGTTGCTGCCCCGGATGGCACGCACTTTTGGTAAATGGGATTGGGTGGTGAACGGGATGCTCTTCGGCTTCTATCACTGGCACCAGCCCTGGGTCTTCATTGGCGCGGCCATCGAAGGGGCATTCCTCTTTGCCTTCCCCACCAAACGATTTAAGAGCGCGTGGTTCGGGATCATTGCTCATTCCGCGCAAAGTGTGTTTTTCGCCTTCCTGCTGCTGGGGCTTGTTCTTGGCCTGGCTTAAGGCGGGCGGAGGCTCGGATGTTTTGGCAAGTGGCCATGGCTTCCAACCGCCACATTCAATCCTGGCCGCTCTTGATCGTCTTGCAGTTTCTGCAGCGAATCAACCTGAAATAGGTGAGCAGACAGCTTTGGTTCAGATAGAAGGAGAATGAAAATGACAACGGATGCACTTTTACACCCCGCAATTCAAGATAGGATGAAACCCGCCAAGGCGGAACAGTTGAAGCAATACACACTCTGGCAAGTCCTTGGAATCTG
>DATGYJ010000081.1:0-6141 GCA_035298105.1 Anaerolineales bacterium | reverse complement strand
AGTGATGGGAGCTACCCTGAACAACTCCATCATCCCGGAACGGCGCTCGCGGACAATGGATAAGGATGCGAAAGTAATGGACAAATGCTGCAAAAGCAGCACGATAACGGCGGGGGCAAAGAACTCAGTTGGGCTAAATTGTACATTTGACAGCGGAGCTGTCTCTGCGCTGAAAGGGTTAACCAAAACGGATGACCCTACAGACTGGAATGTGCCCAGTTCATCGTGAACGCTGGTGAGATCTTTCTCGAGATCATCAACTTGTTTCGCAGTATTTGTATCTCCCGGTGGGATGGTTTGCTTGAGTGTTTGTGTTTTTGCAATCGCATCTTCTAAATGAGTTTGCACGTTTCCGGCATTCGCCTGACCTTGTTCTGCTACAGATTGCAGGATACGACGATTCACATCATCCACATAGAGACTCGCCACAGATTGAATATATCCGATCTGGAACGGATCGACTTCATTATGATAAATAACAAACTTTGCCTGCTGGTTCTTTTTAATCGTCTCGATGGCGTTCTTTGGGATGACAATGACAAGATCGGTTTGATTACGGGCCAGTTTTGCCAGCGCCGCCTCCTTATTATTTTCTATCGTGTTGCCGGAGATTGCAGGGCTGACAGCGTCGGTGAATAATTTCGCCTCTTTCTGGGTATCGGAGTCTTCGTATACAAATACTGTTCTTAACGTACGGTTTTGATCAGGATAGCCCAGGCCAAACAGAAACATGATCAAAAACGGACCGAAGACCAAAGTCAAAATGAGCCGGGGTTGGCGAACGATCTCTGTTAGCTCCTTGCTGATGAAGGAAGAGATTCGGATCAGGAATTTGAAGAATCTAGACATTCTCCGCCTCCGTTTCAATCAATCTCACAAAAACATCGTCAAAGGGAGGGGATATTTCCTCAATTGTTTCTACATTTACTCCATCTGCTTTAGAAGCTTCCATTAATGCTGGAATGGCTGTGCTGGCTTCATCTACAACGACTTCGATCTCCTGGTCGTTGATGACCTTGATTTTGCCGCGCACGAACGGCAGGGTCTCTAATTTACGCCGGCTCTCATGTCCGATCCAATCAGAGCTTTTAATCCCAATGATATCCCCTCCATAGGCTTTGCGCCGCAATCCTTCCGGAGTTTCCACCATGAGAAGTTTTCCTGCGTACATCACCCCAACCAGGTCACAGTACGCGGCTTCACCTACGTACTGCGTGGTGACAAACAGGGTATGACCTTGTGCTTGAAGATCCTTGAAATAATCCCAGAACTTTCGCCGCAGAAGCGGATCGATCCCGGCAGTTGGCTCATCGAGGAAGAGCAATTCAGGGTTGTGCACCAGCGTGGCAGCCAGACTGAGGCGTCTCTTCATGCCTCCGGAAAGCGCTCCAGCCAATTTTCCCTTGTCTTCTTTTAGTTCGACGAATTCGAGCAGTTTGTTCAGTCGCCCCTGCCTGAAAAGGGTGACGCCATAAAAAGAGGCGGCAAAGTTCAGGTTTTCCCAGACTGTCAGTTCCGGATACAAAACGAACTGCTGGATCAGATAACCGATCTTTTCCTGATCTGACTTCGTGAAATCAACCGGATTTTTGCCAAGCACGCTTAATTGGCCGGAGGTCGGCTTATAGATACCGGTCATCAGGCGTGTGGTTGTGGTTTTTCCGCAACCGCTGGGACCAATAAAACCGAAAATGCTGCCGCGCGGCACACGCATGGTCAGAGAATCTACGGCAATCTCTTCTCCAAACCTTTTGGTTAGTTCCTGTGCTTCAATAATATCCCCTGATAGATTTTTGTTTCTCATAAAGCTTATTTTTCCTATCTTAGATTTGTTCAAAAACTATTCCGATTAACCATCATTCCCATCCAGGGATATGTTCTCCACGGAATCCTGGTCGAGAAGGCAGACTGCCGTCTTGCGCCGGGGAAGGCTTGTCCGGGATTTTAAGTTAATCGGAATAAGGTGACTAAAGATCGATACTCCTGGCATTTGATTTACCCATAACAAATTTTTGTTACCCGCAATGTAACTATATCATCCCCTTCACTTCAATCAATTGGGGATGTTGCTATACACTATATAGGGATTTCCCTATTGACATTTGGGAAGTTTAATCTTGATGCTTTCTCGAGTTGATCACTTGAGGAGGGGAGAGGGACGGAAGGTAATGCGATCGCCCTGGGCTCAATCTCGGCAAATGGAGGGTCGCCATCTACTATTCCAATTCCCTGACTAACGGCGAGAATCTCTGTGCCCAGTCCATGCTGTTGCATGGTTTCCTGACCAGTGCCAGTTTTGTAGCGCGAAAACCAGTTATGGGAAAGGCTTGGCAATCTTACCGAATATCATTTTGATAGATGACTTACCCTGGGTTCACCAGGTTTTTTAGAGAGGGGCTAATTTCGTTGGGACTGGACCAGGCATCCAGATCCCATTTTTCGGAGGGATGTCCCACCTCGGTTGCTCCGTTCTCTTCCATCACATGCCTGACTCTCGTCTCACTCTGAACCCCGTCCACGCTGACAACGACCAGCACACCGCGCTTCCGGATTTGATCGGTCATGACTTCAGCTTTTTCTTTTGATCTGAGTAGTTTAGAGGCTACACCCAGGATCGCGCCGGTCAACACACCTGCTACCAAACCTGAGATCATAGAGACCGCCAAGAAAAGTGAATTGAATTCTACTGATTCTGACTCCAAGCCTGGCAACACGATCTTCCCAATGCCGACCAGATAGCCGATGAAACCGCCAATGATCCCAACAATCAGCGCACCAAAAAAGGCATTCCTGGCAATATCCTGAATTTTGACATCGGCCTTGCGAGCCGTGCGATTGCGAGGTTTGTGAACGAAGGTGTTGATCTGTTCTTCTGGGAAACCAGCTTGCTGCAAAGCCTCGTAAGTCCGATTAGCACTTTCTTGAGTCTCGAATAAACCACCAATAAGATTTTTCATCTTGACCGCCAATCCTTCTAAGGGACATCATTCGCCTGGGAAGCGTGAACGTCTTTGTAACGACGCATAGGGGCTGGAGCACAGAGTGATACAGGTCAGCGTGCCAGATAGCCTCCATCGATCGGGTAGTACGCGCCTGTAACGAATGATGCTTTTTCCGAACTCAACCAAATCACTAACTCAGCCACTTCTTCTGATTCGCCCAATCGTCCAATGGGGTGCAGGGAAATCAAATAGTTCCGAATCTGCTCATTCTGTTCAAGCCCGGCGATCAATGGGGTCCGGATAAAGGCGGGTCCTACAGAATTAATCCGGATACCTTGCTTGATGTACTCAATGGCAGAGTTTTTGGTTAACCCTACCACTGCATGTTTCGCGGCCACGTAAGCAGGTGAATTTTCGAATGCCACCTGCCCAAGGATGGAAGCCATGTTTACGATGGCTCCGCCTCCTGACTTCAATATGGCTGGAATTTCATATTTCATGCAGTAAAACACTCCGGATAAATTAATGCCAATCACCTTTTGCCAGCCCTCGACACTGTAATCGGCTACGGGGTTTGCCTCGCCGCCGATGCCGGCATTATTAAAGGCAATATCGAGCTGCCCATACTTTTCCAGAGTTGAATCAACCATTGCCTGGCAGTCCCTGGGGTCCGAAACATCGGCTCTCACAAAAGCAGCCTCTCCATTCATCTGTTGAATGGCGCGACAGGTTGCCTCACCGCCTTTTTTGTCGATATCGCAGACAACCACTTTAGCCGCCTCACGTGCATATAAATGACAGGCGGCCTGCCCAATCCCTGAGCTACCGCCTGTCACAAGCACAACTTTGCCATCGAATAGGGACATGATATTATCTTGGGATCATTGCCTCCACATTGACATGACCCTCCGCAATCTGAGTCAACTTCTCATTTGCCATTGACTCTTCATCGAGGGTCTGCTGCAAAAGCTGGGATGCATCATGGTGTCCCAGTCTACGCGCCCAGGTGCGGGCAGCGCCATAACCGGCAATCTCATAGTGTTCCGCTCGCTGTGCTCCCGCGATCAAGCCTGCGTCCAATACATCAGGGTCCACTTTTTCCTTCATGAGCTCACTGCCTTCTTCAATGATCCCCTCCATACCCACGCATTTCTTGCCGCGTGGTGAGCCTCCCAGATCAGAAAAGATGCGCTCGATCCGCTCGACGTGCCCTTCTGTTTGTTTGAGATGGTCGTGAAAAGCCCTTTGCAAGTCTGACGATTGAGCCGCTTTTGCCATTTTGGGCAGCGCCTTTACCAATTGTTTCTCAGCGCTATATAGATCTTTCAACAGATCCATATAGAGATCTTCCAGCGTGTTCATTCTCGTAGCCATAGTAACCTCCAGTCATAAAACTAGTTTTTTCATTTAAAACTACAACTTACTTGCCTAAAACATTCTAAAATTTGCACGGTGAATGAACAATGGGGGATGGGTCTGTAACAGCAGTAGGGCTTTCCCTAAAAGAGAGGTGATGACCAATCAAGTGGAGATGATTAGAAGCAAATCATCTCTGTCCGGTCAGCGTTTCACTCTTTCCAGGGTTTCCCGGCGAGGCATGCCTTTTTCAGCACGCTCCTGTTCTGTGATTTTCATCATATCCGCGTCAGGTACGATTTTCGAACCATACAGGTTTGCATAGACCTGAGTAAATTCGGCGCCGAAAAAGAGGATTTGAGCGGAGTAATAGATCCAAATCAGTAAGATCGCGAGTGAGCCAGCCGCGCCGAATGTGCTACCGACACTGCTGCGCCCGAGATAGAGTCCGATCAAAAACTTACCCAGGGTGAAGAGAGCGGAGGTAACGGCTGCGCCCAGCCAGACATCCTTCCAGGCAATGTGCGCCTCGGGAAGAAACTTAAAGATCATGGCGAAAAGCAACGTAATCACTGCAAAGGAAATAAAGAAGTTGATCAATTGCAGCCAGAGATCTGCAAGGGGCCAGGCGCTGCTGATATATTGCCCCAGCGCGCTCAGGACCGCGCTGATTACCAGTGAAGCCAGTAATAGGAACCCAATCCCAAGTACCATGGTGAACGACAGCAGACGGCCAAGGATGAAACGTTTAATGCCATCCCAGAAACTCTGCGCAGGCTTAGGCTTTACATCCCAGATCGTGTTAAGGGAATTCTGCAGTTCACCAAATACTCCCAACGCGCCTAGCAGCAGGGTTATGGCGCCAATCGCAGTTGCCGCCAGACCGGTAGATGGTTGGCTGGCGCTTTCAATCATTCCCTGCACAAACTGACGCCCCTGCACTCCCAATAAGTCTTGCACTTGCGCCATGGTCTGATTCTGGGCGGCTTGGCGGCCTCCGATCAACCCAGCGATGGCAATGATCAAGATCAGGAGAGGCGCGAGCGAGAAGGTCGTATAGTAAGCCAGGGCGGCAGCCAATCTCGGAGCACTATCCTGCTGCCATTCACGAACGGTTGTTTTCAGTAATTTGAACATTATTAAGCCGTGTCCTTTACCAAATTCTCTTTCTCTAAAAGAGGTAAAAGTTCATTCTTAAAGAACTTTAGAAAACCTTCCTGGTCGGGCCCAATCTGATGGATATAGATATGGTCATAACCATTTTTCTGCAATGACTGGATGGCTTTGACATAAGGACCAGGATTCGGCCCAAGAATTGAGTCTTCGGGGATCTTCGGCTCCCCCATTGCTTTTACAACATCCTCGAAGTGCTTGGGTGTCGGGAGGTCGGCATGGAGTGAGCCAGAAACCCCGGAGACGGGCCACCATTTTTGCATGATCTGTTTTGCTTCTTCCGTGGAGTATGCCCAGCAAACCTGGACCGAGCCAAAGCAGGGCTTTCCCGAACTTGTCTTTTTCTTGAAAGCCTTGATCACCTCATCTCCGGAGGATGTACTAATCAGCCCGTCGGCGATCTCAGCAGCTGTTTCAGCTGCTTCAGTTCCGGATGCAGCCATATAAATAAATGGGAGGCAACTTGTCCGGGAGTGTATAGATCCGCGCGTCGCGCACCGTAAAATACGTCCCTTTATAGGAATACTCTTCTCCCTGCCAAAGTTCTCTGATGATGGAAATAGCTTCAGATAACATTTTCTGGCGAGTCTCAGCGCCGGGCCATACATCCCCCAAAATCAGCCCATGAGCGGCGCCGGCGCGCATTCCAACCGGCAGACCGCCGAGCACC
>DATGYJ010000080.1:0-3113 GCA_035298105.1 Anaerolineales bacterium | reverse complement strand
CCCAAATACGACAGTGAAACTATTCGTGCGCATGGAGTATTTGGGGAGGGTGCCCGGCAGGGCGGAAGGGGGTCGTGGGGTAGAATCCCTTCATGCCTGCAAAACGAACAACACCAAAAGGATACAAGCGCGCTCGGGAACTAAGAACCCCCTTCCCCCATTCGTGTACTTCGAGTGGGGGAAGGGGAATCTCCTGAATTCATGATTATTTTAATTCCTACACAACTTCACATTGCCCCCTCCCCCCAATTGTGATCTCCAATTGGGGGAGGGCTGGGAGGGGGTCGAATGCATAAACGCACCACCCCGAAAATCTTTACGCGTGCGAAAGAACTGCGCCGCAAGATGACACCGATTGAAATCAAGCTCTGGAAACACTTACGCGCTCACCGCCTGGATGGTGTCCATTTTCGTCCACAGCATGCAATTGGAAATTACACTTCGACAGGCTCAGTGCAGGCATTGCAGATTTTTGTGCGCCGCGTAAGAAACTCATCATCGAACTCGATGGCAGCCAGCATCTGGAGCAGGAAGAATATGACACTGAGCGCACAGCGTTTTTCAAATCGAAAGGTTATCAAGTTCTTCGCTTCTGCAATAATGATGTATTGAACAACATGGATACTGTGCTAAAGGCGATTTTGAACGTAATGGAGAAATCACGTCGCCCTCTCCAAATGCGACAGCTAAATTTTGAATGCATATGGATATTTTCAATGTCGCATTTGGAGACTGCGGAGCATACCCGAACGGAGTGAGTGGTAGGGAAAGGGGTGTAAGCGCTTGCGCAGCAAGGAAGGCCCCACTCTTGCTGAGTCAGACACTGGACGAAGCTTACCAATCTACCGATCTACCAGCTACCCACCTCTGCGAGAGCAACCAGTTATTTATTTTTTAGATCATACAGATACAAATACACCGATGTCCCGGGCACGCGGAATTCCCGTTTCTTATCCCCGATCTGATTAAGATAATTCACAAGGTAATCCTTCTCGTTGAAATCCCCTTTTTCGTATACATGTGAGAATAATACCCACAGGCGGGGCTGTCCCTTGAAGGCGTCCAACTGTCTCAGGATATTTTCCGGATGCTGATAATCTTCACGCCGCCCGAACTGATAAGATACACGTTCCAATCCATAGAAGGGAACATAGAAACGAAAGGCAGGCAGCGCGCCATTCGAGACGAACATCGCATCGCCGTCCTTCCAGGAGGCATGCAGATAATCCATGGTGGGACGGATATGTTCAGGGTATTTCGGCTGGATAAAAGCATGCAGCGACGTAACAGCGGGTCCATAAAGGAGAGCGCCCGCCAGCAGGCATACCGCGAAAACGCCGAGAGGCCTGGACTTGTGGGACCATTGATACAGGGCTTCGACAGATTTGCCGAGCAGAATGATGCCAATCGGAACCAGGAACAAAATCATCCGTTCGAAGACCGGATAGAACTGCAAAGCAGAAGCGGTGAGGGTGGTGAATAGAATGCAGGCGAAGGCAAGGGCGTAGGGGCGGTTTTGAAAGAACAGGACGATCCAGCCAACCAACATCAGGGCGAAAACCAAAAAGACCGCATACGGCATCCCGAACTGCACCTTGATATCTTGAGCGATGGTCGTCGTGAACCAGGCCGGGTCGCTCCAGGGCGGCACCGGCAGGAAAGCACCCTGCCAGTATTCGCGCATATAGGGGTTCCGGCTCAGGTCTTTCAGGACCAACAAATAAAGAAAGGCAAAATCCAAAAGCCAGAGCAGTCCTATCCCGATCAGGGCTCGCAGGCTCGAATAGTCACGCCGCTGGAGAGTCATGATCACCAGTGCCAGCCCGATCCCTGCCAGCACGAACAAAGCCGGGTGAGAGAACCATAAGGCAACGAAACCGGCGAGCGCCAGCCAGGCAAAATGCTTTTTGCGAGGCGCTGGACTGAAGAGCGGCGCGGCGATCAATAAAAGCGAGATCGTCACCGCCACATCGACGATGTATTGCTTGACCTCCGAAGAGTAATAGACCAGGCGCGGGTTCAAGGCGAACAACGCCAGGGCGGTGAGTAAACCGGCTCCACTTAGGGTGCGCCTCGAGCGTAGCTCAACAGTTTTTGTTTGCTCTGCCAGGCTCTGGTCTGGATTCCCTGGCACCGCCCGTGATTTGCTAGGCAAATCAGGCAGGTGTGATAATCCGGACCAGCAATTGAATACTCGCTCCAGTAAAAGAGTAAACAGCCACAGGGAAATCAGTCCCACCAGCAATGGGAAGAGGCGTAAGGCAAATTCATTCTTCCCCAAAAGGACATTGAAGATCTTTTCGGCCAGCAAGAAACCGATCGGTGAGCCCTGGTCATAATCAAGCGGCTTGAACATCCCGGCAAAATTCCGGTTGACGATGTTCAGCGCCAGCATGGCTTCGTCCACCCACAGGGAACGACCCGTCAGGTACTGGCGTATGCGTAACAATGCACCAAGCAGGAGCAGCACGGCCACGCCCAGGCTCTCCCACGAAAAAGCCGCTTTCCATTTGTTGGTTGCCAGGGTTGGATTCATAGGATGGTCATTGAGCGAACAGTGCAGAGGTCATTGTGAACATTCATAAGAGCGTGTTTTGAGTCCTATTCAACCAGAGTTTGATCGGAAAATCAGTGTTTATCCGTGTCCATCTGTGGTGAATGGTGACGAAAGAAAGACTCGCCTACAGCAAGCGACTGCCAATCCCATTGCCGAATTTCTTGCAATAGCCGGTCGATCAGCGGCAGAACCGCCGGAATAAAAACCAGGGCCAATAATACTAGAAAGACCCGGGTTTCTGCCCAGACGCTGCTAAACGCATGGATGAGGATCCAGACCGGCAGGAGGAACAGAAAACCGATCCGGACGAACAAATGCCAGTATTTATAGGCAATGGCCCCCACCAAAGGGATGAACCCGAGCGTCTGGAAAAGCAGAACGGGCATTTGGGGCACGGATAAATTGTAGCGGAAGAGTTTCCAGCCGGGAAAGATCCCCTGGCCGATCTCAAATAGCGGCGCATGGGGATAATACAAATGCAAAGCTCCAAAGGCCAGCGCCCAAACGAAGAGACCCATCCAACCGTACCTCAAAGCCTTCGTCCGGTTCTCCTGCC
>DATGYJ010000079.1:0-30887 GCA_035298105.1 Anaerolineales bacterium | reverse complement strand
AACCGGCCCTTTGGGCTGGAAATTCGATAGGTGGCATAGGGCTTGAATTCGTCCTGATACCAGGCAGTTAATATTCCTTGATAGGGCTCACACCCACCATGCACCTGCCATTGGACACGAACCTGATTCACCTCATTCAATCTTAAAGTAAGCTGCACCGCATCGATCGCGGGACAATCCGGAGTGAAACCGTGACGCCCGGGCACTGGAGTTGAGCCTCGCGCAGGAACAGTGAGCGGAGGTGCAGTGGACTTCAGTTCTGAGGGATGGCCAGGCGAAACTACCTCAGCGCTGCAGCTCACTGAAATCAGAAAGAAAAGAGCAGAGAAAAGTCTCGACATATTTTGAGAGATCGTTTTTACTGGTTGCGCAGGGTCGTCCATCAAACATTCACTCGGTCTCCCCGCGTCGATGGGACAGAAATGACCAGAAAAGTCACTTCGGCATTCGATCGATTCTTGAATTGATGCTTCACTGCCGGAGGGATTTCAAGCCCCTGTCCTTTTTGTAAAATGATTTCACGGTCCTCAAAAGCCATCCTTCCCTCGCCTTCCAATATATAAAAGAATTGCCTTGCCGTTTCATGGTAGTGCAGCACTTCTGAGCTGCCAGCAGGGACGCGTTCCTGGATCACGCTCATCCCGTCGTGCTTTAGTAGATGCCAGCCATCGCATTTCCCGCCCCATAGGTAATGCTCTGCGTTCTTAATAGAAACGATCATCATCAAGGCTCCATACACGGGATGACACCACAGCAGTGATGCGCTATCAAAGTCCAATCATTTCGGGATGTGCCGATTTTAGCACAAATATTCTAAGAATGATGTACGGATTGGATATCCCCTCAAAAACTATCAAACCATAAACGGATTGAAGTTTGTGCCTCTGTCGTAATAATCTTCACTTTCCAGGCGCTTGAGAGCATTCACCACAACATAGGTGGCCGGCGTCATAAGCCCCTCGACGCCACACTTGAACACATAATTCGTAAGGGTCAGCGTAAGAAACAGACTCCAGGGAAAAACGCCAAACGCCGAGGCAACCATGACGAATACGCCGGTATCTACCAACTCACCGAGGATGGTGCTGCCGATGGTACGAGTCCACAGCCAGCGGCCGTCCGTCAGGATTTTCATCTTGGCCAATATAAATGAATTGGTGAACTCACCGGTCCAGTAGCCCGCCAGGCTTGCGAATACAATTCCACCCGTGCTCATTCCTCCCAGGATAGCGTTATAGGCAGAGTCACCTGCATAGCCTTGCCAGGTTGCTTCACCCGGCATGATCCGTACCAGCCAAAAAATGACGGCACTTAATGTCAGGCAGGCGAAGCCAGCCCAGATCACACGCCGCGAACGCTTATAACCATACACCTCGGTCAGGATGTCGCCAAAGATGTAACTGACGGGGAATAGAATGGTACCGGCATCGAAAGCCATGCGCACGCCGAACAGACTGAATCCCCAGTCTACGATCTTGGCCGAAGAAGCGACATTGCTCACCACCAGCACGGTCACAAAGATAGCCATGATCAGGTCAAAGAAGCGGTATTGTTTCATGGATTTATTAGGCAATGGAGTTCCAGGTGGCGTCTCCGCCGCCGGGGGCGGCGATTGGAGCAGAATTAACAACCGCGCTCTAGCTGCCTTCCACGGCGGCATCACTCAGAGGCACTTCAACCAAGCTCTAGCCGCCGTCCACCGCTTCGCGGCTCTTCGAGGCGGCGGTATCGTTCAGGGGAATTTTCGAGATAGTGGCTGCAACCGTATCAACCTTTTCAATCATCCTGCAAAAGGAACATAAGCCGTCTGTCGACGTCGGTTGTCCGCATTTCGGGCAGGCATGCAAATGTGCTCGTTCGATATTCTTTTCGATGAACAAATCGCCGCGTCGCCGGGCTTCTAGAAAGCTCAGGTAGAAAGTCAGTTTGGCGCCAGGGCGTTTGGTTTCGAGTTGATTAAGCAATTCCTTGTAGTAAATGGACTGCGATCCTTCTGCAAACGGGCACTCCTCATAGATATATTCAATTCCGCGAGCCAGCGAATAGGCGGTCATCTCCCGTTCGTAGAAGCGGCATAACGGCTTGACCTTGCGCGCCAAACCGTCAGAGGCAGGCAGGACAGGCCCCTGGCGCAAAAGGTATTCACTCGACCAGGAAAGCGTGTTTCCGAATAGTACGGCAGCCTCATCATCCAGGTTATGGCCGGTCGCAAGCACATCATACCCAAGGTCACGCGCGATCCGGTTCATCTCATGGCGTTTTGCCAATCCACAGACAGCACACGGCTTGCCAAATCCGCGATGCGAGATTTCCGAAAGCACAGGGATGGGCTGTCCGTATTCCTTCTCAATATCCACAATATGCAGCTTCAGATTGTGCTCATTCGCAAATTTTTCAGCGAGCCGCTGTGACTCATGCGAGTAGTTGATCCCGCCATCGATCCCCAGACCGAGATACAACCCGTCCGCCTCATAACCAAGGCGATGGAGGATGTCCCACAGGGCCAGTGAGTCCTTGCCGCCTGAGACCGCCACCAGGATCTTCTCGGCGCGCGTGAACATTTCATATTTCTTGATAAAGCGCTCGGTCTGTTCAGGCACCCATTCCAAATAGTGTTCTTTGCATAACGCCAGTTTGTGCTGGCGCATATTGACGGAGGCTTTACCGCCACATTTACGACATTTCATTGGCGATACTCGTTATTCGATACGCGGGAATCGGGGACTGAAAATCGAGTATCGGATGCGATGTTCGAATAACGAATATCGAATTCCGATCCCCCCGAGATCACCGCGACCAATTTGATCACCTCGCCGTCTTTGAGAATTTCATCGTCCAGGATCATCTCACCTTCACGCGTGGCGATCACCGACTCGGGGATAACATTGATTTTCTGCAACGCAGAGAGCAAGGTCATCCCTGGCTTGACTTCAAATTGCTTATCACGCAAGATCAGTTTAACCAAAGTCACTCCTTGGAGGACTGATTCTACCATTATGGCGGAAGCCGGCAAATTCCTGGCGATGACAGAGGCATGGTTTCTCAAAATCCAGATTTGAGACCTTCTGTACACGGATTTGGCGGGGCAGACGGATCGTTTCCGTTTTTTTTAACGGCAAAGCCGTGGAGTCCGTGTGGTCCGTGTACAAAAGAGGGTCTTGTCAAGCGATAATGAGAAAACCATAGGACAGAGGCTATCGAAATATCTGACTGAGAATCGCTGTACTCCTTGTCATTTTCCCGAAGGACGTCGGGACGGTGTGAGGAGCAACACATACCGCAGGAACAAAATAGCACAGCACTTCGGTTAGTAAGTGCAGGGTCTCTACCAGTTTACTTACTCGCAAATAGAGTGGGGGATTATGAGCAGAGTAAATTTGTCGAGCCAGATGGGGATTTGGAGTTGAACTTCTCAGACTAAATGACCACCAGACAATCACCGGAACAGGAATATCGAAGCAGTACAGGATCAGTACAGGATGAGTACAGGATTACTACAGGATCACCGGAAGAATAGCGGTGGAATAGCGAGACAAACCGGGAGGAAAACTGGACAAATGGAGAGGAGAGCCAGGCGGACTGGACTTTGACACAAGATATCCCCACTTCAGAACCAAGTATCGATAAACAACAAACCCGCGTCTTGACAGCGCCTCTCATTGACTGTACGATTGATTCATGCGTATTGGAATGATGGTGGATGCTTATAAGCCGTACATCAGTGGCGTGACAAATTATGTCGATTTGAATAAACGTGCCCTCGAACGTGCCGGGCACGAGGTCTATGTGTTCACCTTCGGCGATCTCGAATATCAGGATGACGAGCCGCGTGTCATTCGCAGCCCGGGCCTGCCTCTGGCTGATACGGGCTTTTATCTATCCCTGCGCTACAAGACCAAACACAAGAAACTGCTCCAAATGATGGACGTGGTGCATGTACATCACCCCTTCCTGAGCGGTCGCCTGGCGCTGAACTATTGCCGGTCTGTCAGGATTCCCATCGTCTTCACCAACCATTCGCGGTATGACCTGCTTGTGCAGGCATACCTTCCAATGATGCCCGACGAAGTCAGTCACAGCCTCCTGCACGCCTATTTGCCCGACTTCTGCGAAGCGGTGGATTTGGTCATTTCGCCGTCGGCGGGGATGGAAAAAGTCTTACGCGAACTGGATGTAAAAAGCCATATCGAGGTCATCCCCAATGGGGTCGATCTACGCCGGTTTCAACAGGCAGAACCCTTTCCGCGTTCTGATTTTGGCTTTACAGAACGCGATATCTTACTGGTGTATGCGGGCCGGCTCGCACCTGAAAAAAACATAAACTTTCTGCTGCAATCTTTTGCAGGCATTGCACAATTGATCCCTAATATTTATTTGTTGATGGTAGGGGGCGGAAAAAAGCAGTTCGAGGAGGAGCTGCAAAACTATATCGCAGAACTCGGCATTGTAGACCGCGTCCGCATCATTGGCATGATCCCGTACGAGGGCATTCCCTCGTATTTATCCATGTGCGATATCTTCGTGACGACTTCGGTCGCCGAGACGTTTGGGATGTCCACCGTCGAAGCCATGGGCGCCGGTCTGCCGATCATGGGGATCCACTCTGCCGGCACCAGCGACATTGTGCAGGATGGCAAAACAGGCTTCCTTTCCACAGAAGACCTGGCCGCGTTCACTGCCAAATTGACCTACCTCTGTTTACACCCCAATCTGCGCAAGGCAATGGGAGAGGCAGCACGCGAGGCTTCGCAACAATACGACATCGAACGTACAACCAAAATCTTGTTGGGACACTACACACGTCTGACCCAGAGCACAAAACCGCTCAAGAGAGGCCTGGATGAAAGGCTCATGTCGGTTCTGGAAGAGTTCATGAAATGAAGCATAATCAGAGGATTGGCAAGTGGGGCGAGGACGCAGTCGCTGTCTATCTTGCCGAACACGGCTATGAGGTCATTGCCCGCAACGCGCGGACGCCCTATGGCGAAATCGATATTGTCGCGAGGCAAGCCGATGTTGCAGTCTTTATCGAAGTCAAGACGCGTACCTCGAACAAAATGGGCTTTCCTGAAGAATCGGTCAATTTGCGCAAGCAGGCACATATGCTCGCCTGCGCCGAATATTACGCGGCCGAGAATGCCATCGACCACTGGCAGATTGACGTGATTGCGGTGGAGGGAAAAGTAGGGTTGGAACCGAAGATTATCCATTTTGAGAATGCAATCTAGGCCCTCACCCCTGACCCCTTTCCCTTCGGGAGAGAGAACCAAACCACCTCTTATCCTTATTGTTGGGCCCACCGCGGTGGGCAAGACCGAGCTTGCCATTCAACTCGCAGAGCGGTTGCATGGCGAGATCGTTTCTGCAGATTCACGTCTCTTTTACCGCGGCATGGATATCGGGACGGCCAAACCAACCCATGAAGAGCAGACACATGTGCCACATCACCTGATTGATATTGCCGATCCTGATGAAATATTGAGCCTGGCAGTCTTCCAGCAGAAAGCGCGTGAAGCCATTGCAGATATTCATACACGCAATAAAATTCCTTTCCTGGTCGGAGGTACCGGGCAATATATTCGGGCGGTCACCGAAGGCTGGACACCACCTGAGGTCAAGCCCGATGAAAGATTGCGAGAAGAATTAGAGAAGCAAAAAGCACAAAAAGGAGAATATTGGCTACACGACAGGCTCAAGAGCCTTGACCCTGAAGCCGCCGGTAGGATCGATGCCCGAAATTTCAGGAGGACGATCCGGGCATTGGAAGTCATCCTGACGACCGGCAGAAAATTCTCCCAGCAACGCGGTCAAAGCGATTCGCCCTATCGCCTGCTGTCCATTGGCTTGACCCGTCCACGCGCAGAATTATATGAACGCGTTGACAAACGCATTGACATGATGTTTGCCAACGGATTTTTGGATGAAGTGAAAAACTTACTGGCAATGGGCTACTCCCCTGCCCTGCCAACTCTGTCTGCGATCGGATATCGGGAATGCATACGAGTCATCAAAGGTGAATTGAGCGAAGAGCAGGCCAAGGCTGAGATCCGGCGCGCCACTCGAGTCTTTGTCCGTAGGCAGGCAAATTGGTTCAAAGCTGCTGATCCCAATATTAAGTGGTTCCAAATGGAAGAAGAGGTAGTCAAAGAGATTGAGGCTTACGTGCGCAGATCTTTGAAGGACCTCCCCGCGGACGGCGAAGAAAGCCAGAAGATCTAAGAGATTTGACTTTTGATTCTTCCTTGAATATACTGAGAATAACCAATCCAGGAGGAGGCATTATGAATGACCGTCCGTGGCTTGCTCATTATGATAAGGGGGTTCCGTATACGATTGAATATCCTGAGGCGCCGTTATTTTATTTTCTGGAAGAGGCGGCGCGCAAATACCCTGACCGCGCCTGTACAATTTTCAAGGGCGCGGTCATTTCATATAAGGAGATGAACGCCCTGACCGATCATATGGCGGCGGCTCTGGTAGAGATGGGTGTGAAGAAAGGTACGCGGGTGGGGATCTTCATGCCGAATACACCTCAATTCATCATAGCGTATTTCGGTATTCTCAAAGCGGGCGGCGTTGTGGTGGCTGTCAACCCAACATACCCCCCTGATGAAGTACTTACCCCTGTCAACGACGCGAACATCGAGATCATGTTCACCCTGACGCGGTTCTATAGTGTTTTGAAGTCTGTATGCGAGCGGTCAAAACTCAGGAAGATTATTGTCTCCAATATTAAGGAGGCGCTGCCACCGCTTACGGCTTTATTGTTTACCTTGTTGAAAGAGAAGAAGGAAGGTCACCATATTGATACGTTGGCTGACGGCGATGTATGGATGCAGGACTTGCTTAAGAAGCATGAGCATTCGCCAAAGCCTAATATCGAAGTCACACCGGATGATATAGCATTATTCCAGTATTCGGGTGGCACGACGGGCGTCCCCAAAGGGGCGGTTGCCATGCATAGAAATGTCGTGGCAAATACACTCCAGATGAGAGCCTGGTTTGTGACTTCGGAGGATGGAAAAGAAACATACCTGCTGGGAATCCCTCTGTTCCACGTCTATGGAATGGTGGCAGGGATGAGCGTCGCGATGGCAATGGGCGCCAGCATGGTGGTCGTGCCAAACGCCCGGGATCTGAAAGACGTCCTTGAAAACATCAGCAAATATAAGGCAACCATTTTCCCTGGCGTTCCATTGCTTTATAACGGGATCAACAATCATCCCGATGTCAAAGCGGGCAAATACGATCTCTCTTCGATCAAGGCTTGTATCTCGGGCTCCGCGCCTCTTATGCGCGAGACCAAGGAGCAATTCGAAAAATTGACCGGCGGTAAAGTGTTCGAAGGCTACGGTCTTTCGGAGGCGCCCACTGCGACGCATTGCAATCCCCTGGTGGGCGTGAATAAGACTGGCTCGATTGGGTTGCCGTTACCTGATGTGGAAGTAAAGATCATCAGCCTGGACGATGGGGAAACGGAAATGCCGCAAGGTGAGATCGGCGAGATTGCTATCCACGGTCCACAAGTGATGAAAGGTTATCACAACATGCCTACAGAAACGGCCAATACCCTGCGCCAGATGAAAGATGGCAAGACCTGGCTGTTCACCGGCGACATCGCCCGTATGGATGAAGACGGCTATTTCTACATCGTTGATCGCAAGAAGGAACTCATTAAGCCAGGTGGCTTCCAGGTCTGGCCTCGCGAGGTGGAGGAAGCCATTGCTTCACATCCCAAAGTATTGGAAGTTGGAGTGGGCGGTATTCCTGACCCGAATCGGGGTGAGACCGTGAAAGCCTGGATCGTCGTGAAGCCGGGTGAAACCCTTACCGCTGAAGAACTCAAGGCTTATTGTAAAGAACACCTTGCTCCCTATAAGGTCCCTTCCCATTATGAATTCAGAAATGAACTGCCGAAGACAACTGTAGGCAAAATTCTGAGACGTGAGCTAATCAGGCAGCATAAGGAGGGGGTGAATTAGTAGATCGGTGAATAAGTAGACAAGCAAATATAAAAAGAGCCTCCCAAATCCGGAAGGCTCTTTTACTTGTATACCTGTTTACCCGTGTATCTTTACGCTCCCATCCCAATCACCTGGGGTGTGCCACTCCGCTTGGGAGCTGGCGGCGGGAAGATGGCTTCGAACTCCTCGCGGGAGAGCGTTTCCACTTCCAGCAATTTCTGTGCAACCGCATCGAGCCGGTCACGATATTTGGTAAGCAGCTTCTTCGTCAACTTATACGCATCATCCACCATCCGGCGGACTTCTGAGTCGATTTTCTCAGCGACGGCTTCAGAATAATCGCGCTGTTCCGAGATCTCACGCCCCAGGAAGATCAATTCCTCTTTTTGACCATAGGTCATCAGGCCCATCTCGCTCGACATACCCATCCGGGTGACCATCATGCGGGCGACCTGCGTGACACGCTCAATATCGTTTGAGGCGCCCGAGGTAATGTCGTCGAAGACCAGTTCTTCGGCAACACGTCCGCCCAACAAGCCTGCCAGTGAAGCGACCATCTTCTTACGCGAAGTCAGCAACCGGTCATCTTCAGGACGGTACCATGTCAGTCCGCCAGCCTGACCGCGCCCGACGATGGTGATCTTTTGAACGGGATCCGCTTCGGGGATGGCGTTCATGACCACTGCATGACCTGCCTCATGATAAGCGATGATCCGCTTCTCTTCGTCTGAGATCAAACGGGACTTGCGTTCTGGTCCCATGACCACACGTTCGATTGCCTCTTCGAGATCGATCTGTCCGATTGATTTCTTATTACGGCGAGCCGCAAGGATCGCGCCTTCATTGACAAGGTTTTCGAGATCCGCACCGACGAAACCGGGCGTCCCACGTGCCAATGCACCCAGATCAACACTGGGATCCAATGGCTTCCCCTTGACGTGAACCTTCAGAATTGCTTCACGGCCCTTCATATCGGGGCGGTCGAGCGTGACACGCCGGTCAAAGCGACCGGGGCGCAAAAGGGCAGGATCCAGAATATCAGGGCGATTGGTTGCGGCAATGATAATAATGTTCGTATCTGTGTCAAAACCATCCATCTCCACGAGCATCTGGTTCAGGGTCTGCTCGCGCTCATCATGCGAACCACCCAGGCCCGCTCCACGTTGGCGACCGACCGCGTCAATTTCATCCACAAAGACAATACAGGGAGAATGGCGCTTCGCCTGATCGAACAGGTCACGTACCCGGCTGGCGCCCACGCCTACGAACATTTCGACAAATTCGGAGCCGGAGATAGAGAAGAACGGCACACCCGCCTCTCCTGAGACCGCTTTTGCCAAAAGAGTTTTGCCGGTGCCGGGAGGGCCGACCAGCAATACCCCTTTAGGGATACGCGCTCCCAGTTGAATGAATTTCTGAGGTTCTTTCAGAAACTCAACGACCTCCGCTAGTTCCTGCTTTGATTCCTCTACGCCGGCAACATCCTGGAAAGTGACGGTGGGATGCTCGCCACTAAACATGCGGGCTCGAGATTTTCCAAAGGACATGGCGGCATTGTTACTGCCCTGTGCCTGCCGGAAAATGAACCACAAAACGCCTGCCATAAAAAGCACGGGCAGGATATATAGTGCCCCACTGACGATCCCTGCCCACTGTGAAGGCGGTTTTACCTCGATCTTCACCTTCTCAGGGGTAAGTTCGTCCGGTGTGACGCCCAGGGCAAGAAGCTGCGAGACAAGCGTCGTATCCGTTTCTTTGTAAGATTGCACTCCATCGGCATCCCCATTGGCATAGATGACGCGCAAAGTGTCATTATCTTCGATCACGACACGGGCAACATTGCCCGCCTTAATATCACGCGCAACTTCATTGATCGTCAGGGATTCTTTGGTTCCTGACTCTCGTTGAACGGCCATGACAACCATGGCGACTGCCGCAATGATCAACAATAAGGTTACAACAAACGATTGGTTTCTAGGATTCACACTGCCTCCAAATCATAATTCCAAAGAAGATTATACCAACATGAGCATCTCAAGAATAGCCCATTCCAAAATCTTATACATTTCTCTAATATATCAATTTCGCAGATTTGGACGTGGGAAATCACCCCACTCTTACCCAACAATTAGCTCCACCGGACAATGGTCAGAGCCTAACACCTCCTCATGGATAATCACATCCCTTACCAGCGGCGCCAGGGCCTCTGTGACGAGAAAATAGTCAAGACGCCAGCCTACCCTGCGCTCACGGGCAGAAAGGCGGTAGGTCCACCAGGTATATTGGACACGATCCGGGTAAAGGCGGCGGTAGGCGTCGACAAAGCCATGATCGAGGAACTTCTGAAACAGGGCACGCTCCTCAGGCAGAAATCCAGACGTCAATGCATTCTGTTTGGGGTTTTTGAGGTCAATCGGCATATGAGCCGTGTTGAAATCCCCTGTAACGATCAGATTCTCGCCACGCGAATGTAATCGATCACACAGAGATAGCAGCTGAGCATAGAAATCCAGTTTATACTCAACGCGCTCTCTGCCGCGCTGCCCGCTCGGGAAATAAACATTGAACAGGCGGAATCCGGGGTGCAGCGTGGATATGAGGCGTCCTTCTATATCGAAGAGCGGAGCGTCCATGCCAAGTCGAAGCTCCAGCGAAGGACTCCGTAGAAAAGTTGCCACTCCGCTATAGCCAGCCTTTTCAGCCGGATTCCAAATGACATCATAACCAGGAAAATTACGCTGCTCAGCTTTGAGCTGCTCGGGGCGAGCTTTGATCTCCTGCAAACACAAAGCATCGGGCTGCTGTTCCCATGCCCATTGCAGGGAATCTCTACCAAGTGCGGCCCGTAATCCGTTGACGTTCCACGTGATTATCTTCATTGTTATTGTGATGGGAGCACTCAAAAGTTGTTAAGCAATGCGCTTGTTTAGCTGTTCTTGTAGGTCGGATTGCCAATCCGACTTACAAACTTTTAGTGCACCCATTGTGATTACTTTATCCACAGGACCGCTGCGCTGTGGTAAACTTCACACAGAATATCCCATGAATGCTAATCTTAAATGCATTTTGTGTGTCGAAGACGAACCTGAAATGATAGACTTGATACGGCTCATTTTGGGTCGTCGCGGGTTCGAAGTAAAAGGCGCAAACGGCGGGGTTGAGGGGCTGAAAATGATCCGGCAGGAACGGCCTGACCTTGTTTTGCTTGACTTGATGATGCCCGACATGGATGGTTGGGAAGTATACCAGCAAATGAAAGCGGACGAAAAAACGAAGGGTATTCCCGTAATCGTCGTCACCGCCAAAGCCCAGAGCATCGATAAAGTCCTTGGCTTACATATCGCAAAAGTGGATGACTACATCGCCAAGCCATTCAGCCCCCAGGATTTGATGAACAGCGTCGAGAAAGTCCTCAACAAATCTAAAGCTTAAACGAGGCGACCCAGGCAAGGACGCCTCGTTTTGAATTTCCCTATGCCGAAGACTATCACAATCGAAAATAAGAACAGAACCATTGATGGGGCATTGCGCATTAAATACTGCGATACGTTTCTGACCCAATTACGTGGCCTGACATTCCGCTCTTACCTGGCGCGGGATGAAGGCCTCATTCTCGTTGGAACACGCGATTCACGCCTCGACTCTTCCATCCATATGTTCTTCGTGCCGTTCGATCTATCCGTGATTTGGATCGGCTCCAACCTGCAAGTTGTGGATAAAGTTCAAGCCAAAGCATGGCGGCCAGCTTACTTCTCAAAACTTCCGGCCAAATACGTGCTGGAAGTCCATCCTGAACGGTGGGGAGATTTTGAAATTGGCGATCAAGTGGAATTTAAAGATGCTTAAACGTATTTCTCTTTTTTTGCTGTTTATGATCACAGCCAGCCTGACAGTTCAGCCTGTCTCTGCGCAGTCGAGCGGACCCGTGTATATTGTCCAAGCCGGAGATACGCTTTCCTATATCGCCTCGCGATTCAATGTATCCATCAACGATCTGATTTCAGCAAACCCCACCATTGACCCGAACTTTTTAGCGCAGGGTCAGCAGATCGTGATCCCTGGTCTGGAAGGTGTGACCGGGGTATTAGAAACGGAAACGATTTCCTTAGGCGATACGCTGCGCAGTCTAAGCAGGCGCACCCAGGTATCGGATGCACAACTGAAAAAATTGAATCGCCTTGTTAGCCCTACGGAGCTTTATGTTGGCATCAGTCTGATTATTCCCCAACAGGAGCAGCAGGCCTCATTAAGCACGCGCCTGACTGCCGTACCAGGCGAATCCCTGCTTGAGCTCGCGGTCAAACAGAACAGCGATCCCTGGACGCTGACTTCGGTGAACAAGCTCAGCGGCACATGGGATACCCTGCCTGGAGATATCCTTTACTCGCCCACAGGAACCAGTGAAGGGAATGCTTCCGGCTTGCCATCCGCTTTCTCGAGCGCCAGCATTGAACCCCTGCCGCTCGTCCAGGGTGGCACTGAAGTGATCCGTGCCCAGGCACAAGCGGGCGTTTCCCTCTCCGGGACACTTGTTAATATGCCGCTTCACTTTTTCGAGTCCAATGGAGAACAGGTGGCATTGCAAGGGGTCTATGCATTGTTAGATCCGGGTGTCTATCCATTATCCATAGAAGCAACTCTTCCGGATGGAAGCAAGCAATCTTTTGAGCAGATGGTCGTGGTAACCTCAGGAAATTACTTAACCGAAGATATTCTCTTAAACGATCCCAGCACCATTGACCCGGCCGTGACTGAGCCTGAACTTAAGCAAGTTACCTCGATCACAGCGCCGTCCACACCTACGCGTTACTGGATCGATATTTTTAGTTCACCTGCTACGGATCCGAATTGCTTCACCTCCCGTTACGGAACCCGCCGCACATATAAAGTAGTCAATTCAGATACAGAGGTGCCCGGCTTTCACAGCGGGCTCGATTTTTGCGGTGGCGAGGGATTGCAAATTTTTGCTCCTGCGTCCGGTAAAGTTGTATTTGCCGCGCCTCTAATTGTTCGGGGGAATGCAACGTTTATTGATCACGGCTGGGGTGTGTACAGCGGCATCTTTCATCAATCTCAATTATTGGTCAATGTAGGTGATATGGTGGAGCAGGGCCAGGTTATCGGAATTGTAGGTGGAACCGGACGGGTGACAGGTGCACACCTCCACTGGGATTTATGGGTAAACGGCATCCAGGTGAATCCGCTCGATTGGCTGAATCGGGCCTACCCGTAGGATGACCATCGCAAGGTCCTATTGCGTACAAGCAGCAGGTCTTCTCAAACTTAAGTCTTCAGCGGGCCCTCGAAAACCGCCCGGCTATATATGGGGGTATAAACAGCGTATAACCGTCATTTTTTCGATAATCTGCCTTCGCTCTGAACTCGCTCTGAATTCGCTGATCCTTCGCTCTGATCTGCCTGCCAAATCTGACCCCCAAATGTGGGGGTGTCTTTTTGAGCGATTTTTGCATGCATTGCCAAATTCATCATCTCAGGGGAAAGATTCGTCCGTGCTCGACGGAACTAAGAAAGTTTTTTTCATCTCTTTCATCAACTTATGGCATGAAATGTTGCACTCCATCCCTGTTTATGCTACACTCAAAATAATCTGGAGGTGCTTGTGGCCATTGCTTCAATTGTAAATTTCCTTAGACAGAGCGACATCTTCTATCAATTCACTCCGACGCAACTCGAACTGGTAGCCAATCTCTGCCAGGAAGGAAACTTTCAAAAGGATGATCTGATCTTTCGGGAAAACAGTGGCAGCAAGGAGTTATATATCATTGTCCAGGGCGAGGTGGACATTTTTGTAGATCCGTCGCTGGTGAGCTCATTCGATCCCGGGATGGAGAACAAGATCATTGCTACTTTGCGCCGGGGTCAGAATTTTGGAGAGGTAGCTTTGGTGGACGAAGGCTTGCGGTCTGCTTCTGCTTGTGCATCTCAAAATGATACGCGCCTCCTGATCATTCCGCGTGATAAACTGATCATGTTGTGTGATACCTATCCACAGCTTGGTTATCGCTTAATGTATAATCTCGCAGCAGACCTGGCGATGAAGATCCGGAATACGGACTTGCGAATTCGTGAGCAGTTATTGTACAGACCACAAGAAAAGAAGTAACCAAAGTGAGGGGATTTTCCCCTTGACCTCTTATGGGATTTAACGTACCATATCGCTTATTTAAAAAGCGTATTTTTACAATCATAGGATGCTTTTCATAGAAACTTGCCATTTGAGCCGTGTGTAATCTCTTTCTTGAGAAAGGAATTTCCACGGCTTTTTGTTAAATGGGTACTAACGTAAAGTTTGTGAAAGGAGGTGGCACTGACATCGAAGAGCCTTGTCGGCCTTATTGCATCCAACCCGCTTTAGAAAGAGATTGCGGGAAGTATTAGAAATATAATTTTTCCTGGAGGAGGAAGAAGAATGAATAAGCGTATCTTCGCTTTGTTGGCGATTCTTGTGATCGCCAGCGTATTACTCGCAGCCTGTGGAGCTACTGCTGGAGGTGGTGGTGGTGGTGGCACGACCCTTAAGATCGTCTCCAGCCTGCCGATGACTGGCGCGTCTTTGACCCAGACCCAAACGATTGTCAATTCTGAAATGTTGCGGCTTGAACAGGCCGGCAATAAGGCCTGCGGTGGCAAGTATACCCTTGCTTATGAAGCCTGGGATGATGCCTCGGCGGCCCTCGGCAAGTGGGATCCCGCAGTCGAGACCGAAAACGGTAACAAAGCCGCGGCTGATAAATCCATCATTGCCTATCTTGGCACCTTCAACTCTGGTGCTGCCAAGCTGTCCATCCCGATTTTGGATCAGGCTGGCCCGCTCGTTATGATCTCTCCGGCGAATACCTATTCTGGTCTGACCAAGACCATCGGTGCTGAAGCCGGTGAGCCAGATAAGTACTACCCAGCTAAAGTTCGCAACTACACCCGCGTTGTCACCGCTGACGACGTTCAGGGAGCCGTGGATGCCAAGTTCATGAAAGATCAACTAAAGGCAACCACCGTCTACATCCTGGACGATCAGGAACTGTACGGCAAGGGTGTTGCGGATGTGTTCGACAAGACTGCCCAGGAAATTGGCATGACTGTTGTCGGTCACGAAGGCATTGACCCCAAAGCCGCCGACTACAAGGCCCTGATGACCAAGATCTCCACCAGCAATGCCGGTGGTCCGCCTGATGCGATTTTCGTCGGCATGGTCGTTGACAACAACGCCTCCCAACTGTTGAAGGACAAGGTTGCCATCATGGGCGATAACACCAAAGTCAAATATATGGGTCCGGATGGTGTTCAAACCCAGGCCTTCATTGATGGTGCTGGTGCAGATGTTGCCGAAGGCGCCTATGCTTCTGTGGCAGGCCTTGCGCCTGCGGACTACACCGCAGCCGGCCAGAAATTCCTCAAGGATTACGAGGCCAAGTACGGCAAGCTGACTGAGCCTTACGCCATTTACGGGTACGAGGCCATGAACGTCCTGCTCAAGGCGATCGAAGATGTTTGTGCTTCTGGCGGGAATCCGACTGATCGAGCAGCAGTCACCAAAGCTGTCTTTGCAGTCAAGGATTTCGATGGTGTGCTCGGCAAATGGTCCTTTGATGCGAATGGCGATACCACATTGACCGATATGACCGTCTATCAGGTCAAGGGTGGCGCCTACTCTGCTGTCGGTACTTTCAAGTAAACTGCAAGCCCAAATTGGGGCGGCACGCTCTGCGTGCCGCCCCAAACTTTATCTCACCTCATCTAATCGTCCAGTGACGAGGAGGAATATGAGCACAAAAGCGAAATCCATCCTGAGTCGCATCGGCCTGGCTGCGCTCGCGTTTTACATTGCATTTCTGATTGGACCGGTTGCAGGGTTTGATGTACCTGCCATTGCAGCAGCTATCAAAGCCAATCCCTCGCAGTTGGTTCAATTTCTGATCATTGGTATTGCCAATGGCGCGATCATCGCGATTATCGCCCTCGGATATACCATGGTGTACGGCATCATCGAGTTGATCAATTTTGCGCACGGTGACGTATACATGATCGGCGTCTTCACCGCGTTGACCACATTATCTGTGACTGGCACACTGGACGCAACCAGCCCTGGAAGAATCATTTTAGGATTGGCGTTCGCTTTGGTTGTCGCCATTGTCGTCTGTGCGACACTGAATGCGACGATTGAGCGGCTTGCCTACAGACGATTGCGCAATGCACCTCGTCTTGCCCCATTGATCTCTGCGATCGGTATGTCATTCATTATCGAAAACCTGGGTCTGATGTGGGCTTCACAATCGTGGCTCGTTCCTTCCTTTGGCACAACTGGCGGCGCCTCACAAAAGGTTTTTCCAGATCTTCTGGGTAAAATCTTTCTATTGAATTCGTGGAATGTGAATTTGCTCGGTGCCAGCGGACTGCCGCTTCGATTCACGATTAAAGACCTGCTGGTGATTATTCTTGCCTCTGTGCTGATGATTGGCCTACGGCTCTTTGTGCAACGTACCCGCCTTGGCAAGGCTATGCGGGCAACCGCTCAAAATCGGGATGCTGCGAAAATGCTTGGCATTAATATTGACAGTGTCATCACGGCTACGTTCCTGATCGGCGGTGGTCTGGCAGGCGCCGCAGGCTTGATGGCTGGCTTGTATAACAACACAGCCTGGTGGTTCATGGGATTCCGCGCGGGACTGGAAGCTTTCACCGCGGCGGTGTTAGGTGGGATTGGCAATATCACGGGAGCGATGCTGGGCGGCTTCCTGATCGGCCTGCTGGCCTCCTTTAGCGATGGCTACCTCAATGCGCGTTGGACTCACGCATGGGTGTTCGCAATCCTTGTATTAGTTCTGCTCTTCCGCCCATCCGGCTTACTCGGTGAGCAGGTTGGACAGAAAGCGTAAAGAGGTGTTGTCATGAATCAAAATATCAAAACAGGCATCACCTTTGGCGTGGCTGGTGGTTTATTGGCTTTCATGTTTGGAGGCTGGTCAGTGACGGTGATTGGCACGGTGTTGGGTATAGGGTTGGGCTTAATACTCGGGGGTCGCCTCAAGCGCACAGAACCGCTCAAGATGGCACGCGAGGTCCTTCCAAGTGCGCTCGCAGCAGCCGTTGTACTATTGATCCTCAGCGTGCTCCAAAATTATGTGATTGGCCCGAGCATTGGGAAGAGTCCTAACGATCTAGGAACGGTCCTTGGCGGGAATCTCAGTGGAATTTTAAGCGTGGTCCTATTCACATGCCTGCTAGCTGCGTCTTATGGATTCCCACCGCGACAAGAAAGAATTCTCAAGCTGATCGTATTGGGCTTTGTTATTGTTGCATTCCCATTCTTCGATCAATTCTCTCAATTGCGCTGGACTGCTCAGATCATTTTTGCTCTGATCTTCGTCATCCTCGGCTTGGGCCTGAACATTGTGGTAGGCTATGCCGGTTTGCTTGACCTCGGTTATGCAGCCTTTTTCGCAATTGGTGCCTATACCACCGGCATTCTCTCGTCACCACAGCATAATATCTTCCTAAACTTTTGGCTTTGCATTTGGATATCCGCCGGAGTAGGAGCGATATTTGGGTTCATTCTGGGTGCGCCCACTCTTCCATTGCGCGGCGACTATCTTGCCATCGTCACTCTTGGTTTCGGAGAGATCGTACCCGTACTTTTCAGAAACCTGATTGACGTAACGGTCAAGGAGCCATTTACCTGCTGGATATTGCCACTTTTTGGGGCGCGGACCAACTGTATAACATTGATGTCTCACGTCGACCTGACCGCAGGAGAAAAGGGTATCAACCCGATTGGTCGTCCGATCCTTCCTTTTATCGGCGAATTTCAATCAAGTGACCCGATACCCTGGTATTTCCTCATTATTGCGATCATCCTGCTCTCGATCTTTCTGATCAATCGACTGCGGGAAAGCCGTCTCGGACGCGCCTGGATGGCGATCCGCGAAGATGAACTCGCTGCGGCGCAGATGGGCATCAATCCCGTCCGGACCAAGCTTTTGGCATTTGCCATGGGCGCCACCTTCTCCGGTTTTGCAGGAGCGTTTTATGCTGCCTATATCTCTGGTATTTTTCCCAGTGTGTTCGACTTCAGCGCATCCATTATCATATTGTGTTGCGTTATCTTAGGCGGATTGGGAAATATGAATGGCGTCATCGTGGGCGGCCTGGTTCTGATGACTGCCGACCGTCTTTTCCTGCCTGCATTGAAGGATTTTCTAGGTGGTCTCCTTCAGCATACACTTTTGCCCGCACTCTCTTTCAATACCACGCTGCAAAGCGTCGTGGCGCAAAATGCGAACCCGATCTTGTATCGCTTTCTGCTCTTTGGCCTGACGTTGGTCGTTATGATGGCTGTGCGCCCCGAAGGGTTGCTTCCCAGCCAGCAGATTCGTGAAGAGCTCCATGCTGAAGAAAACGAACCCGCGGCTGCCGGAGCAACCGCCCCTGCCATTGAAAGCGGCACCCCGGAATAATGGGAGGCAAACTGTGAATCTCTTTGAAGCTCGTAAAGTCACCAAGGCATTCGGCGGACTCGTTGCCGTGAATAATGTTGATTTCGTGATCGAAAAAGGAATGATCGCAGGTCTGATCGGTCCAAATGGAGCAGGCAAGACGACTTTCTTCAATACCATGACCGGCATCTATCCGGTCACTAGCGGCGAAATCCTCTTTAACGGCAACGAAATTACCAAACTCAAGCCTTTTCAGATTACAGCGCTTGGTATTGCCCGGACGTTTCAGAATATCCGCCTGTTTGCGAATATGAGTGCGATTGAAAACGTGCTGGTCGGTGAACATGTTCGCCTTCATTCAAACTTGCTTGGCCAAATCCTGCGGAACCCGGCTACAGTCAAGGAAGAAGCGGACGCGCGCAAAAAGGCTCTGGATTTGCTGGAGTTCGTCGGCCTTAGACGTTCGCAGGCAGATGTCACTGCCAAGAATCTTCCTTACGGACTCCAACGCCGCCTCGAAATCGCCCGAGCACTTGCGACCGAACCCCAGTTACTCCTGCTCGACGAGCCAACCGCGGGCATGAACCCAAATGAAACCATCGATCTCACGAACTTTATTAAGCGCCTGCGCAAAGAACTCGGTCTGACGGTTTTGCTGATCGAACATCACATGCGTGTGGTCATGGGTCTCTCAGACCGAGTATCGGTTCTTGATTATGGTGAAAAGATTGCCGAAGGTAGCCCTGCTGAGGTGCAGAAGAATCAGCGTGTCATCGAAGCGTACCTCGGTAAAGGCACCGTCACCAAGTAAAGGCGAGGATGAAACAATGCTTGAATTAAAAGATGTCCACACTTACTATGGCAATATCCATGCCTTGAAAGGCGTCTCGCTCAAAGTTGAACAAGGTGAGATCGTCACATTGATCGGCTCCAATGGGGCAGGCAAGAGCACTACGCTGCGCACCATTCAGGGAATTAATCGGCCTCGCTCAGGCAGCATCATTCTCGAAGGCGAAGAACTGGAAAAACTGCCGCCCCATGAAATTGCATTTCGAGGCGTTGCGCAAAGTCCTGAGGGACGCATGATCTTCCCGCGCATGACGGTGCTCGAAAATCTTGAAATGGGTGCGTATGCCCGGAAGAACAGGGAAGGTTTTGACCAGGACCTTGAGCACGTTTTCTCACTCTTTCCACGCTTGAAAGAGCGCACCAGCCAAAAAGGGGGGACGCTCTCAGGCGGCGAGCAACAAATGCTCGCCATGGGACGGGCTCTGATGGCGCGCCCGCGCATCCTTTTACTGGACGAGCCTTCGATGGGACTCTCTCCCATCCTGGTCGAGTTGATCTTCGATACGATTGTCGCCATCAACAAAGCAGGCACCACGATCCTGCTTGTAGAGCAGAACGCGCTGATGGCGCTGTCCATTGCGAACCGCGGGTACGTGATCCAAACGGGCCAAATCGTAATGAGTGACGAGGCTGAGAAACTCAAGAAGAATGAAATGGTGCAAAAGACCTACCTGGGTGTTGAGTAAATCTGCGAAAGAGTAATTTTAGATCGATCCAAACCCGCCCCGTATGTTGAAAATGCGGGGCGGGTTTCTTATAATTGCATTTTGAACAAAGTCATATCCATAGGAATCAAAGGAAATGAGGCGTCCTAATTTACTTTGGCTTTTACTGTTTCTTTTGCTGGCTGCCTGTTCGTCCTTAAATAAAGCGACTGCCGCCACGCCCACACCCAATGTTTCATCCGGCAAATTTGACGGCAGGTGGGAAGGGAATGGCAAAACCGCTGAGGGCATCCCGGTTACGATTTTCTTTACCGTTCAAGACTCGACCGTCACCAGTACATATTACCAGTTCGTGAAACCTGGCTTCGCATCGTGCTACGACACGACTCATCAAGTGCTGAACGCTCCTGACCAGCCACATATTATCAACGGCGCTTTCACAGCCTCTTTCGGCAGAGATTTCGATTTGTCGGCCTCATTCAAGAACGACTCATCGGCCTCCGGGCATTTAAAGGGAACCTTGATCACCCGTCGACCGGAGTGCAACTTCACCTTCGAGATCGACTGGACGGCCACGAAACAAGTTGCTGCGACTCCCCCGCCTGCATCTGCACCTGTTTCACGCCAGCTTCCTCTTGAAACATTAGCTCAGATTCTGGTCTTTGGTCTTTCGAATGGAGCGGTGCTGGCTTTGAACGCCATCGGTGTCACCATCATTTATAGTACCGTGCGAACGCTCAATCTCGCACACGGTGATGTCTTTGCACTTGCTACAGTGGTGGTGACCTCTACGATCAATGGATTTGGCATCCAGCGCAATTTGCCAGCGCTCCAGTTAATAGGAATATTGCTGCTCGTCTTCCTGGCAGCCATCGCGGCTGGAGCATTGCTGAGCATGGGAGTCGATCAATTCGGCTTCAAACCATTCCGGGGACACTCGCGTTTAGCGCCATTAATAGCCACACTTGGTCTGTCATTTATCCTGTTTCAGGGTGCCCTGGTCTGGCGCACCTTTCAACACTCCTGGATCCCGGGCGAGCATCGCAGTGTGCCAGGTTTACCGGAAGTCCCAACAGACGGCATTCCAAGTTTTCTCCCTGAGATCAACCTGATCAAGGCACTCGGACTCCCATTCAATGTCATCATTCGTTTCAGTGATGTATTTGTGCTCATCATGGCGATTCTATTTGTCGCCCTGGCAACCTGGTTCTTACAAAAGACCTCTACAGGACGCGCAATTCGTGCGATATCTCAAAATCAGACGCTGGCCCAAATCCTGGGCGTCAATGTGGATCAAACAATTCGGCGTGCCTTCGCAGTTGGTGGCGCGTTAGCAGGTGCCGCCGCTTTCATCTTCGCCATCTATTACGGGCGTCCATTTGGCGTGCATGGCGCGCAAAGCGGACTTTTAGCCTTTGCTGCCGCGTTGTTAGGCGGGATAGGAAACCCGATTGGCGCGCTAATCAGTGGATTAGTAATCGGTGCATTTTCCTCGCTCAGTGACTATTACCTCAGTGCACAATGGACATCTGTCCTAACGCTTATTCTGTTAATTGGTCTGCTGGTTTGGCGTCCAACAGGCTTAGGCACATCGGAGGAAGCTGATGCTGCCGTTGTTCGAGATTCGGTCATTTTGACGGCGCCCGGCAAAAGTCGAGTCATGAACCGTTTCCTGATCATCCTGCTCGCACTTTTAGCCATCATCCCCATCGGTATGCAACTTCTGGGCTTAAGTGGTCAAACCCTTTTGCGCACCATCGATGTTTTTATCATCCTCACGTTCGGACTCAACCTGGCGCTCGGTATGGCAGGTTTGCTCGATTTTGGGTTTGCATTGAGTTATGGCGCAGGAGCTTATACAGTTGCCATTCTGAGCCCTCTGATTGGCTTTTTGCCGGCTCTTATTAGTAGTATCCTCCTCGTTGCCTTGATTGGTGCTATCAAGGGAGGCTTAGGTTGGAGACTTCGCGCGGACTTCCTGGCTGTAGCCACGCTCGCGCTAGGTTTGCTGGGTCAGCAGATCATCGTCAATTTAAAGCCAATCACGGGAGGCGCAGGCGGTCTTGGAAATTTCCTGCCAGCCGGATTCCTGAGCCTGAACGTTATCACTCCGACGCAAAAGTACTTCCTGGTCTATGCGGTGATGTTGTTGGCGGCCTGGGCCAGCCAACGACTGCTCAATTCGCGCACGGGACGCGCCTGGGTCGCTTTGAGTGAGGATGAAATGGCAGCGACTGCAGTCGGCATCAACGTGAATGGCTCGCGCTTGCTGGCATTTGTCATCAGTTCCACCTTCGCCGGCTTAGCAGGCGCGTTATATGCGAGCACCTTCTCTTTCGTTGACCCGGATATGTTGGCTTTTCATATCACTACTCTTGTTTTGACGATGGTCATCCTGGGCGGCGCTGGGAGCGTGACCGGGGCGATCCTCGGCGCAATAGCAATTGTGTTATTTGATAAGATCATCGTATCGCAGGTCGCGGATTTAGTGGCTTTGATCTGGCCCCATGGTTTGTACATCGGCGCGACCGGTGCTCCACCGGATATCCGCGGTGCGAACTTTTTCAATTTTGGAATTGCGCTGTATCTGACGGTATTATTACGAGCCAGGCGCAAAGGAAATCGTTCAGACTAAATGTGAGACGCGAGTGGCGACGCCAGGGTGTAGGCAAGCCTTGCCTGAAGCGAGCCGCAGCCAGAATAAGAAGTTGGGGAAATTGAGAAAATTGGACAAAATGCTTCCAGTACACCGGGATCCAGGTTCTTTTCCAAACATATGACATACTCCTGAAAAATGTCACTTACCGTTATATGACAATTAATGATAGATTAATACAATGATGCATTAGCGGTATGCTCCTGGGGTGGGGGAGTTTTCGCCATTTTTTCACCAAACGAATTATTGTTACCAATCTTCATTGACAGGAGGTGCTGCCAACATTTGAGAGCCTTGTCAGCCCCGTTGCGTCCGCCTGTGCAACAATGCAGGAAGTTTTGATTACTATTCCTTTGGAGGAGCAAGAATGATTAAGCGTACGTATGCGTTACTCTCCATGCTAGTTCTCGCCAGTATGGTTTTGACCGCCTGCGGTGGTGCAGGCGCAGCCAGCGGCCCGATCAAGGTTGCGGTGTTGGCTCCTTTGAGCGGTCCTGTTCCGACCTTCGGTGTTTCCACTCGTGATGGTGCTTTACTTGCCATCGAAGAATGGAATGCCAAGGGCGGCGTGCTTGGTCGGAAGATTGAAACAGTTGTAGCTGACAGCCAGTGCACAGCCGACCCGGCAGTGAACGCAGCCAATAAGGTGATCGACCAGGATGGTGTCCACTATATCGTGGGCGAAGTCTGTTCAAAGGCATCCATCCCTGTTTCTGAAATCGCTGAGGCCAAGGGTGTGGTGCAGATCAGCCCGACTTCCACCAACACTACCGTGACCCTCAACCCTGATGGCAGCACCAAGAAATATGTATTCCGCGCTTGCTTCATCGATCCCTTCCAGGGTCTTGTGATGGCCAAGTTCGCCCTCAGCCAGGGCAAGAACACCGCCTTCGTCATGTTCGATAAGGGCAACGACTACGTTCTGGGGCTCGCCGAAGCCTTTGAGAAGTCGTTCACCGAAGGTGGTGGTACGGTTGTCGGCAAGGAAGCCTATACCGGCCAGGATACTGACTTTTCAGCTATTCTGACCAAGGTGGCGGATAGCAAAGCCGAAGTACTGTACCTGCCGGATTACTACAATATCGTGAACCTGGTGGGTGCGCAAGCCAAAGAACGTGGTGTGACCGCCATTATGATGGGTGGTGATGGTTGGGACTCCTCAGACCTGGACCTGACAGCCGCCAATGGTGGTTACTTCTCCAACCACTACTCTGCTGAAGATACCCGCAGCATCGTAGTCGACTTTGTTTCACGCTATGAGAACAAGTACGACTCGAAGCCTGATGCGCTGGCGGCTCTGGCCTACGATGCGACCAACCTTTTGTTGGCTGCCATCGAAAAGGCTGGCAAGGACGACCCGGCTGTCGTGAAAGACACTCTGGCCGCCCTGGAATATGAGGCGGTCTCCGGCAAGATCACCTTTGACGCCCAGCACAACCCCATCAAATCCGCAGTGGTGATGCAAGTAAAAGACGGTAAGGTTGTCTTCGCAGACAGCATCGCTCCGTAATACCTAACAGATTGCTGAAGGGGCGGTCGCCGTGACTGCCCCTTCTTTTTCATCTCCAGGACGGCTATGAACACATCCACAGCGCTAACATTTGTACAAAAGGGAATAGAGAGACGCTGGCTTGGCAAGGCTTTTCTGATTCTGTTGAGCCTGCTGGCTGTCTGGCGGATTATCACCGCCATACAAGCCAATCCCAGCCTGTTCTTGCAGCAAGTTGTTAATGGTTTGCAACTGGGCTTTGTCTATGCCCTGATCGCTCTCGGTTACACCATGGTATACGGCATTGTGCGACTGATCAACTTCGCACATGGCGACGTCTTTATGTTTGGAGCGTTCGTCAGTTTTTATTCCATCACCCGTTTCCATCTGCACACCTGGACCAAGAGCATCTTTCCAGGCATGCCAGAAGCCCTTACGTTGGTAATTGGAACCATAACTGTCATGGCCGTTTCAATGGCCGCCTGCGCCTTGCTCGCCATTGTGATCGAGCGTGTTGCATACAAACCGCTGAGAAATGCGCCTCGCATCTCTGCCTTGATCACCGCAATCGGTGTTTCATTCTTTTTGGAATATTTCGCGGCCCTGCAATTCGTTTTCAGCCCGAACTTCATCACTTACAAGCGCCCTTTTGAAGTTGTCACCTGGGCTATTGGCTTAAATGGCATCACGACACTGAAAGGTGATGCACCGCCTGAAGGCACCATCCTGTTCTCGAATATCGCGCTGATCATCATTCTGACATCGATCGTCTTGATGTTAGGCCTGCAATTCATTGTTAAAAAAACCCGCATCGGCAAAGCCATGCGCACCGTCGCTTATGACAAACAGACAGCGCGCCTGATGGGTATAAACACCGACGCGATCATATCGACGACATTTGCCATCGGCGCCGCTCTGGCCGGGGCCGCCGGTGTTTTATATGCGATCGCTTTTCCATCCATTGTATTCTGGATGGGCATCATCCCAGGCCTGAAAGCCTTTGTTGCCGCTGTACTGGGAGGCATTGGCAGTATTCCTGGCGCATTGGTCGGCGCATTGATTATGGGTCAAGCTGAAGTACTTTCCGCGGCTTACATTTCTACGCCATTGCGTGACGCGATTTCTTTCAGCATCCTGATCGTGGTGCTGCTGGTGCGGCCTACCGGACTATTCGGCGAACCAGAGCGTGAAAAGGCGTAATCCTATGACAAACAAATTCTCGAAATCCACGCTGTGGTTTATCGGCGTTTCAATTTTGGTTTATGCCCTGCTCCAGATTCTGGTCAGTGTCGGCCTCCTGAACACATTCTGGAACACCATCATCCGCCTTGGTGCTGTTATGGCTATCGTCAGCATCGGCCTGAACCTCATATACGGGTTCAACGGGCAGTTCTCACTTGGCCAATGGGGCTTCTATGCGATCGGCGCATATTCTGCCGCAGATGTGACGTATCGCTGGACCGTCAACAAGAGCGCAGACGGCGTTATTGTGCTGGCGCTCGCCACGCTCTTGAGCGGCGCAGCCATGCTCTGGCTTCATCAACGCCTCTCCAGGGTCCGAGGATTGGATCCGCTTTCGGCTTTCACCATATACCTGACCAGTACCATTCTCTTATCAGCACTAGCAATCTGGGCCGGGAAATTTATCACTCCGTCAGTTACCTCGTTGTTGCATCTTTTACCCGCTGCCGTATCAGTGCAGGTCGTCTTGATCCTGGCAGTGCTTTTCAGCGGCGTGCTTGCCGCTGAAATCAGCTACCTTTTCGGCCTGCCTATTCTCTCACTTGGTTCAGATTACTTTGGTATCGCCACACTCGGTTTTACCGTGATCGTCAAAATCATTCTCGACAACTCTGATACCCTGCTAGGTTTTGTGGAAATGAAAGGTGCGCGTGGCATGGTCGGAATTCCCAAGGTGACCTCGTTGTTCTGGGTGTTTTTCTTCCTGGTACTGGTGGTCATCCTAGTCCGCAACCTGCTCCGCTCCAGCTATGGGCGTGCTGTAATCTCGGTGCGCGAGGATGAAATCGCCGCCAAAGCCATGGGCATTGACGTGGCGGAATACAAGATCATCGCCTTTGTGCTGGGCAGTTTCCTGGCTGGTCTTGCGGGAGGATTGTATGCACACATCAACGGGTTCCTGCATCCCGACACATTTAATTTCATCAAATCCTTCGACCCAATGATCATCATTGTCTTTGGTGGTTTAGGCAGTATCAGCGGCACTGTTTTTGCAGCCTTTGCCTGGGCACTTGTCCTGGAAGGTGCTTTACGCATATTCCTGCCACAGGGCTTTGAGACCTGGCGCTTTGTCGTTTACCCACTCTTATTGTTGATCGTCATGCTGCTCAGGCCAAAAGGCATCTTTGGTGATTTTGAGATCCCCTTCCTGCGGCAGGTACTGCCAAAAGCCCGCCCCAAGAAATCCACTGAAACGTCTTTCACCGCAGAGGTGAAATTATGACCTCCAATAGTCAGTCCGCAGCGACCGAACTTATGCTCAAAGTGGAAGGCCTCACTAAAACCTTCGGCGGCCTACGCGCCGTCCACAACATCGACTTGGAACTCCATCCAGGTGACCTGGCCGGGTTGATCGGCCCCAACGGTGCCGGTAAAACGACGATTTTCAATCTGATCACCGGAGTTTATATCCCCACAAGTGGCAAGATCATTTTCAACGGCCAGGAAATCGGCGGTCTGGCTCCGCACGTTATCAATCAGATGGGCATTGCCCGTACTTTTCAGAACATCCGCCTGTTCCCAAGTCTGACAGTGCTCGAAAATGTCTGCATCGCCTACCATTCCCACGCCGGATACAGTATGCAAGATGCGGTACTTCGCAATGGAAATTTCGAAGCGAAAGAAAAAGTACTGATCGAAAAAGCACAGGACTTCTTGGGTATCTTCCATTTGGAGGATCAGCAGGCTGAAATCGCTCGCAACCTGCCATATGGTCAGCAGCGCCGCCTGGAAATTGCCCGTGCGCTGGCGGCTGATCCCAAACTTCTCTGTCTCGATGAACCTGCGGCAGGAATGAATCCCGCCGAATCAATGGCGTTGATGGACCTTATTCATTTCATCCGGGACCGCTTCAAGCTGACCATCCTGTTGATCGAGCACCAGATGCGTGTGGTGATGGGCGTCTGTGAAAAAATTACGGTGATGGACTTTGGCGAGCAGATCGCCTATGGTGCGCCTCAGGAAATCCAATCCAACCCGCGCGTGGTCGAAGCCTATCTTGGCCGCGGCGCAGCTGAACTCTCTGAAAAATTCCGACGGAGTAAAGCCCAATGATGCTCGAAGTCAAAAACCTCCATGTATATTACGGAGCGATCCACGCCTTGAAAGGCATCAGTTTTCATGTAGACGAGGGCGATATCGTAGCACTGATTGGTGCCAATGGCGCAGGGAAAAGCACTACCCTCTCCACCATCTCTGGGCTATTGCAACCGCGCGAAGGCGGCGTCGTGTTCCGAAATGAAGACATAACCATGACGCCGGCGGAACAGACTGTCCAAAAAGGGATCGTGCAAGTTCCTGAAGGTCGTAAGATCTTTGCCACTCTTACGGTGATGGAAAACCTCGAAATGGGCGCCTACACTCAGCGCGATAAGGTTCAATTCAAGAAAGACCTTGAAAATGTCTTTACCGTCTTTCCACGCTTGCGTGAACGCCAGGACCAGTTGGGCGGCACCCTCTCGGGCGGTGAACAACAAATGCTCGCAATTGCCCGCGCCCTGATGTCGAATCCATCCATGCTCCTGCTCGATGAACCCTCGATGGGTCTTTCCCCCATTCTGGTCGAACAGATCTTCGAAATCGTTCAGAATATCAATAAACAGGGCACCAGTGTATTGCTGGTTGAACAGAATGCTCAAATGGCGTTATCGATCGCCGATCGCGCTTATGTGCTTGAGACCGGAGAAATCACCCTTGAGGGCAACGCCCAGGATGTGCTGCGTAATCCCAGCGTGATCGAAGCCTATCTGGGTGGGCACTAGCCAAGAGATACGCTATGAAAATCAATAACCGCATTTTGCTTTTCTTTGTTCTGCCAACTCTGGCTCCACTAATCCTGCCACCACAAACCCTATTGAGCGGAATTGGAGCTGAGGTAGTCGTAGCAGCACTCCTGCTGATTTCGGGTTATTTCCTCTATCGTGGTAGATCACCGGCATTGACTTTGGTCATCTTCCTGCAAGGCCTGAACGTAGTCATCAAGATGATGCTCTTCTTCTCGACCTCTGTCAGTGAAAAAGGTGTGGCTGATCCGATCTTTGCCGTCACCGCATTGTTGAGTATAGGCCTCTCGCTCTATTTGCTATTACGGCTTGACTCGGTCGATATCCGCTCACAACTGAAAAGTTGATCAGACGGGTTATTCCATATCCCGATGGGCTATTGTCAACACAAGTCTCTGCTTTTTCATAAAAAGCGGAGACTTATTGCTTAACTTGAATGCCCGATTCCATAGGCAGTCTCCCAGGTTATTCACATGAACTTGCCGAAACTGATTATTTTCCAGAAAAGATGAAAATCCATCTGTTACACATCTTCAAATCTGGGTATGGAATAATCAAACCGTGAGCCAGGGAAAAGCGCAGGGGTACAATTGGAGCCTCCGCGCTTTTCTTGTAGAAGGAACATGCGATGTTGATTCTGACCGCTGATGACATCCGTAAGGCATTGCCGATGAACGAAGCAATTGAGGCAATGAAAAAAGCCTACGCAGCTTTTTCTAATGGGACCGCTGTTGTGCCTCTGCGGACACGTCTCGCTATTCCAAACAGTGAAGCCCTTAGTCTCTTTATGCCAGCCTACGTCCATACTGCGGATATTCCAGCGCTGGCAGTCAAAGTGGTCTCTTTATTTCCCACGAATCCCATGCGGGGACTTGCATATATTCAGGCCGCAGTACTTGTTCTCGATCCAGAGAGTGGTTATGCGACCGCACTTCTCGAAGGCAGTTCTCTTACAGCAATCCGGACAGGTGCAGCCAGCGGCGCCGCCATTGATCTGCTTGCGCGCCGGGATAGCAAAATCGCCGCGATCTTTGGTGCAGGCGCACAGGGACGTAGTCAACTTGAAGCTGCGTGTACCGCACGTGCCATAAAAACTGCTGTCATCTTTGATGCAGATCTGAATAAGGCAAAAGCATTTGCAGAAGAGATGAAAGGCAGGGGCCCGGTTACACAAGATATTCAGATCGCGAAGAGCGCCAAAGAAGCGATTGAGAATGCAGATATTGTTTGTACCGCGACCACATCATTAAAGCCGGTCTTTGATGATCGAGACCTGAAAGCGGGGACACACATCTCTGCAATTGGCTCGTACACCCCGGAAATGCAGGAAGTTCCCGCCGAGACTTTGCAGCGCGCAAAGGTCTTCGTTGACTCACGCGCTGCCTCATTGGAAGAGGCAGGTGATCTGCTCCAGCCTATCCATGCCGGGCTATTCGACGAATCTCATATTTGGGGAGAAATAGGCGAACTTGTGTTAGGAAGAATCCCGGGCAGGCAATCTCAGGAAGAAATTACTTATTTTAAGTCAGTGGGCATTGCTGTGCAGGATGCTATAGGGGCTCGGGTTGCGTTGGATAATGCACATAAAATGAAAATTGGGAAAGAAGTAGATTTCTAAATTTGGAGTCAAGGAGCTTGCTCCTGCTTTTTGGCAGTGACGCCACCAGACTCTAGAAGAGGTCAAATGGATACCCCAACAACAGCTGACATCGTAATCATCGGGGGCGGCGTGATGGGAGCCAGCGCGGCATATCATCTCGCAAAGTGTGGAATGAAGAATGTGGTATTGCTCGAAAAGGAGGAATTTTTCGGCACAGGCGCGACAGGCCGCTGTGCAGGTGGAGTCCGTTACCAATTCTCAACGGAGATCAATGTTAAACTTTCACTGGAAAGCCTCCCAATGATCGAATGTTTCAAGGAAGAGATCGGACAGGACGTGAACTATCGCCGATGCGGATATTTGCTTGTCGCGACAAATGAAAAAGATGCGAATGCCTTCAGGCACAATGTTGAAATGCAGAATCATCTCGGTGTGCAAACTCAACTCTTGAGTGGAGATCAAGTCCGTACACAATTACCGCTCATGAGATTCGAAGATGCAATCCTAGGCACATTTAATCCAAAGGATGGATTGGTTGACCCAAACAGCGTCGTCGCCGGCTATGTCAGCGCAGCACAAAAGATGGGAGTTACAGCCCTTACCCTCGCAGAGGTAACAGGAATCCGCCTCAGTGGAGATCAAGTTGAAGCAGTCGAAACAACGCAAGGCTTGATTCACACCCATCTGATCCTAAACGCGGCAGGGCCGTGGGCCGGTCAAATTGGACACATGGCAGAAGTCCAAATTCCAATCGTTCCCATCCGCAGGCAAATGTTCACAACTAACTCGCTGAAAGAAATCCCTGAAGACTTTCCGTTCGTAATTGACTTCGCGCAGTCGCTTTACTTCCACCGTGAAGGCGAAGGCCTGCTGATCGGCATGAGCAACCAGAGCGAAAAACCAGGCTTTGACCAGAACATAGATGAAGAATTCGAATTGGAAAATTTTGAAGTTGCGATGGAACGAATGCCGTTGCTCGAAAAAGCAAGCCGCGCTTCGCACTGGGCGGGATTGTATGAAGTCACTCCTGATGCTCATCCAATTTTGGGTGGGAGTAACATTAAGGGCTTTACTATTTGTGCGGGCTTTTCGGGGCACGGTTTCATGCACGGACCAATCGCCGGCAAGTTAATGAGCGAATATATTTTGGAGGGCAGGTTTTCAACCGTGGATGTTTCCATGCTCGACCTG
>DATGYJ010000078.1:0-13222 GCA_035298105.1 Anaerolineales bacterium | reverse complement strand
GCCAAATCCCAGTATCAAATCACCCTGGAAGCTGCCCTGGCACAGGGCAAGAAGACCCGCTTGCAGGACTGGTTCTCGGACCCGGACTTGTTCGATCAGCCGGGCTGGTATTACACCCGTGCCGAACAGATCCAGGCCATGCAAGCCCAGGTCGATCTGGCACAAAAAGCCCTCAGCGCTGCCCAGGCCAATCTGGACACGATCTCGCAATCGCTGGAACAGGCGCATTTCCTGCAAGCCGAACAGCGTTTGCTGGATGCCCGCCTGGCGTATCTGGTGGCCTCGGATGTCAATTATCATGCCCAGACTTCTGCCAAAAAGGATACGCCCAAGGGGTTGTATAACCGGACCCATTGTGGCACGAATGCGGGCTATTTTGTGGTGAATGCCCGCATCACCAATCAGATCTACAAATGCACTGGGGATGTCCAGCTGGGCAAGGCTGGGAGTGACCTCTACAATGATGCCCGGGCGGAGCTGCAGGATGCGCAGGTTGCCTACAACGACTTGCTGTCGAGCAAGGCGGCGGACAAGGTGTTACAAGCTCGAGCGGATGTCTCGGTGGCGCAGGAGCGCTACTATTCAGCCCTGGATTTTCTGCGCAATCTGCAGACCGGCGATCAAGCGACGGAGGTGACGGCCGCGCAGGGGGCCGTCGATCAGGCGCAGGCCTCCGTCGAGCAGGCGCAGAAGGCAGTGGCCCAAGCCCAGGCGAACCTGGACCTGCTCGACACCCAGCTTTCCAAGATCAAGGTCAGTGTCCCGATGGATGGGGTCATTCTGACCCGCAATGTCGAGCCGGGAGAGTTCGTCCAGCCCGGTGCCGCGGTCGTAACCATGGCAAACCTCAAGGAATTGACGATTACCGTCTACGTGCCTGAAGACCACTACGGCGAAATTTCACTGGGACAGGCAGCGACCATGACGGTGGATTCGTTCCCCAACGAGACCTTTGCCGCCACCGTCTCCTTTATCTCAGATCAGGCCGAGTTCACGCCTCGCAATGTGCAAACGGTGGAGGGACGCAGTGCCACCGTCTATGCGGTGAAGCTGAAGGTCAGCGATCCCGCAGGCAAACTGAAGATCGGCATGCCGGCCGATGTGGTGTTCACAAAATAAAATGTCAAATCAAGTTTTGCTCGAAACCGAAAACCTGGTCAAAACCTTTGGGACATTCCGAGCTGTGGATGGACTTAATCTACAGGTCCGCGCCGGAGAGATGGTGGGACTGGTTGGTCCCGATGGGGCCGGCAAGACGACAGCCATCCGCTTGATGTGCGGTGCGCTCAAACCCACCAGTGGCGTGGTGCGTGTGGCAGGCTATGAAGTTCCAGCCCAGGTGGAAAAGGCGCGTGAACAAATTGGCTACCTGGCGCAGCGCTTCAGCTTGTATGGCGACTTGACCGTTCAGGAGAATATCGAATTCTTCGGCGAGGTCTTCGATCTCCCCATCGACGAACTGAAAGAGCGGGCTGCCGAGCTCTTGAACTTTGCCGGTTTGGGTGATTTTACCCATCGTCCCGCGGCTGCGCTTTCAGGCGGGATGCAGAAAAAACTCGGATTGGCCTCCGCGCTTGTCCATCGTCCCAAAGTGCTTTTGCTGGATGAGCCCACCGGCGGGGTTGATCCGGTCGCGCGCCAGGAATTCTGGCATCTGCTGATTGCGCTTCTGCGCGGCGGTTCGGCAGTGCTGGTGAGCACACCTTATATGGACGAAGCCATGCGGTTCAACCGTGTGATTTTTATGAACCATGGCCGAGTTCTCACGCAGGGTCAACCGCGTGAATTGATGAAGCGACTGGAGGGACGCATCCTGGAATTGGATACAGCCGATCAAATGGCAACACGCCAGATCGTTTTGGATGATGCGGAAGTGGAGGATGTCCACACCTTTGGCAATCATCTCCACTTGCGCGTGAGTGCTGCAAGCGGACCCATGGAGCGCATCCCCGCCCGCCTGGAATCTGCCGGCATTCCGATGAATCATCTCATCCCTGTGCCTGCGACCCTGGAGGATGTGTTCATTCACCTGATCGAAACAGAAGGAGTGGAATATGGATCGCCCAACCCTTCCGCTTGAAGTGTACGGATTAACCAAGAAGTTCGGTGCTTTCACCTCGGTGGACCATGTTTCATTCACCGTCCAGCCCGGAGAGGTGTTGGGGTATCTGGGTCCGAATGGCAGCGGCAAGACCACCACCATTCGCATGTTGTGCGGACTGTTGACCCCTACCGAAGGCACAGCCAGCATCATGGGCATTGAGGCCTTCAAGCATTCCGAACAGATCAAGCCGCTGATCGGCTATATGTCGCAAAAATTTTCGCTCTACGACGATCTCACGGTCCTGGAGAACCTTCAATTTTATGCAGGCGTCTATGAGGTGCCGGAATCAGAGGAGAAAAAGCGCATTGCCGAGATCCTGCGTCTCGCGGGGCTGGAAGAGCGAACTGGATCTCTCACCTTTGAATTATCCGGAGGCTGGAGACAGCGTCTGGCCCTTGGCTGTGCCATTCTTCATCGCCCCAGGTTGTTGTTCCTGGATGAACCCACCAGCGGCGTCGATCCGGTTGCCCGCCGCGAATTCTGGGATTTGATCTATGAAATGGCTTCACAGGGAACCACCATCTTCATCACTACCCATTACATGGACGAAGCCGAGCATTGCAACCGGGTCGCGTTCATGTATCGCAGTAAGTTAATGGCACTGGATACACCGGCTGCGTTGAAGTCGACCTACCTGCACGGCGCGGCATGGGATCTGGCGACCAACCCACTGCTTGAAACCGTTGAGGAGCTAAGCCATACGGAAGGAGTCGCACAGGCGAGTTTGCACGGCGACCGCGCCCATGTGATCCTCGACCCCAGCCAATGGTCGCCTGACCATCTGACGAAATACCTGACGGGCAAGGGGATCACCGTTAATTCGATCGAAACGGTTCAATCCACGCTGGAGGATGTATTCACCCTCCTGGCACATCGCGGCCGGACAGGTGAAACTGCGTAAGCCTGTCATCGCCGCCGCGTTTGTACAGTACTAGCCCCCACATATGGGGGTATAAAATGGCGTATAGCTGACCTTGTTCTGAAAATATGAACTCGCTCTGAATTCGCTCTTCCTTCGCTCTAAACTCGCTCTGAACGTGGGGACAAATCTACCCCCAAATATGGCATGCCGGTTTTGCGAAATTGTATGGACCGGGGAGAAGGTAAACACCTTATGTAGAATCGGCATACAACCAAAGGAGGCTGGTATGCCGTGGAAAGAGAGAACCGCCATGTCGCAACGAGCGGAATAAATACTATGAAATACGATCCAATCTAATATCATCGGCGATCGATTCGGTTGAAGGGTTACGATTACCACAATGCAGGCGCGTATTTTGTCACCATCTGCACCAGAAACCGCGAATGCGTTTTGGAGGATCCCATTGTCAACGCTATCATCCACGATGTCTGGTACGCATTACCAAAATGGTTTCCGACCATTGAATTGGATGAATTCGTGGTCATGCCAAATCACACCCATTTTGTGGTATGGAACAATGTAGGGACGCCCCTTGCAGGCGTCCAAACCACGGGGCATGATGGAAATGTGGGGATACCCCTTGCGGGTATCCGGGACGGAGACAAACAGGGCGGGAGCATCGAAATGCCGGACAGGGGCAAGCCGGACAGGGACAAGCCCTGTCCCTACGTGATATCGCAAACACAAAAGATCAATCCTGCGCCGGGCCTGGGCGATATTATAGGTACATTCAAATCGTTGGTATTCAAGGTATATTTGGATTGGATCGAGGTCAATGATCCATCACGTCGTGCCAAATTCTGGCAGGCAAATTATTATGAACATATCGTTCGCAACGACCGCGAATTGAACGCCATTCGGCAATACATCATTGACAATCCCATCAACTGGAGAATGGACAGGGATAATCTCGAAAATCTGCGGAAATTACCACCTCCTGAAAAAGTCGAGGAGTATCTCGATGACCTGAAAGAATTTATGGCAGAAATGGATAACCAGAAATAAGCATGTCCACCCAATCATCCACCATCGTCCAGCGCGTCTGGAGCTACTGCAACGTCCTGCGGGATGACAGTATTTCTTATGGCGACTACGTCAAGCAGCTTACGGCCAGCTGGAACATCTCAACAAGAAAGCGTTGACGGTTGGGAGATCGTGGATAATACCGCTCGCCTGTGCGTGATGAATTTATATTTGCATGGCATTGGTACGAATGGCGGTACCAGTCCCATTCACGTGGACAATAGTCTCGCGGCTGACGACCTTGCCAAATTGGTTGAGGAAGCCACAAAGCCTTTACTAAACGAGAAATGGCATTCGGTCAGTAAGGTTGTGATGATTGATAGTCAAGATTCTCTCGAAATGCGTGTTAGAAAGAGGATGAACATGAATTGCATTGTTGACAAGAGAGTTATTATCCCATTCCTATTGTTTGTGCTAATCATTCTTGTTAGCTGTATTCCTGCCACGACAGAAGAGCCCACTCGGCAACCCACGCAATCGATTACACGCAGCGCTACTCAATGTCCAATTCCGACATCAGAGCTGTTGTCGGTTGAACCGGTCACATCGCCAACGGATCGGTTATCCCAGGTCGTTGCGGTCCATATCGGCAACGGCGAGCAAGTGGCGATCATTACTGAGTCTGGAACCTTCACTGTGTCGGGCAACTCTCAGTCCTTTAACCCGGCCCTGGTGGAATTATCCCTGCTTCCTAACACTGTGCATCATCTTGAAGTAATTGCAAAAGTCCGCAAAGTATTAGGCGGATACGGTTGCATGTACGGCGGCTATACACTGAGGACGACAAGAGATACACAAGGAGCCCCTTTAACAATCGTACAGGGAGAACCGATTCCGCGACAAGCGAAAAGCATAATTACGGTGGAGAATGCGGGGCGTCTGGAGGAACTAACCTCTTTTGCACCAGGCGCGCGACTTGTTACCGATTTTGTTTTTAGCAAGGATAATGAGATGATAAGTGTGGGATATGATACTAATATCGCTGCATGGAATACCGAGACTGGAAAAGAGGTTCGTCAACTAGGCGATACGCAAGAAGGTGCCTTGGTGGTGGCGGTGAATTCTGATGGTTCATTAATCGCTACTGGTGGCACTGCTGACAACCCGGTCATCCGCCTATGGAATGCCCAAACCGGAGATATGAAAGAGCTTGGTCGTAATCAAACCTATCCAACCAGCCTGCAATTTAATCGGAGTGGCGCACGACTCGCCAGTGGTGATAACAATGATCTCGTTCAGATTTGGGACGTTAATAGCCAACAGTCATTGATTACTTTAAAAGGCGATGTGCCTGATCGAAAGCAGTTATTTAGCAATTTTTATTGGAAGGATGACTCCACATTGATTGCTGGTGGCTCAGAAGCGATTTACTGGTGGGATACAACTACAGGAACCTTGTTGCAGCGTCTGGCAAAACCGGCTGAAGGTGAATTTTTTGTGGATGTGACCTTCAGTCAAAACGGAGACCAAGTGGCTGCCGCTGCCCAAGATGCTTATGTTTATTTTTGGGATCATACGGTTGGAACATGGTCACGCTGGCCAGCCTTACCGGACAGCAGAATTACCCATGTTCGTTTTAGCCCAGATGGGCAACTGTTGGCGGCTGGAACAGACCAGGGTCAGTTCTTGATCTGGGATGTTAGGGCGCAGGAATTGCTGGCACACTATTCTATGATCAGCAGTTCCATCGCTGCTATCCGATTTAGTCCAGACGGCCATTATATTGCTGTTGGAGGATGGGATGGCCCAATTCGATTATGGGGCATACCCTAACTTGATAACTGTATGTCAATTCGCCAAATTTGCCACAGGCATTATGGATGGGGTAATATCGATTTGTCTTGTTCATCTGTGGCAACCAAAGTTAGCAGTGGACTGCGCAGCGAGGTACGTGGTCCCAACATGGGAAGTGCTGCTACGGTCCGCGTTCGAAGGAAGGTGAGAGGTGAATAAGCTCAATCCGTTGAATCAACGTTTCGTAACTTGCATTGTCATGTTATGGATTGCAGGCTGTACGTCGCCAACCCCGCGTCCTTCGGGGCCAACAAGCGCGGCTTCGACAGCGGTGATGGCAAGCCCAACCCCTACACCCATTCTTTCCTCGTCTCCAATGCCGACCTCCCTGCCCAGACAGCTTCCGACTCCCACCCTGGCGCCATTGGGCGAAATTCAGCCGATCACGAATGGCTATGTTTATTTGGGAGATCCAAAAGAAATCGCGTTGGGCTTCAATCTGCATGCAGGTGGCGCGATTGGCAGCCTGCAATATCACGGAACGGAGTTCGTCGACGATGCCGACTTTGGGCGTTATATCCAGTTTTCACCCTATGACGGAGGTGATCAATACATCTGTAACTCCTCCTCGTGTTTCATGACCTGGGGATGGAATCCCTTGCAGGCTGGTTCAGCCGATGGGCTGCCTGCCAGGGTCCAGGAATATCGCCGCTGGACAGATGGACTGTATCTAAAAGCCCTTGGCCAGGAATGGGGACGTTCAAAGGGAACGTCAGATGTGATTTATGAGACCTGGGCATGGGATCATGAAAGTTATTTTGAGGTCCACATCCGCATGACCCATACCGGTCAAGATACCCACACCTTCGCCGGAGCAGAGTCGCCTGCCGCTTATTTCGGCGCTGCCATTCCCCTGGAGTACGGCTACACCGGAAATGAGCCATTCACTGCGGATAAAATCCAGCAATATCATATGGCGACGGGTGATATGAGTGATAATACCAATCCGCAGATCTTCCCTTCAGAAAACTGGCTGGCATTCGGGGACCGGCAAGGCAATGGGCTGATCCTGGCAGTCCCACCCCAGCCCAGGCTGACAGGCCGATGGTCAATGGTATTCATCCAGAACGCCTACCCTGACCCGATTGGCTACCTTACGCCATTTGCGGAATTTGAAACCTCTCCGGGCTTTGTATTTGATCTGACCTTTTATCTAATCCCGGGATCGATCGAGAGTGGACGATCTATCGTCTACAATCTCATCCCTCACACCCGGTGGACCTTCAACCTGAATTCGCCGGAGGGCTGGACCAGTTCCGGTCAACCGGTTGAAGTGCGTGACGGCATTTTATTCAGCAGCCTGTCACCGACAGATTCCCTGACATCCATGCCAAGCCTGAACTTCTACGGTGCACACTCCCCGACGGTTGAAATCAGCGCTCAAACGCCAGCTGCCGGGACGGAGTTATGCCTTAATTTCATCACCTTGAACGATTGGAATTGGAGCCCTGCTAAATCCGCCTGTACACAAATGCAGTTGGGAGGAGCGGCAAATTATCATTTTGACCTATCTACGAATCCGGCCTGGATGGATGGCCTGGTCACACAAATCCGACTGACCGCCTCGAGCCCGGTCGCTCTGCAGATCGACGAAATAAGAATCGCGCGAGCGGCTTATGGCTGGGAATTCGACGATCCCAATAACTCGGATGGCTGGGTTGCCTGGAACCAATTAAGTCCGCTCCAGGTCAACGGCGCGAACCTTTACGCTACCTCCAGGGGTGATGATCCCTATATGGGATCTCCTTACCTGGGAATTGAGGCGGTTGAATTCAACCAGCTTGAGATACGGATGCGGACAAGTGCCGGGAATGATGCGCAGGTCTTCTTTATTACGGATAAAGACACGGGCTGGGATGAAATCAAGTCAAAGCATTTCTCGACGATCAGCGATGGAGCGTTTCATACCTACACCATCGACATGTCCGGAATTCCAGCCTGGAAAGATCAAATCCAACAGATCCGCCTCGACCCAATGGTTGTGCCTGGCACTTTTGAGATTGACTATATCCGCATTCGTTAGCACAGGCGGGTGGGCGTGGCGGAACGTGCCCGGCTTGTTCGCGCAAGGTCTTTGCGAAGCATCCTGCCGCAGGTCCCTGAAAAGGGGATAGAAACCTGACCTGCGCTCGGGTGCGAGACCTTCGGTCTCCTTTTGCCTCGGTCACTGACCTTCAAACACCGTCCCGAAGGTTGTTGGAATCATGATTCAGGCACTAAGCTACAGAAGGATTAACCGGAGTGGACAGTATTTTACAGAGCAGCCCTTCGGGACGTTATAGCAGGTGAGTATGCCATATCGTGGTGACACTTTCATACAACTGGGAAAGAGCGTCCCGAAGGATTTGGTTGGGATGAGGTGTGTTCTTGACAATGATCCTTCGGGACGGGATAACAGGTGAGTATGCCATATCGCGCTGACACTTTTAGGCAAGGGCAGTATTATCATATCTACAATCGTGGGGCGAATAAGGGGAAGATTTTCTTCAATGATGGGAATTATCAGTATCTCCTGCGGTTGGTGAAGGAGTATTATCAGAAGCACGGCGGGACGGTGATTGCGTACTGCCTGATGCCGAACCACTATCATTTCCTGCTCAGGCAGGAGACGGATGAACCCTTGTCAAAGTTTATGCAAATTCTGTTTAACACTTATGTGCAGGCGTTGAACCTGCAACAGGAACGCACAGGCACTTTATTTGAAGGACGTTTTAAGCATAAGTGTGTCGACAAATGGGAATACCTGATTACACTTTGCCGGTATATTCATCTCAATCCTGTCAAAGTGAGGTTGGTGGCATGTCCTGAAGATTGGGCCTATTCGAATTATCGAGAGTGGATTGGTCTGAGGAGTGACGCGCTGGTTGATAAGGTCTTTGTGCAAGATCATTTTCCGAGCGTAGAAGAGTACGTCAAATTTGTGAATGATGTTGAGGATGAGCAGAAGAGTTATGAGAAGATCAGCAAGTATATGTTTGATTGAAATGAACGTCCCGAAGGGTTTGGTGGTGGATGATGTGTATTTATGGCAAGAACCTTCGGGACGGTTGAGATAAAGATCGGGAAGTATGTGTTTGATTGATAATAACGTCCCGAAGGATTTGGTGGCGGAGGACATGCGCTTATGGCAAGAACCTTCGGGACGGTGTTTGTTGTTTGAGGCGCTGCTCGCGCAGACGATGAACAAAGAACGATAGACAATGGTCTCTGCTTGCGGGCAATGAAAAGTCGAGGGTCTGCGTGGGAAGATGGCTGGCAAAAAATAAACTCCGAGTTTTCTTTTGTGATAGATGGATATGTTCATCATTCGCCTGCCATCCAGCATGATCACACTGCAGGCATACTAGGCCGCGATCTCCTGCGGACCGGGAGTCAGCAAGCGATGCAATTCGAGCTCGGCCTGCGCCCGGGTAATCGACAGGACAAAGCCCCACTCCCCGAGCAGAGTGTTCCGAGACTGTTTTAAGATCATCTGGTCATTGTCGTTCATCGGCTTCCCCAGCTGCTTTTGGTAGGCAGACAGGTCACGGACAACCTGGCAAAGCGATTCGGGACGGCTATCCTTGAGCAGCTCCAGCAGGTGGTTTTTGCGTTCCAGGCGATCCTCCGGCAGCGGCTCGCATGGGCCGGATAGGATGCCGAGCATTTGCTTGAAGCGGGACCTTGAGGCTGGAGACCGTAGTCTGCTGCTCACCTTGTCGTCCGCCGGGACCCAGACAGTCATATCTCGCACCTGAACTGCATAGTAGAGGGTCTTTGAGCCGAATAAGTCCCGCTCCTCCAGATTGACGATCTGTCCAATTCCATAGGTCCAGTGCATCACCGTGTCACCTGTATTAAAGTTCATAAGTATCTCCTATAACAATCTATAGCAATTTGATGAAAGACAAGCCGAGAACCATCCTACTAATCGATCTTATTTGGACCTGCCAAAGCATAAGATCTGATCATTCTTAATGCGCTCCCATCCGCGCGAAGGGTCGCGCCGGGGTTGAACAGGCTATTGACTTGATACGGCCAGTTTGCGTTTGTCAGAATAGGATTGAGCCTGTAGCGCTGAAACAGGTTCCAGTTCCGGTGGTTCGCTGAGAATATGTTCGTTGGGTTGGTCAACATTTTCCGCTAATCTCAATTCCATAAGTGACTGGAGAAAGGCGAGGGTAGACTCGGCACCTTGATTCTCGTTCGGCCGATCAGAATGCAGACCATCCCGGCAACCACCGGTAGTCGGGTCATAGACCGGGAGGTGCAAGTCGTTTCGCCCCAGAAACCACTCGAAGGCCCGGCGGGCTTCTTTGTGCCAGCTTTTTTCTCCGGTGACGCGGTGAGCTTCCAGGCAGGCAGAGACCATCGCCTGCGCCTCCACCGGTTGTTGGTCGAAGCGGGCCCGTTCGCCGCCCTGTGGATAAAAACCATTCGAGCCAATCGGGACAAAATGTTTCCCTTCGGTGTCCGCGCGCTGTAATTTGGCCAGCCAACGGAGAGACTCCAAACCCACCTCGGTCATGGCCGGATTGGATAGCGACTCACCGCACAATAACATGGCATGTGACAAGGCCGCGTTGCAATAGGTCAGCTTATTCTCAAACCAGCTCCATCCATCTGTCTGGTTATCGCGGTAAAGTGCCAGCAAGCGCCCCGCTAATTCCTCCTGCACCTGGCTGACGCGCCGGTCACCGGCAAAACGCTGCAAATACTCGTAAATGCCAATGAGTGCAAAAGCCCAGGCCCGCGGACTCGTGGTCTCAAGGATCGCGAGCAGGGACTGCTGAAAAATCCGGACAGCGATATTGTGAAGGGCGGGCGTATTCGAACGGCCCAATACAGTGCCCAGCGCCCACAAGGCGCGCCCATGACTGTCATCCGAGCCGCTCTCCTCGAGCCAGTTTCGTTGGTAATCCATAAAGTTGCGAAAGCGTCTGGTTTCCGGATTGAAAGCGTACCACGTGAACGCAAGATAACGGGTGGCCAGGTTGATCGCCTCGGTGTTGCCTAATTCTTCGAGAAGTACGCTGACCATTAATGCACGTGCATTATCATCAGTGGTGTAACCCTCACGATAGTTGGGAATGGTGAAAATGGCGTGTTGCAATATGCCAGTCTGATCCGTAAGATGATGCAGGTGATCCAGTTTGAGCGGAGGCAATTCCCCTGCACGCTGATCCAACGGTCTGACCGCAAACTCAGCGGCCGCATGATAACGGTGTTCGGCGCGGGCGCGTTCAAACGTCTTCATGTAACGGTGGGCAACCTGCGGCCAGATCATATCCCGACCAAACAGATAGGCGCGCTTGCGCATGGCATGTCGCTTTGAATCATTTCCAAGCAGATCGATCACCTGGTCAGCCAACGCTGCCGGGTTACTGAAGGGCACCAACGCGCCGCGCTCCTCAGCCAGCATTTCCTCGGCATACCAGTAGGGCGTGGAAATCACTGCTTTTCCGGCTCCCAGCGTGTAAGCCAGCGTGCCGGAGGTGATCTGCGCCGGGTCAAGATAGGGCGTGATATAGATGTCTGAAGCGCTAATGAATTGGATGAGTTCCTCCAGACTGACAAAGCGGTTATAAAAGATCACATTCGCTTCCACACCTTTTTCATGAGCCAGCCATTGCAGGGACAGACGATAGGTTTCACCTTCCGTCTCTATGACATGGGGATGGGTCGCGCCGACAACGATGTAGACCACATTCGGAAATTTTTCCAAAATAGCGGGCAGCGCTGATATGACGTTCTCAATGCCCTTGTTGGCCGAGAGCAGGCCGAAGCTCAGCAGCACACTTTTCCCTTCCACACCAAACAGATCCTTGTGAAAGCTCGGGTCCACGAAGGCCACATCGGGAATGCCGTGCGGGATCAGGTCGATCTTTTCTGGAGGGACATGATAAATACTTTGCAGGAATTCCGCGCCCAATTCGCTCATAACAACCACGCGGTCAGACAGAGCAATGACCTCCTCGAGCACGCGACGCTGGTCAGGATTGGGATTCTTGAGGATCGTGTGTAAGGTCGTAACGACAGGCATGCGCAATTGGCGCAGGATTTCGAGGATATAGCTGCCGGCCCGTCCTCCGAAGATGCCGTATTCATGCTGCAAAGACACCATGTCCACGTTATTAATGTTCAGGAAATCTGCCGCCCGGCGATAGGATTCAATATCCTTTTCGGCCAGTTCGAACCGGACCCGGGCCGGGTACTCGTAGCCTGCTTCGGTATCATTGACCGGCAGCGCAATGCAGGCTGTGCCTTTATATTCATCAGCGATGGCTTCACAGAGATCGGTCGTAAAGGTGGCGATGCCGCACTGACGCGGCAGGTAATTCCCGATGAAAGCAATCCGCTTGATAATTGAATGTTTGGTCTTATCCATAAAACTTTGCCTCGGATGTTTTTCTGCGTGGGTGATTGCCTCACCGGGCCGAATCCCGGTGATTTCTTTTCCATCGCACGCGGTTGTTGGTTACTTTTGGATGCCAGCCGGTTGATTCCGGAAGGCAGTGGAGTTCTCTTCCAGAATGGTTTTGAGCGTGGCAACATCTTCCTCGAGTTGTATTTTCATCGTATTCCATAGCAGGTTCTCAGTGATCTGAAAGAAGTTGGGCACACTGGCTTGAATGGCTATATGCATCCTGGTCCTGCCGTTGACTTTCTCAAGGGTGTAGGATGTCGTGGAATGAACAGGCCCACTCAACGACTTAAAACCATATTTCTTGTCTGGCTCGAATTCTGTGATTTCGAACGTGCCTAAGTTCCTGCGTCCCATTAAATGACCGATGCTGCGGAAGAACGTCCCGCTGGGACTATCGCCTTGGGGAAGCCTGGCGGATGCCAGAGTTCCATAGCGCCAATGAAAATCGTTTTCGGGTGTGCTCACAAAATCGAAGACCTGTTTGACGGGCTGGTAAATTAGCGTGCTCATATTCAGATTGATCATTCAACTCTTTCTTCATCCTCCGTGCAGCCTGTCAGGAGCCGTGGCTTTCGGAATGCCGCTCCAGGTTGGCTGGAATCGCTCCGCAGGCGAATGTGTCCGAATTTCACGGTTCAAGGCTGGGACGGGTTATGCCGCGTTGTTCTCTTGGTTTCGCCAGACTAACCTTCAACACATGGTCGCTGAATGAATACGCGTTGAACATGCTGACGGCCTTGTCGGCCTCGTTCTGGGCGCTCATCGTAATGAAGGCGAAACCCTTGGACTCGCCGCTCTTGCGGTCTTTGATTACTTCTGCCAGCATCACTTCTCCGGCTTGTGTGAATAGCGTATTCAGTTCCTCCGGCGTAGTTGACTTGGAAAGATTCCCTACATATACTTTGGCTTCCATTTTTATTGCTGCTTTCTCCGGCATAACGGCCGGGATAAGAAATGCCGCCAACCCTATAAC
>DATGYJ010000077.1:0-5295 GCA_035298105.1 Anaerolineales bacterium | reverse complement strand
CCAGTGATCGTGCTGATTGGCGGAGAGATCGATGAAAAACAGGCAGATGTCACGCGACGGGCCGTTGAAACTGTTTCCAGGACCGCAGAAGCCTTGAGCGCTGTCGTCATCTGCGGAGGCACAGACATGGGGGTGATGGCTGAAATCGGCCAGATAAGATCGCTGAATAGTTATAAATTCCCGTTGGTTGGCGTAACACTCGAAGAGCTCGTCACCTGGCCCGGTGGCCCGCGCAACAAAAATTTCTTATGGTTGGGGAAACGGCGTTGGCAATTGGAATCTCATTATTCCCATTTCATCCTTGTTCCCGGCAGCGAATTTGGGGATGAGTCTCCCTGGATTGGCGATATAGCCACCCTATTGTCCAAAGGAGACCGATCGGTGACGATCTTGATCAACGGTGGAGAGGTTTCGCGGAAAGACATCGAATTGAGTTTGGAGAACGGCCGTCCGGTCATTGCGCTGAGTCGCACAGGGCGTCTGGCAGATGATTTGGCAAGGCAGCCCGAGCGGGACAAATTGATTACTGTAATCCCGGCACATGCTGAACAACGGATCGTTGAAGCTATTCAAGCGGCCCTATCGATCACCGAAAAGGGTTCTGCAATCCCATTGATTATGCCTGAAAAGGTAAGCAGCGCAATGTAATTCGGCAAGTGGAGGTCCTATGAATAGTGATCAGCTATTGAAGATCGTAGAACAGTACAGCCGCAAGAGTGAGACTGGATACGGTGATATTACGGTCACACGCGTACCAGATCAGAAAACGGTGTTTGTGGAACAAATTGAGGGTGCTGGACGGGTGGTCATGATGGACAAGTACCAGGTAGACGGATCAACCTACTGGGCTGGATATAGCTCGCGCAGTGAGACGGTCTACATCAGTCTGGCTGCTTAGGTTGTACCAATGAATCATGTTGACTGCTGATTTCAATTTTCACAGTGATTAAGAAAGGAGAGAAGATGGAAAACCAAATCACATGCCCTGCATGCAAGCGAATAATATCGAACAATCCCGTCATTGAGGCGGCAGCCAGAGGAGAAGATCACGCGATGGGATCGGAGTACGTCATCTGTGAGTGCGGCGAAAGGATCTCATTTTGGGCAATCACAGCTCAACTAAGAGATCAGCAAAAACCTGTTGAAAGACTCCTGCATTGGCTTCATAGCTTCTCCAAGAGTTGATAACGGGAAAAGACATCAATGAAGATCCTGCTTGTCTATCCCGAATTTCCAGACACCTTTTGGAGCTTTAAACACGCGCTTAAGTTTATTCGGAAGAAAGCCGGTGCACCTCCACTGGGTCTATTGACTGTTGCAGCGATGCTGCCGTCCGAGTGGGAAAAACGGCTGGTCGATCTCAACGTGACCGGCCTCACAGAAGAAGACCTGGCATGGGCCGATTACGTCTTCCTGAGCGCCATGGTTGTGCAGCGCGCATCCGTACGAGCCATCCTCAAACGCTGTAAAACAGCCGGAGTGAAAGTGGTGGCAGGTGGACCGCTCTTTACGATGGAGCATGAGCAATTCCCGGATGTGGACCATTTTGTCTTGAACGAGGCCGAGGAGACTCTGGCACCGTTCTTGCGAGACCTGAAACAGGGTCAGGCTCGACGCGTCTATGCCTCGGTGGAATTCCCCGATATCCATCAGACTCCTGTTCCTCTTTGGCAGATGGCAGATCTCAGGCATTACGAGACAGTCAGTATTCAGTTTTCGCGCGGCTGTCCTTTCAATTGTGACTTTTGCAATGTGACTACGTTGTTGGGACATCGCCCGCGCACCAAGACGGCTGCGCAGATCATTGCCGAGCTGGACGACCTCTACGCGCTGGGCTGGCGCAAGAGCATCTTCTTCGTGGACGACAACTTTATCGGAAATAAAAAACAGATCAAGTCCGAAGTGCTTCCCGCCTTGATCGAATGGCGGAAGGGCAAAACCGGCATGCCATTCAGCACAGAAGCCTCCATTAACCTGGCCGATGATCCGGTATTGCTCCGGCTGATGGTGCAAGCCGGATTCGACACAGTCTTTGTGGGTATCGAGACGCCCAATGAAGCCAGCCTGGATGAATGCAGCAAGAATCAGAACAAAGGCCGCAATCTGGTGGAGAGCGTCAAGCAACTTCAACGTGCAGGTCTTCAGGTCCAGGGTGGTTTCATCGTGGGTTTCGACAATGATTCCCCTTCGATCTTCCAGCAGCAGATTGATTTCATTCAAAAGAGCGGCATCGTGACAGCCATGGTCGGGTTACTGCAAGCCCCTTTGGGAACGCGCCTATATGAGCGCATGCAGAGAGAAGACCGTCTGGTAAATGAATTTTCAGGGGATAACGTGGACGGCTCGACTAACATCATCCCCAGGATGGGTTTGGAACCGCTGCGGGAAGGTTATCGCCAGATCCTTCAACAAATCTATGCGCCCCAATTCTATTACGAGCGCGTTTTGACATTTTTGCACGACTACCAGCCACCCAAAATCAGGGTTCAATGGGACCCGCAATATATTCTGGCTTTATGGAGGTCCATTTACCAACTGGGTATCCGCGGCGTCGAACGCGTCCAATATTGGCGGCTCTTTTTCTGGACTCTGTTCCGACGTCCGCGCCTGTTCCCGCTGGCGATCACGTTTGCCATCTATGGCTTCCATTTCCGTCAGGTGATCGAGTTGCATGTCAGTTGAAAGCATAAATAGGAGAAAAATTATGAAAACAAAAATGGTTACCATCCTCACGCTGGTCGCCATTTTCCTAGGGGCTTGTGGTACATCTGCCCCACCAAAACAGGCTCCATCTACACCCGTTCCCGGACCCCAGGATCTGACCCCTACCACGGGAGTACAGGGCAACGCAGTAAAGATAGCCATCAGCGGTTTTAAGTTCGATCCAGCTACCATCACCATCCCGGTCGGCACGACCGTTACCTGGACAAATCAGGATTCGGCCGACCATCTTGTTGCTGGCGACGATGGAAGTTGGAAATCCGAAACCCTGGCAAAAGATGCGATCTACAGTCACACCTTCGACAAAGCCGGTACATATACCTACATTTGCAAAATCCATACCACGATGAAGGGAACCATCATCGTGAAATGACGAACCAGTAAAGGAGCGCCTCCGTGGACCGAAGCCCAAATCGGAGCCGAACCACCCAGCGCCATCGCAGAATTCCGGATCGCCATTGGCTTGGTTCGATTATGCCCGGCGTTTGATTGCATCTGTTGTCCGTAACACTGCTTTGAGGAGGAAATCATGTGCTGTTTTACCACCATTTTCCTGGTGCTTGGTTCACGGATCGCCATTTTGGCCTGGTGGCTGGCAGACCCGCAACGCTTCAATCTTGCTTTTAAGAACTGGGCTCTGCCGGGCATCTATGTCATCCCGGTATGGGTCACTACGTTGTTGGGCGGCATTTTCCTGCCTTGGACGACCCTGGCGTATCTCTTTGTCTTTCCGGGGGGCATCGTGGGCAATGAGTGGATCGTACTTGCAGTCGGCGTTTTTATCGACCTGGTCGGGCATGGCGGCAGCTACCACCACCGCGACCGCATCCGAGGTTATCGAAGAAGTTAGAAAATACACGATGGGGAAGGAGCGTTGAATTTGTATAAGAGCGCTATTTCATTAGGGCGTATTTTGGGAATCCCGATCGGAGTGGATTATTCTTGGTTCTTAATCTTCGCCTTGCTTACCTGGTCGTTAGCCACCAGCTACTATCCTGCTGAATTTAAGAACTGGCCCGTGCCACAGTATTGGATCGTGGGTGCCGTAACAGTCATCCTTATGTTTGTCAGTGTACTGCTGCATGAGCTGGGACATTCAGTGGTCGCCTTGCGCAATAAAATTCCGGTCCGCAGCATCACGCTCTTCGTCTTTGGCGGTGTTGCCCAAATCGGCGCCGAACCACCCAGCGCCATCGCAGAGTTCTGGATTGCCATTGCCGGTCCAATCACAAGTTTTGCTTTGGCTATTCTTTTTGGTCTGCTACAACCCGTGGTCAGTGCGGTTGCTCCGATACTGGCCATCGCAAAGTATTTGGCATATATAAACGGCACGCTGGGACTCTTCAACCTGATTCCCGGGTTCCCGTTGGATGGCGGTCGAGTCTTTAGAGCCATTATCTGGGGAACCACACATAATTTGCGTCGGGCAACTCTCATCGCTGCAAACCTGGGGCGTTTTATTGCCTATGGCTTTATCGGTCTGGGAATGTGGCAGGTGTTCACCGGAAATATCGGCAATGGTTTATGGGTTGCCTTTATTGGCTGGTTTCTGGAAAGTGCTGCATCATCACAAATCCATCAACAGACCGTCCATGACTTGTTAGCCGGACATCATGTGTCAGATGCAATGCGCCGTGACTATACAGCGATTTTGCCCAACACGACCCTCGAACAATTGATCAATCAGCATATCCTTGGGAATGGCCAACGCAGCCTGGTGGTCAAACAGGACGACCAAGTGGCTGGCTTACTAACGTTGCACAATGTCAAAGCCATTCCCTCTGCGGATTGGTTAAACACAACAGCCGCCCAAGTGATGATACCGGTCGTAAAAATGAAAAGGATCCGGCCCGAAACTGAACTGACAGAAGCACTTGGTGAAATGGACCGGGATGGTGTCAATCAGTTACCGGTCATGGTAGGTGATCAGATTCAAGGCATGTTGGGCCGTGATGATGTGATCAGCTTTTTGCGTACGATGAATGATTTCAGCCGCCATTAAAACTCGCTTCTGCCCTTCGGTGCCAACAGCCAGGACGCTTACGAAAATTTCACGCGCAGTTATAAGTGGAATGATTATGTCTATCTTGAAGCAGATCAGGAGTTTATCCGGAATCAAATAAATAACGAATTTGAAAGCGCTCTTGCGAATGGCTGTAGTGTGGAATATCTACAGCGCCCGCAATCGGGCAACCACAGATTTCATGATCTCGCCGCCTCTGACAGATGAGGAATACGATCGCTGACTGCCCAAATATGATCATACGGGAAATGGACGCTGACAGAAATTGCGGCAGAGTCAATTTTCTCGCATAAAGAATACCAATCACAAAACACGGAGTTGACAAAATGGTAGAAAAAACAAGTAGTGGAAAAATCCAAAAAACATCCAGAGGGACACGGAAGCATGTCAGACGAATGAAACAAGAGTCTCGTAAAACAGGTATTCCTGTCAATGAATTGAAGAAAAGGGTGCGCTCACCACAAGTGGCCAAGAAAGAGGTTTAACGATTGGGATATTAAGCTGCGCAAAAGCATTGAATAGCAAGATCTTGCGATGCTGACTTTTTGGAT
>DATGYJ010000076.1:0-6080 GCA_035298105.1 Anaerolineales bacterium | reverse complement strand
CCTTCCAATCTTTCAGTTGATGGCATTCTATCGTTCGCTGGCAAAAGGTCTTAACCCTGACCGTCCGAAGAATCTGACGGCAGTAGTTCAACTCAATCTATAAAGCGATTGCCAAATCGCCCCAGGAAAAGGAGATGAGATCATGAAACATCGTTTGCTCGTTCTCGCCATAATCGTCAGCTTATTGCTGCCAGCCTGCGGAGGGACGGCAGCCAGTCAGAAAGCCGATATTACCATGATGATGTGGGGTGATCCTGCCGAACTGGAGGTATGGAACAAGATTGTGGCAGATTTCCATACATCCAATCCAAACATCACCGTGAAAGTGGATGTTTCTGATTGGGAATCATATTGGACCAAGCTGAAGACTCTGCTTTCGGCGAGTACACCGCCTGATGTGTTCGCCATGGATGCGCCCCTCTATCTGGACTATCAGAGTCGCGGTGTGCTATTAAATCTTCAACCGTATCTGGATAAGAATCCTGATCTACTAAAAGGTGTCTATCCTCAAACGCTGGAAGCTTATAAGACTCCTGATGGCATGTTTGGCTTGCCGCGCGATTTTCAGACGATCGTTCTCTTCTATAACAAGGATATGTTCGATGCCGCGGGCGTTGCATATCCAACCGCCGATTGGACCTATGATGATCTTCGCAATGCCGCAAAGCAGCTAACAAAAGACTCGAATGGCGATGGAAAGATCGACCAATTCGGTTTCTACTCCGATCTATGGGATATGGAACTGATCTGGAGTGAAGGGATTTGGGCCTATGGCGGCGACATTATCAATGCCGACCACACCAAGACCCTGGTTGGTGAACCCAAGGCGCACGAAGCCTGGCAGTTGTTCCATGACATGATGTTCGAAGACAAATCATGGCCCGATTCCAATACGGCGGGTGAATATGGAGGTGATCCATTCCTGGCTGGTGTTGCGGCGATGACCACGATTGGTCATTGGGCAGTGCCCGGTTATGCTGAAGTCAAATTCAAGTGGGATGTAGCTCCGATGCCGAAAGGTCCTTCAGGACAGACGACCAGCGTGAATAGCGCGGGCTTTGTGGTAGCAAAGGATTCCAAGAGCCCGGATGCTGCCTTCGAGTTCCTTAAGTATGTGCTCAGCGAACCTGCTCAGAAGCGCCTGGCGGAGCTTGGATTTGCGTGCCCCGTTCTCAAGTCTGTAGCCGAGAGCGATGCGTTCCTGAAGCAAAGCACTCCCATTAATCACAAGGTTTTCCTTGACTCACTGGCCTTCGCTCATATGAAGCCGGTCTTCAAAGGCTACGATGAATGGTCGAGCGCCATTGGTGACGGCATGGCAGGCATCTGGACCGGCGAAGCGGAACTGGATCCGACGCTGGATGAGGCAGTCAAAGCCGCGGATGAAGTACTGGCGAAAAATAAGTAATTGACTTATGCCCCTCACCCCCTTCCCTGTCGCGCTGAGCGGAGTGTCAGCATAGTCGAAGCGGGAAGGGGATGAGAGCTTAAGTCTGGAGCCTTTATGGAATACGGCCTCAAACCGCTTGGACGCGAGAAATTCTGGCTGTGGGCATTGCTGACGCCGACTTACATCGGCTTGTTATTTGGCGCGCTTGGCTCAGTCATAGCGACCCTATTGTTGAGTTTTGCGAAATGGGATTTGCTCACCCCTCCCAGCTGGGCCGGCATCGCCAATTACATCGATCTTTTCCATGATCAAAAGCTTTTGCTCTCGCTGACCAACACGATCAAGTTCACGGCCATGTATGTACCCGGCGTGGTCATTGTCTCTTTGTTCGTCGCTGTATTGATGAACCGCAAAATTCGCGGCGTAAGTTTCTTCCGCACAGCCTACTTTTTGCCGGCAGTGACCTCCGCAGTTGCAACCGCACTGGTTTGGAATATGATCTATGGCAAGGATACCGGCATCCTCAACTTTATTCTCGAGCGTTCGAATATGAAGCCTGTCTGCTGGCTTTGCACCGAGAACGCCATGTACGCCGTGGTCATCGTCAACATTTGGGGCGCCATCGGCGAAGGCATGATCATCTTCCTGGCAGGCCTGACCGCAATTCCGCGTGAATACTACGAAGCCGCAGAGATGGATGGCGCCAATGGCTGGCATCAGTTCTTCCGTATTACGCTGCCGCTCATCACACCCAGTATCTTCTTCCAAACGCTGATCTCTACCATCAATGCCTTTCAAGCCTATGACTATATCTATATGCTCACCCGCCGCGGAGGAGGAGATAGTTCCGTACCGGTCGTAGTCTTCTCTATCTACCGTAACGCCTGGAACTTCTTCAATTATGGCGGGGCGAGTGCCCAGGCAGTTGAGCTGACCGTGATCGTGGCGGTCCTGATGGCATTTTACTTCTGGCTCGAGCGCCGCTATGTGGTTTACGAATAGGACTTTATGAAGTGTCAGGGCGACCCGTTAGGATCATGGAGTAATTTGCCCCTGCTGGGCGGATCGTCCCTACGCTGAATGATGATAAAAGTGCAAGGTGAGTGATGACAAGACCAAATCAGAAACTTATCCTGGATATCATTTCGTACACTCTACTTCTGTTAGGTACCGTCCTGATGATTGGTCCATTTCTGTGGATGGTCTCTACTTCCTTCAAATTGCCAGGAGACCAATTTACAAAGACGCTGATCCCGCCCACTTTCACGCTTGATAACTTCCGCGAGCTCTTCTCCGTTGATCTCAACTTTCCATTGCTTTTCTGGAACAGCGCTTATATCTCGATCCTCATTACCGTGGGGCAACTGCTTACCTGTGCGATGGCTGCCTTTTGCTTTGCCGTGGTCAAATTCAGGGGGCGTGACCTGCTCTTCACGCTCCTGCTGCTAACCCTATTGATCCCTCCGCAAGTGACCCTCATCCCGGACTTCATCATTTTCAAATATCTGCATCTCATTGGGACGAGCGTGCCGCTCTGGCTGCCTGCCTTCTGGGGAGGCGCTTTCGGGACCTTTCTGCTCCGGCAATATTTCCTCACGATCCCGCGTGACCTGGTAGATGCGGCGCGTGTAGACGGCGCTTCCCTGATCCAAATCTTCTGGAAGATCTATATGCCCCTCGCCAGGCCTGCATTGGCTGCACTGGCTATTTTCACCTTTCAGGGCGCATGGAATGATCTGCTGCATCCGCTGGTTTACATGCCCTCCGTTCCGAATACGATGCTGACCGTCGGGCTGGCTTTCTTCCAACAGCAGATGACGCATGGCGGCAAGTTCACGGTCTTAATGGCTGGCGCCCTGGTCAGCATTCTGCCATTATTGCTGGTCTTTTTCTTCGCCCAAAAACAGTTCATCGAAGGCATCTCTTTGAGCGGAGTGAAACGATAAAACATTGAGGAAAATAGGATATGACTAAGATAACATTCATTGGTGCAGGCAGTTTGGGCTTTACAAGCGAACTCGTTCGCGACGTACTCACCTTTCCGCTTTTGGAGGGCGCGACCCTCTCTCTGATGGATATCAACGCCGACCGGCTCGCCTGGGCAAAAAAGGGCGTGGAAAAATTGATCGCGGCGGGGAACCGTCCGGCAAAAGTGGAAGCGACATTGAATCGAGCAAAAGCGCTCAAAGATGCAGATGTCGTCCTCACCACGATCCTCGCTGGTTCAACGGAAGTCTGGCGACACGATATTGAGATTCCCAAGAAATATGGCGTGGACCTCAACGTTGGCGATACGCGTGGACCGAGCGGCATCTTTCGCTTTCTACGCACCATCAACCCGATGCTTGACATCGTCCGTGATATGGAAAAATATTGCCCGCAGGCTGTGCTTTTGAATTACACCAATCCCATGGCAATGCTGTGCGCCGCCCTGCAGCGCCAGACCTTTATTCCGGTCACCGGTCTTTGTCATTCCGTGCAGGGGACCGCGATGATGCTTGCCGAATGGATCGACGCTCCGTTCAACGAAATTGAATATGTCTGCGCCGGGATCAATCACCAGGCCTGGTATCTCGAATATAAATGGAATGGTGTCGATGCCTATCCTCTGATCCATAAAGCCATCACCGAGCGGCCTGAAATCTACAACGCCGAACCGGTCCGCAATGAAATGTATCTTGCGCTGGGGAAATATGTCACCGAGTCGAGCGGCCATAACTCGGAATACAATCCCTGGTTCCGCAAGCGCCCTGACCTGATCGAAAAATATTGCATGCATGGCACCAATTGGAATCCCGGTGAGTATGCCTACATCCTCAAGGAGTACCAACACAACGAAGCTACCTGGCAGGATCAGGTAAAGGAAAGGCTGGCTCAACCCCTCAGCGAACAGGACTTAGAGCGTGAACACGAATATGCCGCTTACATCATCAATGCGCTCGAGGGCGGTGAAATGTTTAAGTTCAACGGCAATGTCCGCAACACGCATCTAATTACGAACCTGCCGGAAGGCGCGTGTGTCGAAGTACCGGTCCTGGTGGACAAAGGTGGTTTCCACCCGATCCATGTTGGCCCACTCCCTGCCGAATGCGCCTTGCTCACGCAGCTTTCCAGCGGCATCGAAGAGATGACGATCACTGCCTCCCTCACGGGCGATCCGACGATGGTCTATCGCGCCATTGCACACGATCCGCTCACCTCAGCTGTGCTATCTCTCGCCGAGATCCGTCAGATGACGAACGAACTCTTCGCGCAGCATAAGGACTATCTGCCGCAGTTCAAACATTACGTGGTTTAAGAATTCTGGATTGGATGAGAACCTATATGCCTTCTCCCGTTTCCCCTCTCAAAGATTGGTGGCGTCCTACAGTTGGACTCACCTGGCAATGGCAGCTTTCCGAGCCGCCTGTGGATACATCCATAGAGGCGGATGTCTACGATATCGACATCTTCGACAACGATGCCGCGGTCGTGGCGGACTTACATGCCAGAAGTCGCAAAGTCATTGGCTACATCAATGTCGGATCCTGGGAAGACTGGCGGCCCGATAAAGATCAGTTTCCGCCTGAAGTACTGGGGAAGGTTTATGAAGGTTGGCCCGGGGAAAAATGGTTGGATATCCGCCGCCTGGATTTGCTTGCGCCCATTCTGAGCGCCCGCCTGGGTCTATGTAAAGCCAGGGGTTTTGATGCGGTTGAACCGGACAACATGGAAATCCATAGCAATGGCACCGGCTTTCCCATCACCTACGCAGACCAGTTGAAATATGCATTATGGTTGGCAGACGAGGCGCACCAGCGCGGACTGGCGATTGGAGTGAAAAATGCTGCCGACCAGGTGAAGGATTTGGTCGATCATTTCGATTTTGCCATTGTCGAAGATTATTTCTTCTATCACATGGAAGAAAAAATGCTGCCTTTCATCGCAGCAGGCAAACCTGTCTTCGCGGCGGAATATGACGACACCGGCGTGGATTTCGTGGCTGCCTGTAAGAAAGCCAAAGAATTGGGTTTTAGCATCATTCAGAAGCATCGCATCCTGACTGCTTATCGTCTAACCTGTCCCTAATTAACCAAGGAGGTGCAGCGCGCATTTGAAACCATGCTAATGATGTCATATCGTTGGCGCGTGGCGGGGTGCGTTCGCCGATATCCATGTCCCTGTCAGGCACGCGGTAACGCGGTGTCGTGGGTATCGCATTCAACCCATTCGAGGAGGTTCACATGAATCGGCGCAAGAGGCTTCTCTCAAGCGTTTTAAGTATCGCTGTATTGTTTGCAAGCCTGTGGATGGTGAATCTCACCAGCGTACAGGCTGCACCCAAGCCAACCCGCACACCCGTATTTACTCCTACATCTGCTCCTACCCTGCCACCCGGAATTTATTATGTTTCGGTCAGCGGCAATGATGCCAATCCTGGAACACTGGCTGCGCCCTGGCGGCATATCCAGTATGCAATGGATCGAGTGGGCGCGGGCAGCACGGTGGATGTACTGACAGGGGTCTATAACGAGTTTGTCACCTTCAAAAATTCTGGTTCGAACGGCAATTACATCACCCTGCAGAGCTACACTGGCAATGCCCCCGTCATCGACGGCACCGGGCTTCCGATCAGCGGCGAGACGGGGCTTGTGACCATTGCGAACAAGCAATATGTCAAACTGATCGGTTTCGAAATTCGCAACTTGAA
>DATGYJ010000075.1:0-11453 GCA_035298105.1 Anaerolineales bacterium | reverse complement strand
CTGTAGGTGCCTTTGTTGGTGTGGAAATCCTGATTGCATTCGATGCTTCCGGAATTCTTGGTAAGGCATCGCTGGGATTGGCATATGGTTTTCTTATTTTTGCCATCCTTGCCGGAATGGTTGCGGCAGGCACCCTGGCTGTCATAGTAGAACGGACGGCATACCGTCCATTGCGTGGAGCGCCGCGTCTGGTGCCGTTGATCTCCGCGATTGGCGTATCATTTTTACTACAGGATGTTATCCGTCTTGTGGAGGGTTTGACCACCGGTCAGTTCAATCGGATCATCCCCACCTTCGGAAATTTCGATGAGCGCCTGATCTTCGGTCAGATGTCATTAGGCGCGGCCGCTATCAATATGGGTATCTCGATCAAATCCATTATTGTGATTGTCGCCGCGGTACTGATGCTGGTCGGCTTGAACTATCTGGTCAATGCCACCAAGGTTGGTAAAGCCATCCGTGCTGTAGCACAGGATCGTCCCACTGCCAGTCTGATGGGCATTGATGTGAATCGAGTCATTTCACTGACCTTTCTGGTCGGCGGTCTGCTCGGAGGCGCCGCCGGTGTGCTCTATGCTTTGAAGTTCACACGCATTGACCCGTTTGTGGGCTTCTTTCCAGGCTTGAAAGCATTCACAGCTGCCGTCATGGGCGGGATCGGTAACCTGACGGGTGCCCTTTTGGGAGGCATTGTGTTAGGCATGCTCGAAACCTTTGCCGGTTCCTACATGGGTGTCTTCACGATGGGCGCAGCTGGTACGGAATACAAAGATATTTTTGCATTCGCTATCTTGATCCTCGTGCTTATTTTCCGCCCGCAGGGCTTGATGGGCGAGAATGTCAGCCAGAAGGCATAGGAGGATGGCATGGTACAAACTTCAATTCAGAAATTGACAAAAACCACGCAGCAAGGGTACTGGCCTTATGTCATTACGCTGGCACACATCATCCTTGGCACGATTTTGGTATATATCAGTCCGCGTTCCAACATCGCCTTCCTGGTTTTGGTCACATCCTTTTTCTCGCTTTATTCCCTGAGAACAAAGGCCACCTTTAAACTAATTACCGGCATTGTCCTGGCACTATTCATCATCCCGGTCATCGGCGTACGCAACATTTTCTATCTGGAAATCATTTTTCAGATCAGTGTATTTGCAGCCCTTGCGCTTGGATTGAACATCGTGGTCGGTTTTGCCGGACTCCTTGATCTTGGGTATGTGGCGTTCTATGCGGTGGGAGCCTATCTATGGGCATTCTTTGGTTCCCAGCAATATTATGTTCTACCCTTTGCGCCCGGAACCCAACCCGCGAATCTGCCTTTTTTGCTTCCTGGAGACGCCTTCTATTTATTCCTCTTCATTGCCATCATCATCGCTGCATTGACCGGTATTCTTCTGGGCTTGCCCGTCTTGCGCCTGCGAGGTGACTATCTGGCAATCGTGACCCTGGGCTTTGGCGAAGTGATCCGCGTTCTCGCCAACAACCTGGACAAACCGTTGAATTTTACGAATGGACCGCAAGGTATCACCCCCATTCAACGTCCCACGTTGCCTCAACCGATTGTAGATGGCTTCAATTCCATATTTGGAGGCGTGGTCGGCCACCCGGTTGACACAGCCACGTTGTACAACGTGGTCTTCTATCTGTTCGCCTTACTGGTCATCATTGTCATCATCAATGTGACTCGCCGCCTGGATGATTCAAAAATCGGACGGGCCTGGACTGCCATTCGCGAGGATGAAACCGCCGCTATTGCCATGGGTATTCCATTGGTGAAAATGAAACTGGCCGCGTTTGCCGTGGGCGCATCCTTTGCGGGAGTCATGGGTGTGTTATTGGCTGCCAGCCGCACCTTTGTCAGCCCCGAATCTTTTTCCTTCATGCAATCCATCGGTGTGCTTTCGATGGTGATCCTTGGAGGTCAAGGGAGCATACCGGGTGTTATTGTTGGCGCTGCAACAGTGATCATTTTAAACCTGCAAATCCTGCAGGGATTTTCGCTATACCTGAGCCAATTGCGCCAGGGCGATGCGGTTATTCCAATCATAAACTTTGCATGGCGAAATCTCTCACCACAACTTGATCCGGCTAAATATCAACGCTTGTTGTTCGGTCTCATTCTGATCCTGATGATGATCTTCCGCCCATCCGGGCTTATTCCTGCCGAACGGCGCAAGCGGGCACTCGCGGCAGACAAGCTGGCAGAAGAGGAAGGATAGGAAGGTTCACCCATGTCACTTGTCAACGCAACTCAAGTCGTGAAACGGTTCGGCGGTTTGATCGCCGTCAACAAAATGGATTTCAAACTGGAACGAGGCGAGATCGTCAGTATCATTGGTCCGAACGGTGCTGGCAAGACAACCTTCTTCAACACCATGACAGGAATTTACAGACCAGAGGCGGGCGATATTCAATTTAATAGTGGATCCCTGGTTGGCTTGCGCCCCGATCAAATTGCAGAACGCGGCATCTCGCGCACATTCCAGAACATCCGCCTGTTCGCAAATATGACTGTGATCGAAAACATCCTGGTGGGAATGCACCCGCACCTGCAACAGTCCGCAGTTGAATCCCTGCTCCGACTTCCATCTTTCAAAAAAGAAGAAGATCAAGCCGAGAAAAAAGCTGAAGAATTGATGGAATATGTTGGTCTGACGGGAGTAGGCAATGAACTTGCCAAAAACCTGCCTTACGGTGGACAGCGCCGCGTGGAAATTGCACGCGCTCTGGGTGCGGATCCCCAGCTATTGCTCTTGGATGAACCCACCGCTGGCATGAATCCATTGGAAACAGAAGATGCCATCAAACTTTTCCGCCGCATCCGCGACGAAAGAGGCATCACGGTGCTGCTGATCGAACATGACATGCGTGTGGTGATGAACATCTCCGAGCGCATTACTGTTATGGACTATGGAGAAAAAATTGCTGAAGGTACACCACTGGAAATTCGTGCCAATCCACGCGTCGTGGAAGCCTATCTGGGGAAAGGTGCAGTTGCCAATCAGCATGAGGAGGTGTTATGAGTTTGCTATGTTTGGAAAATGTCCACAGCTATTATGGGCACATCCACGCCCTCCAGGGTATCTCAATTAATGTGGAGGAAGGTGAGATCGTAACCCTGATTGGCGCCAATGGGGCAGGCAAAAGTACTACCCTTCGCACCATCTCCGGACTCATCCATCCTCGGCACGGCAAAATCATATTGAAGGATCAGGATATTTCCCATAGGGATCCGCACCAGATCGTCAAAGCGGGTGTGGGACATGTACCAGAAGGACGCGGCATCTTCCCCAAATTGACCGTCAAGGAAAATCTTGAAATCGGTGCGTTTGTTATTGATGATGAAGCTGAAGTTCAACATCGTATGGATTATGCTTTTGAGTTGTTTCCCCGCTTGAAGGATCGCATGGAACAAAAGGGAGGCACACTTTCGGGCGGCGAACAGCAGATGCTGGCGACAGCACGTGGATTGATGCTTGATCCGCACATTCTGATGCTTGACGAGCCTTCCATGGGACTTTCCCCGGTGCTGGTGGAACTGATCTTCGACACCATCATAAAAATGAACAAAAGAGGCACCACTATTTTACTTGTGGAGCAAAATGCGCTTATGGCACTTTCCGTTGCCCATCGCGGCTATGTATTGCAGACCGGTCACATTGTCCTCAGTGATACCGCTGAAAATCTGAAAAAGAACGAAATGGTGAAAAAAGCGTATCTCGGTATAGAGTAGCCTTTTGTTCACAAACTATTTTCAACAACAATCGCCGTTTTGTTCAGAAAGCGGCGATTGTTGTTGAAAATCCTAATATCTGAACCTACATCCTATTCCTTTGAGCTAAGGTAGCGGATATGGGGTAATCACCTCATCAGGTTGAGCTAGACAAGCCGAGAGTTTTTCAGCTAAGATCTGCACCTGGGGTGGACATAACACGTTCATATGAGGGCCTGGAATTTGGTGTAGCTCAACACCATTGGCGGCATCTGTGGAAAGTCGACGAGCTAGCCATATCCCGCGCTGCCTTTGAACACTTGTATCGGTTATCCAATTCTTCTTTGACTGCGCTCCGTGATTTTCTGGTGCTATTACATACAGATCAGACCGCTACGGTTAATTTCAGTATGGCCCGTCTCGCCACGTTACGGCCAGTTTCGGCTGGCCTCTTACTCAGTTATGGTTGGACAATTGATATCTCCCAACCAAAGGCTCTCGTCAACGAGCTTCACGAGCATCTTCGCCACTCATCTGGAAGCAGCCAGGGCATTCCGCCGTTCTTGGACATTGTGTCATACAACCTCGGCCAACTCATGATTCGCTATCGATGTAAGTTGTTTCGATTACCATAGCTGCCCAATACGGTTGTAGTTACAGAGTATTGTCCGAAATTCCTTTGAGAGAATCTGGCTAACTCAGAACTTTGCATATATTATTCGCCAATGAGCGTCTTATAATAGAAATGACGGTTCGCTGTTGTCGCAGCGAACTGATGTTGACGTTCTTCCACTTTCATCTAACAAGGAGTAGAAAATGGCATACACACTGGACACAAAAGTCGGCGATATTTTGAAAGACACTCATGCAGTGGAGATTTTGGAAAAACATGTCCCAGGGATCTCCAAGAACCCGATGCTTGGTTTGGCAAAGGGCATGACCCTAAAGTCGATCCTGGCCATGCCGCAGGCCAAACAGGCAGGGCTGACCGAAGACATGGTGAATAAAGTCCTGGCAGAGATCAACGCTCGAAAGTAACCTAATCGATCTCAAAAAGCGGAACTGGAAGTCTATCCGACTTCCAGTTCTTGCTGTGAAAGCCGGGCTGAACAGCGCTTTTGCAGATGCTTTCCCCCTCTCCGGACTGGCTTCAATCCTCCAAGATAAATGTGACTTTTAGTTGTACACGGTATTCGGTGATCTTCCCATTCTCGTCGATCTGCACATCCTGGTTTTGGACCCAGGCCGACTTGACATTCCGGAGTGTTTTCACCGCACGGGCAACACCTTGTCGAAGGGCATCGTCAAAACTCTCTGTGGATGAAGCCTTGATCTCACTGACACGAGCGACAGACATAGGAAACTCCTTTCTTCACAATACTGGAAACGCGGAAGATCGAACAAAATACTCACTTGATCCAACGTCAGGCTTTCAATACATGACTGCCATGTCTATTGGATAGGTTCGAGGAAGTAGCTGGCATTGTTGAGCGGAGACTCTGCCGACCAGCCCTCCGTGCCATCTGCCAGGCGGATTTGCCACCAGAGGTAGGCATGTCCACCCGCCGGCTCACAAGTTGGACCGCCGATGATCTCGACCTGACTATTTGTAGGATTGACTTTGACGATCGAAGCTTTAATGGATGCGCTGCTGCGCACGTTCAATCTCTGAGTCACTCGAGCCTTTTGCCCAACGCTCAGACGGCTTGGCGCAACTGTATTACAGGAGACGTTGGACGCCTGGGGGGTCGATGCGGCTTGTGCTGGAACAGCCGTAGGTCCTTCTGTTGCCGCTGAGGCCGGGGTCGCTGTAGCTGGAGCGGCGACAAGGCCAGGTGTGGCAGTAACCTCTACCGTGGGCGGGACCAGGGTTGGAGAAGACGTCTCGGTGAAGTTGGCGGCAGGAACCGTTTGTGTGGGAGGCGCCGAGGTTGGGAGAAGATTTGTTGCACTAGCAACGGGAAGGTTTTCTGACGGAGCGAAAGGAACTGGATTGGTTGCACATCCACGCAGAAGCATCAGCAGCAGGATGATCGCAAGAATGACAGCCACGACCGTTTTGAAGCGATCATAACGGGGAGCGCTGGCGCGTTTCATGGTTCACCTACTTCCCGCGGGCCAGGTCTCGAGCCTGCTGGAGCAGGTCTTCCTCGTCAGACAGACGCTCGATGGTGTTGCCTAAGATTCGCCGCAGATCATCAGGATTCAGGTTCCCAAGCTGTTCAAAGGTAGTTATCTCTGCCTCATTCAACTTGCGCTCGATCACAGGGCCAATGCCTTTGATCACCTGGAGATTATCTCGTGCGGGTTTGGCTTCAGGCTTGGGTTCCTTAATGGCCTGACGAGGAACCGCAGTTGCTCGCACAGGATGTTCGGAAGGGCCTGTGCCTTTTTCGGCGTAGCGTCTGCGCCAATAGAACCAGTCGATGATCCACTCGATCAGCCAGCCAATCAGAAGGCCTAGAATGAAGGTGAATACCGGGTTCATGTCTCCTCCATTGTCGTAAGTTGTTTATCGATCCATTGAATGTGTGTATTGTACCATTGGGCTATGGATCCTGATATTGAATTGGGGACAGGGAAAAAGAGGGATAAAATAAACCCACCCGATGAAGATCAGGATAGGATATCTTGAATTTGGGATATGCCTGACAAGGAAGCTACTTCTCTGAACTCATTGACCAACAAGAAAGGATAGCACCCATGAATCAGCATTCTTCCCAGCGCCAAAATCAGGGGTTAGATTTATCTGCCATCTTCAAGGTGGCCGCCCAGGCTCTCGCTGCGAATCAACATTCTCTGAATCAGGCAGATACCCTGAACGAGAATCATGGCGATAACATGGTACAGACGTTCAACATGATCTCACAGGCCATGGCAAGCCACCAGGGCGCCTCCCCATCTGCGCAGTTGCAGCATGCCAGCGACTATCTAAGTCAAAATGCTGCCAGCGGCTCCGGACAACTCTACGCTCAGGGACTGGCACAAGCCGCGCAGCAGTTTCAGGGACAGTCCGCCGTGACACCTGATAACGCCATGCAGCTCGTCCAATCCCTGCTCGGAGGTGGACAGGCCCCGGCTCAGCAGAGCAGCGCGGGTCTGCTCGGATCATTGTTGGGCGGCCAACAGGAACAAGTCAGCACGGAAGGGCAACCCCAGGGGCTGGATCTAGGTGACCTGCTGAGTGCCGGAATGACATTCATGAGCGCGAAGCAGCAGGGCCAGAACAACGTTCAGGCCGCGCTGACAGCTCTCATGTCGGGCGGCCCTATGGCGCAAAGTCCCCACCGCCAGCAATCCGGCCAGGTGGTAGGCAATGCCCTGCTACAGGCCATTGCTGCCATGGCGAGCGGCCGATAGCTGTAGGTTAGGGAATGGAAGTTTAGTCGAGCAAATCCTTCGGAATGTTTCCGCCGTTCTCGGCAATCTTGTGTAACACCGTCTTATGCAGCCAGGTGTTCATTTTGGCAGAGTCGCTCATGAGTTCCGGCTGACAGCCTAGTTCTTTGGCCAGCTCGTCACGTGCCTCCCGGCTGTGATCGATATCCAGCAAAGTCAACAAGTCAACGATGGAGACCTTCCAATTCAGACCTGTCCCTTTGGCCTTTTGCTCCAGTTGTTTCACAACGTCAACCTCCGAAATAGGCTTGGGCGCGGCTGGTTGAGCCATTTGGGCGGGAGCCGTTGTCGGGGAAGCCACTTGTTTGGGGGCAGAGGCCGCGGGCGCGGCTGGCGGCGCGACACTTGGCTTGGGAGCGGTTGGCGGCATGGCAGCCGGCTTGGGAGCAGAGGCCGCGGGCGCGGGAGCAGTTGTCGTAGCAGCGGCCTTCTCCTTATGCAATCCGAGCTTCTCGAGAATTGTACTGAAGATACTCATGTCAAATCCTTTCGCTGGGATATAGGGTGGATTGGAGAGGCAGAGCTAACGACATGGCCCCCCTCCAATCGACAAATTCATTACAACGCCTTGTCTGCAAGTGAAATTCCTCCAGAAAACTTTACTGAACAGATCATGATATTTTGGCTCGCTGTGCAAATTAAGAATAAGTCACTCTCCCGAAAGGACGTTGGGACGATGCGGGCCCTTCGACTGCGCTGCGGCTAATGAGAGACTACCTTTGAAACTCCCTTGGCCTGGAGGATCCACTTATCTATCTGGAATTCTGTTGGAAGTTTGCGTACCAGCTTTTTGGCCTGATTGACTTCCAGGATCTTCCGATAAAGTTTCTCAGAGCTTCGCTGCGCAAGTTCGATGGCGGAATCGACGCCAGCGGCTTCCAACAGTTCCGCGTATTCCGCCCCGATTCCTTTGATTCGAAGCAGGTCGGCATGATCCACCCAGCGGAGCAGCAGGCCCTCGTTGATGCCTGATTGGATGGCAATCTCTTTGCGGCCCCGCGCTGAGGCTGCTTTTTCAAGAAGATCTGCAACTGATTTAATCCCCATGGCCTTGAGCTTTTGTGCATTCGCATCCCCGATGCCTTCGATGTAGGTTAGCCTGGTCATTTTTACCTCCTGTGTAATGCCAAAGTGAACATGAGCTATGGCTGGAAGATGGCCGCTTTGAACCGCATCACTAAAACGACAATTAAATTATATGGATATGCCAGCGTGATTTCAATCCCGAATAATGTCACGTGCTTAAAAATACTTTACGACCCTGACTTGCTCCTGCGCAGAACTTTGCCCTTGCGGAAAATCACGGCGGGCCTGGTTCCTATGTCCAAGAGATTTAAACCTCCAGTTGAACTCTTCCTCATCTTTGTAAACCCCTCAGTGGTTGCATTTTTTCATCATGGTTTTCTGAGTAAGGTATACCGAATCCTTACTCACAAGATCTTAGAATCAAATTAGCCTACCTTTCTTTGAAAACAAGAAAATTTTCTTCAAAACAGCGCAAAATCAGTGGGCCCAGTGGAACGTAGTAACCCTGAATTTCCGCCCGTTCCAGTGCCTGCCGGGCAGCGGTTCATCTGTGAAAGGTCGTAGTGCCACAGCAGATTTCAACGAAGATCAAAGTCAGAAGGACAGTTCGAGTCTGCATAATCCTATTTTAAATTTTCAACACGAAAAGCTCCCCTGCCAACAGGGGAGTTTTGCACTGTACGAGTGGATGGGCAATTTTCCAGAGCGGTCTTTGATACTAGTTGCAGTCAGCTTCCAATGCCGGGAAACGTCCGTCTGGTGAGGCGGGGAAGGCATAGTTAACACACTGGTCGGAGTTAATATTCTGAACCCGGATGCCCTCCACAACCTGTCCTGCAACAACTGTCAAAACGCCGATCCCGGACCCAGTCGAATATGCCGCGGCCGGGCGATTAGCCAGGTTCTCACTGCCGACAGGGAATGCCATCAACTGGTAGGTACCCGGAGCCACCTGCAGTCTGAAAGTTGAAGACGGACTTCCACCTGCTACTTCCATCGAATACCAGCGCTCGGGGCTCATGAGGTACAGTATGGAGGTTGGAGTTGGCGGGGCCTGGTAGGTGATGGTTCCGGCAATAGTCGCCGGCGTTATTTCTACCGAGACTTTACTGCAAGTTTCCTCCAATGCTGGGAAGCGCCCATCCGGCGAAGCGGGAAAAGCATACGTAATGCATCGATCGGAATTAATATTCTGGACTCGGATGCCTTCTACTATCTGTCCGGCAGTAACTGTCAGAGCCCCGATCCCGGCTCCGGTGGTATAGGCGGCCGCGGCGCGGTTGACGTGGGTCTCACTGCCGACAGGGAAAGCGACAACCTGGTAGGTGCCGGGTGCCACCTGCAATTCGAAGCTTGAGACCGGGCTTCCGCTCGGCACTTCCTGAACATACCAATGCTCGCCGCTGATAAAATACAGCATGGAGGCTGGGGTGGGCGGGGCCTGGTAGGTGATCGTCCCGCGCACGGTAGCCGGCGCTATTTCAGATGTGAGTTTGCTGCAGTTCTCTTCTATTGGCGGGAAGCGTCCATCCGGAGATGCGGGGAAAGCATAGTTAACACACCGGTCCGAATTGATATTCTGGACGCGGATACCTTCCACCACCTGTCCGGCGCTAACTGTCAAAGCGCCGATCCCGGATCCGGTACTATATGCAGCGGCGGGGCGATTGGCCAGGTTCTCACCGCCGACGGGGAATGCCATCAACTGGTAGGTACCGGGAGCCACCTGCAGCTCAAAAGTCGCCACCGGGCTTCCACCGGGCACTTCCAGCGGATACATGTGCTCGTCACTGATGAAATACAGCATGGAGGTGGGGGTGGGCGGGGACTGATAGCTGATCGTCCCGCGGATGGTGGCCGGCGGAATTTCCGTTGGAAGTTTGCTACAATTTTCTTCCAATGCCGGGAAACGCCCATCCGGCGAGGCAGGATAAGTATACGTCACGCAATTGTCGGAATTGATATTTTTTACATGGATGCCTTCCACCACCTGTCCAGCGGTAACTGTTAAAAAGGCGATGCCGGACCCGGTGGTATATGCAGCGGCGGGGCGAAATTCTGCCATCTCACTCCCAACGGGGAATGCAACCAGCTGGTAAGTACCCGGAGCCACCTGCATTTCGAAAGTTGAAGACGGGCTAGCGCTTGGTACTTCCATGGAATACCAGCGCTCAGGACTGATGAGATACAGCATGGACGTCGGAGTCGGCGGAGCCTGGTACGTGATTATGCCGCGGATGGTGGCTGGCGTTTGTGCAGCGGGAGTATTCTGGGCCAAGACTGTAGTGGAAACTGGCGGCACACTGGGAGTGTCACAACCTGCAAGCAAAAGGAGAAGGCCCGTGGCGAGGATCAGCCAGAAGACCAAAGAATAATGGTTTAAACGTTTCATGTTGTACTCCTTTTTCATAAGGGAACCTGGATAAGGTGAATATGTATATTCCGATCATAGTATTTGGGCAGAAAAAAAACCCCTCCCAAAGGGAGAGGATTAAGCTGGTCGAGTGGATAGGTATCAGAACAAGCCCGTTCAGAGCTGACAATCACGGCAGGTCTTGTTCCTGTATCTAAAAGATTTAGATCTCCAGTTGAACTTTTCCTCATCTTTGTACCCCGCAGTGGTTGCAGTATTTATCATGGTTTTCTCCGTAAGGTATACCAAATCCTTACGTGTAAGATTTAAGAATCAAATTAGCCTACTTTTCTTTGAAAATAGGCTAATTTTCTTCCCAAACAGGATCAAATCAGTGGGCCCAGTAGGATTCGAACCTACGACCAAGGGATTATGAGTCTCCTGCGCTAACCGCTGCGCTATGGGCCCGTATAGCTGTTAGCATTTAGCCATCAGCAGTTAGCGATTTTCGCTAAACGCTAATGGCTAACAGCTAGTAATTGAGCGGGAGACGGGATTCGAACCCGCGGATATCAGCTTGGAAGGCTGATGCCTTACCACTTGGCGACTCCCGCGTGCGGTCGGTATTTTACCACAATCAAGAATGTCTTAATCATGACTGTTTCAAGATCGTGGAACGTAGTATAGTGTCGCTACGGACGCGTGGCGAAATGGTCAACGCACGGTTCTTATAAAGCCGGTATGTGGAGGTTCGACTCCTGCCGCGTCCACAAAAGAAGCCCATCACTCGATGGCTCTTTTTGTTCATGGAAACTGTTCTATCTTGATTTCTTCCAGCCGCCGCAATAGCTTTCGGATGGATCCGTTTTCAATCATCTCGCCCCAGTGCCCGTCTGAGAAGCGCTCGCCGCGCACACAAAAGGTAAGCATGGTTTTGATTTGACCCAGCGATGCCGTTTTCAG
>DATGYJ010000074.1:0-6762 GCA_035298105.1 Anaerolineales bacterium | reverse complement strand
CTGGACTTTTTTAGGTTTGGATGCCCGCCGCATGGAGGCTTTGGTTTCGGGCTGGCCCGTTTGATGACAGCCATGCTGAACCGCAAAAGCATTCGAGAAGTCGTTTTCCTCCATCGCGGTCCAAACCGCTTGATACCGTAAGGAAAATCTGATGAGCGAAAAAGAAGAAGTTCGAGTCGATGAAAAGCTGGTCAAGGAAATTGCGCTGCTGGCCCGTTTGGACTTAACGGAAGAGGAAACCGAGCTGTTCGTTTCCCAATTCCAGGACATTCTGAAATATTTCAGTATCTTGAATGAGCTGGATACTGAAAACATCCCGCCTGCTTACTTGTCATTTGCGAACAGAAGCGTGGTTAGAGAGGACAAAATAGAAGAGTCTGTGCCAACACAGGACTTTCTCTCCAACGCGCCGCAAGCCAAAGATGGCTACATCCTCATCCCCCGCGTTCATATCGAGCAATAAGGATGTCACGCCGGGACGATGTGAGCGCGGCGAAGAGTGACAAACAGTGACGAATACTATGGAACTTCACGAACTAAGCATCCAACAAGCGCATGAGTTGCTTTTGAGCCGGGAGATTTCTGCCGAGGAACTCACACGGGCATATCTGGAACGGATCCAGCGGCTTGACCCGCAGGTCAAGTCTTATGTGACCATCTCGGAAGAGATTGCGATCGAAGGAGCACGGCTTGCGGATCAGGTCATCAAGGCAGGCGACGGCTTGACCCCACTGACGGGCATTCCCTACGCCGCAAAGGATTCCATTTCCACACGGGGCGTCAAGACAACTTGTTCCTCCAAAATCCTTGAGAATTACAAACCGTTTTATGACTCGACTGCCATCAAAAAGCTGAAGTCCACGGGAGCGGTCCTACTCGGCAAGACAAATATGGACGAATTCGGAATGGGTTCGTCCACAGAGAACTCGGGCTTTTACACCACACGCAACCCGTGGAACCTTGATTACGTCCCGGGTGGGTCCAGTGGTGGCTCTGCTGCAGCCGTCGCAGCGGGGCTTGCTCCGTTTACACTCGGAGAAGACACAGGCGGTTCCGTCCGGATGCCAGCCTCGTTTTGCGGGGTGACCGGGCTCAAAACAACCTACGGACGCGTCTCGCGCTACGGCTTGATCCCACTGGTCTCCTCATTCGACACCATCGGTCCCATGGCGAGAAGCGCGTATGATGTGGCATTGGTACTCGAAGCAATTGCAGGACACGATCCGAAGGACAGTACATCACGCCCAGAGTCCATTCCGGCTTATTCTGAAAGTTTGAAGAAAACCGAAAACCTGCAAGGGCTTCGCATTGGTATTCCAAAGGAATATTTCGTCGCAGGGCTTGATCCAGACATGGAGGCTGCCCTTCGCACGGCGATCAAACAAATCGAAGGTCTCGGAGCAGCAGTAGTTGAAGTCTCACTGCCTCATACGCAGTACGCCATCCCAGTCTATTATCTAATCTTATTTGCAGAAGCCAGCTCCAATCTTGCCAAATATGATGGCGTTCGTTTTGGACTATCGGAACGACACGTGGAAAGTCTGCTGGAGGTCTACTTGAAGACCCGCGAAAAAGGGTTCGGCGCCGAGACCAAGCGCCGGATCATGCTTGGCACGTTTGCCCTTTCCGCCGGGTATTATGACGCCTATTATCTAAAAGCACAGAAAGTCCGCACATTGATCCGGCAGGATTTTGAAAGGGCATTTGAGACCTGCGATGCATTGATCACGCCGGTCGCACCGACCACTGCTTTTCGGATCGGCGAGAAGATTACTAATCCGCTCGATATGTATCTTTCCGATGTCTTTGTGGTTGCGGTCAATCTCGCCGGCATCCCTGCGTTGTCGGTTCCGTGTGGCCTTTCCAATGGACTGCCCATCGGCATGCAGATCATGGGTCCGCATCTCTCGGAAGAGAGGCTGTTGCGGATCGGCCATCTGTATCAAAGTCAGACCGACTGGCACATGCAACACCCGCCCTGCTGGAATGGTTGATGCGTTCGTCCTGAGCGGAGCGCAGCGGAGACGAAGGACGGGTTTCAAAATGGTGAAACTTATCCGGGTGATATGCGCTTTGTCTGCATGCCTCGTCCTTCGACAGGCTCAGGATGCACTCGGCATTCCGCAGAGCACATTTCGCTCCCTTCGGTCAGCGCGAGGAATAACATTAACATGAAATACGAACCCGTCATCGGACTTGAAGTCCACGCTGAATTGCTCACCCAATCCAAGATGTTTTGTGGATGTGAAGTCGTCGATTCGATCACCGCAAAGCCTAACCGTTATATCTGTCCCGTCTGCACGGGTCAGCCGGGCGCACTTCCCGTTCTAAACAAGAAAGCCGTCGAGCTGGCGATCAGAGTGGGGTTGGCGCTGGATTGCGAAATTCACACCGAAAGCATTTTCGCCCGCAAAAATTATTTTTATCCTGATCTCCCCAAGGGATACCAGATCTCGCAGTACGACCAGCCGCTTGCCACAGATGGCAGGATTCAAATCGAGACGCCAACAGGCACAAAGGTAGTGCGGATTCGGCGCGTTCACCTGGAAGAGGATACAGGCAAATTGTCCCACGCGGATGGTCACTCGTTCATTGACTACAACCGCAGCGGGGTCCCGTTATTGGAAATTGTCACGGAGCCCGATCTGCGTTCGCCTGAAGAAGTAAGAGCCTACGCGACCAGGCTCCACGCCATCCTGCGCTACCTAGCGGTCAACTCCGGTGACATGGAAAAAGGCGTGATCCGGTTTGAAGCGAATGTCTCTGTCCGCGAAGCCGGCAGCGAGCAGCTTAACACCCGGACCGAGATCAAGAATCTCAACTCCTTTCGCGCCCTGACGGCCGGGACCGAATACGAGATCAAGCGCCAAAGCGAGCTCTATGCCCGCGGCGGGACCGTTGAGCAGGAAACACTGGGCTTCAACGAAGCAACCGGGAAAACCTACTCACAGCGCGGCAAGGAGAGCGCGCATGATTATCGCTACTTCCCCGAACCGGATTTGCCTCCGCTTATCCTTGACCCTGCCCGGATTGAATCCATTCGCCTCGGCCTGCCTGAACTACCCGAGGCGAAGGCACATCGCTTCATGGAACAATATGAACTGAAACAGCAGGAAGCGCGTTTGCTCACGTCCGAAAAAGCCCTGGCCGATTACTTCGAAGAGGTGGCCTCAAAGTCGAAGAGCCCTGCAAGAACGATCAGCTCATGGATCGCAGGCGAGTTTATGCGCTATCTCAATGATCTCAATATTAACGTGATGAACATCCCCATTCCTGCTGAGGATTTTGCCAACTTGATCGACTTGGTGACGGAGAAAGCCATCAGTGGCAATGCGGCGAAAGTTGTGCTTGCTGAAATGTTCAAGAACGGCGGCAGACCGGAAGAGATCGTCAAAACCAAAGGTCTTGCCCAGGTCTCCGATGAAAGTTTCATTCAGGAAACCATCACAAAGATCCTGAATGACAATCCCAAAGAAGTGCAGCAGTATATCGCCGGAAAAGAGTCCATTTTGCAGTGGCTCATGGGACAGGTCGCCCGCGCCACCAAAGGCAAGGCGGATCCGAATGTGGCGAGAGAGTTGCTGGCAAAGTCGCTGGAAGAAAGAAGAAAATAGTCTTCCAAACCAGAAGAGTCTCTTTCCGAGACTCTTCTGGTTTTTTTATTTCTCTTTTTTATCTTTTCTATTTTTATCGTCATCGATTGCCATCATATCGATGGCAATCGCCACCGCCAGAATGAGGATGTCATTCTGCCCGGGGTCGATCTGCACACCGTAGGTATCTGTAAAGCTAAACCATTTCTTGGAGATTTCAGCGACTTTATTCCACCCCTGCTTGATGGAATATTCATGATCGAAGATATTGCCTTGCACATCCAGGTCGGGTCCGTTCCTGACGTTGACCGACCAGCGATCCCGCAGAGGCGCGATCAGTGCCTTTTTGATCACAGCCAGTTGTTCGCCGTCCGGTCCAACAATGGTCATCGTATCGCGGATAGTCAACAGGCGCTCTTTAATGGTGCATAACGGATTGCCATTCAAATCTTCAAAGACCAGCGTCTTACGGATGCGCAACACCTTGCCATCCACTTTGAAGACTTTTTTGCCTTCCTCATTTTCGATCCAGAAATCGTCTCCGATGGAAATCAGGTTCTGACGTATTTTGTAGCGGATTGACATGATATCTCCTTTTGAAAGAAATCCTTAATTTCTCTGGCAGTCCAATCATTTACCTGATAAAAAAAGCGCCTCGCCGTTGTTGATTCCTCCATGAATAATGCCCTGGTTAACTGAGGCTCCACTAATCCCATTGGGTATTGGTATGACCGGATCAATTTTTGATTGCAGGATGGCTGGATCCTTATAAAGATATGCAAATACTGCTGGAAACAAATCCTGCAAAACCGTAATTTCATCATATTTTACAAAATCTTCTGTTGGCCACTTGATCGCTAAGAAGGCTCCGTAGCGATCCTGGATATCCAATCGGGATATTTCTGAAATATCGTAAACCCCAGAAGTGGGTGCGCAATTCTTGGTGAGATAAGGACCGTGATCGCCGGCGACAATGATGATTGCGTTAGGGTCGTTCCCGGTGATCGTTTGGAGATCCTGTCGCATCTCGGAATTAGCGCTTGCTAACCTTTCTTTAAATAAATCGGTCTCGTTAGGCCGGCAAGCCCCCGAAGTCTGGCTGTGACCGGGCACATTCGTATACATGAAAACAAAAACCTGCTTACTGGAGGCGTCTTTGAAAATACTTTGCTTGGTTTCGATGAATTGGTTTCTCGCCTGACCTTCGAAGGTGATGTCGTCTGTATCGAACCTGAATTCACCGATCAGGATCGCCTTCAACAACCGTATATCTGACGGGATGGTATTCTCGGGAATTGAAAAATCGTATTTTTCGCCGACGCCGCGAAACATATAATCGGAAGCAAAGACACCATAAGTTTTGTAACCCAGAGATCGTAAGATGTTCTGTGTGATTCCATCGCCCGAGACCGCCCTTCTCTGATTCCCATAGTACGCAGGTGAGGCATTCAGAACCTTACTCAAGGTCGCCACCGTCGTGGATCCAACCGAATAAGTATGCGGATAGAGTTGAAAGCCCTGTTCCTTTAAATAATCTTCCTGAACCCCATTATCAATCCCATGGGCCAGCAGCGTTTCATTGGAGACGTACGCATCATAGAGCAGGAAATAAATATTTGGAGTAACCGGGGGCGTTCTGCCCCTGACAAGCGCCAGCAATTTATTTTGTTCAAAGGAAAGAGATGCGCTTTCCGCCTTGCCGCGTTGAGAGGACCACTGTGCAAAACTGTTCGCCACGAACATAACCACGATCAGCAGGTACAAAAACCTTCTTTGATTGAGGTTGTATAAGAGCCAAACGATCAGGAAGACCCCGCCAAAAAACAGCAATTGAACCCTGAGACGCCCTTTTTCAAACCAGGTGAAATAATCGCTGAGCGATGCCATACTGACAATTGTGAACACAAAAGCCAAACCCAATATCATCAATGTTTGAGTTGAGATCACCGTGCTAAGCAGCGCTGGGATGGCAAAAATATAAATAGCTGCACAGAACACAAAAAAGATCAGTACATACAGCGACTCTTTGGCAGACAAAAGCTCCTGATTGTTCAAAATATATTGGACCACAGGCGTTAAGGGCAGCAGGAGCAGGAACAAATCGCCGGGATAGAACTTTTGATAAGTATTTTCGAACGTAAATCTGCCGCCTTTTTTGACCTTGAGTATTACAAACAAAGTCAATATCAGTGCCACTACGATCAACAATAAATACTTCCCCAATCTGCTGACAAAGTAGTAGTTGACACCCTGCAGAAGGAAATGGGAAGAAAAGTATAAGAAAGAGGCGCAATAGAAAGCCAGGACAATAACAGGAACAAAAACGTTGGAAAGAAGGAAATTGATCTCAAAGAATTTTTTCAACATTGGCACCATCTCATGAATTGCGTCAACCTGATTTCTATAATGCCCCCGGTCACAGACCTGCTCTAGCGGTGCCAGGGCAGGTCTGTGACCGTGAAGGGTATAGTATATCAGGTTGGGTTAACCTGAGCAGCCCGGCTGGTAGTCACCTGTTGTCGGGCCCAAAGCTTTCCGAGGAGTTCGAAACTTCGGACACCCGTAAACCTGCGGGCACTATTCGATTGATTGCCAAGGTTGTATGGGCCCCTATCGCTGGCAACAAAAAGACCATCTGCTATAATTAATTCAACCAACAAATAAAAGGATTTTCCACATGGCGGAACAAATCAGTGTTTCGGAAATCTCAAAGTACGTCGGGCAGGAAGTGACCATCAAGGGCTGGGTCTACAACCGCACCGATAAGGGCAAGCTGTGCTTTTTGCTCATCCGTGACGGGACGGGGTTCGTTCAGTGCGTTGCCTTCAAAGGTGACCTGGAACCCGAAGTATTTGACCGTGTCATGCGCCTGCCGCAGGAGTCAGCCGTCATTATCACGGGCTCTGTGCGCGAAGATAAGCGTGCCCCGGGTATCCCGGGTGGCTACGAAATTGGAGTGAAGCAGATCGAAATCACGCAGGAGGCCGCGCTGGATTATCCAATGTCGCTCAAAGATCATGGTGTGGACTTCGCTCTCGACCACCGTCACCTGTGGATCCGGATGGAGAGCCAGTGGGCCATCCTGCGGGTACGCGTCAAGGTCATGTCGGCGGTGCGGGAGTACCTGGATAGCCATGGCTTTTTCAACCTCGATACCCCCATCCTGACG
>DATGYJ010000073.1:0-6009 GCA_035298105.1 Anaerolineales bacterium | reverse complement strand
ACAAGGCTAACGCTCTCGGCGACGCAAACACATTGATCGGCGCAGCGCTGCGTTCCCGCAATTGGCTCAACGTTTCCGGATCGCCAGGACCGATCGGATAGATGCAATCGGCTCCAGCTTCAACGTAGGATTTGGCGCGCTGAATCGCTTCCTCGATTCTTTCTTCCCGTGAGTTGAAACTGTCCGAAAGAAAAGAATCCACTCTGGCATTGATGACCAGGTGCAGGTCGTGGCGTGAAGCGACTTCCCGCACTGCCGCAATCCGTTCACACTGTTCAGTCTCAGAACGTAGTGGTCCACCCTCAATCAGGCTGTCTTCGAGATCGACTCCCACGACGCCAGTCTCAATGACGCTCACAATGTTCTCTTTGAGAGTCTCAACCGTATCCGCATAACCGGCTTCGATATCGGCAGTGACCGGCACATTCACGCTTCTTGAGATTCTGAATAGAATCTCCAGCATTGTTTCCAGCCTGATGTTTTCCCGTCTTCGTAGCCCAGGGATTCTGCATAGCAGCGCTGGCGGTGGCAATGGCAGGATAGCCTTGATGTTCCAAGACTCGCGCGCCAATCGGGTTCCACACGTTGGGCAGGATCAACAAGTCTCCACTGGTGTGCAACGAAAGTAATGCCTGGGCTTTGGCTCTTTGTTCACTTGCAATCATCATCCGGCCTCTACTATTCTGTCTCTGATAAGATCTGATTCGACTCCATCGTAGACCGTTGTTGAGCGTCTACCATTTCGCGGGCTTTGACGAAGGCTGCCACCGAACGTTCCACATCTGCTTCAGTGGTCGCCCACGAACAAACACTGATTCGAATGACAGGTTCTCCATTCCAGGTTGCTCCACCGCACCAACATTCGCCTGACTTTTGAATCTGTTCCATTGTCGCTTTGGTGAGCTCTGGAGTATCACATGCGACAAGGACTTGATTGAAGACCACGTCATTCAAAACGCGAAATCCCTGGCTTTGTAATTGACCGGCGAATCCTTCAGCATGATGACAGAGGCGATCGATCAATTCTTCCACACCTTCCTTGCCAAAGAATTTCAAAGTTGCCCAAAGTTCAACAGCCCGCGCGCGCCGAGACAGATCCGGGGCATAGTGCATACCGTCTCTTTTATCACTGAGCGTGATATAGGAAGCATTCATCTGCATTGCCGATACGAGCGCCTCACGATGTTTGCAAAGAATCACACCACAGTCATACGGCGTGTTCAACGTCTTATGACCATCCACGGACCACGAGTCTGCTTTTTCCATGCCGAGGGTGAGATACTGTTTGGTTTTTGAGGCAGCAGCCCAAAGTCCGAAAGCTCCGTCAATGTGGACCCAGGCATTTGCCTTTTGGGCGCGGCTGCAGATTTCATCCAATGAATCGAATGCGCCGGAGTTAACGTTGCCAGCCTGAGCAATCACAAGACAACAAAAATCCAGTTTGGGCATCTCGTCCACCCTCATGCGCCCTTGATCATCTGTCGGTACAAGTTCAATACGTGCCCTGCCAAGTCCCAGCAAACTGAGAGCTTTGAACACAGTAGCATGTGCCTGTTCACCTACGATCACACGGAGGAGCGGTGCGCCAAACAAGCCATCGGCATTGACATCCCAGCCCACGCGCTTCAGCAATTCATTCCTTCCCGCCGCGAGGCCACATAAGGTTGCGGCAGATGTGCCGCTGACAAATCCTGCGGCTGTGCCCTCTGGCAAGTTCAGCAGATTAACCAGCCACTTTTCGCAGACCGTTTCCAATTGAGCGACAATCGGCGAGATAACATAAAGCGCAGCATTTTGATCCCAGACATCTGCCAACCATTTGGCAGCCAGCGCTACGGGTACAGAGCCTCCGTTCACAAAGCCAAAATACCTTCCGCCAGTTTGAGCGGTGGTCGCGGGCGATCCATACAAATGCAACAATTCCAGTATCTCATCCGGATTGCCCGCTGGGATGGGCAATGGTTCATCATAGATAGCCAAATTTTTTATTGCCTCATCCCTGGGGAACACACTACGATCTTTTATTCCATCCATATAATCACAAGCAAATGATTTGGCTCGCTCGAAGAGATCTTTGACGCGGATTTGAGAAAACATTTCCTGTTGAAGATTGTCTGAGTTCATTTGGTAATTCCTTGAATTTAAATTCGATTCCAATTAATTGGTTGATACTGCGTTTCACTGATTTTCCAAATATGCCTTGAAATCCGATAGCATCGCAATCTCGGATTTCATGCTCGACGTGATCATCGGACACATCAGCTTTGTCAATCCTTTTGATTCAAAGTGCAAAATGAAAGTCAGGCGGGTTGAATAGCCAGTTGACTCAAATGTGTAAGTGCCGGTTGGTCTTGCCGGTCCAGCAATGACTTGAAACTTAATTATCTTGTAGGGCTGATATTCAACGATTTCGTAGTCCCCATCAATGCGACCACCCGGTCCTTTCAGTCCCTGTTTGAAAACGGCGCCAAGGCCCAGTGGCTTGTCGGGAATGTGCTGAATATCTGTAACGGATGAACGCCATAGCGGATTATTCGATCCGTCTGCGAGGAAATTGAATACGGTTGTGATCGGTCGATCAATAACGATATTGCCTTCTGCGTGAGCCATAACTTATCTCCTTCTGTGTTAGCCTGCTGAAATTGATTTCTTATGTAATTTTGATTTCATTTTGATCATTTCGCCTAATGTTTTTGTGGTACTTGCTTTTATCACGGGAATTGAGGTTTCTCCAAGTCGAGCAATCTCCAAATTCAGGTAATCAATTTCAGTCTCCCTACCTGCATTGATATCTTGTAAAGTAGAGATTAGTTGCCCTTCTGATTTCTTGCTAATGGCAAATATTTGTTGCATGATTTCTTCCACGCTTAACCGGATGCCTATATTGTGTGCGATAACCAAACACTCGTCGACAATTTCTTGCGCAAGCAGAGACGCCTTTTCATCACGCACAAAAATACCATTGTCAATTTCCAACAACGGGCAGATTGAGTTAAATACAGCGTTGATTATTGCTTTTTTCCATACTTCCCGTTTTATGTCACTGTGTGAAACAAATGGGAATGCAGTTGTATTCAACTCATTGACCAAGTAGTCTAGTTCTTGTTCGTTACCCCTAACGATTCCAATTGGGGAAGCGGTTATAGATACGAATTTATACGAATTGTTCTTGTCTTTCTGGCTAATCGAGTATAAAACACATCGGTAAATTCGCGCAGTATCTAAGTTGAGATACGGATTCTCAACACCAACACCATTTTGCATAATGACCAAAGGGGAAGATGTTACCAGACCCTTCAATCTGGTCGCAATCAAATCGTTTGCATACGATTTTGCCGTAACCACAATGACCCCATCTAGACCCCGCAATTTTGCAAGAGACACCATTTCTATTGAGGCGGTACAAATTCTTCCATCCACTCCGGTAATGGCGATTTCAACTTGCTTCGAATCAACAGCATCGGTGCTGGTTCGAATAGCAGTTACTTCTTTTCCATTATTGACTAAGTATGTCGCCAGCGACAGCCCAATTGCGCCTGCTCCAAGAATATAAATCCTTTCTTTCAACATTTTTATACCTTTTCCTTGCAACAATTTGATACGGGCTAACGGTGTGCGTTACCTGCGTGTGGGCGGGCGAGATAAGACTTCGAGAGCAGGATTCTGTTCGGGGGTAGATAAAGCTCCAAAATGCCGTCGAATCCCACCCGTCAAGCGCACGCTTTGTTAGCCCGCTTTTTACTGACAACGGGTTAAGCGACGTTTTCTCTTGCGCGACCCGAGAAGCCGTCTGTCACAAGTTCACACACCGCTAAATGAATTCAATTGCAGCAAGATGAATTCCAACTTCACTCAATATAGGCTATCACGTCCGCCACTAGCAGAAACCCAGGAGGAAGCACCGCTTGAATTGTTGTGCGGGCTGGGTAGTCTGAAGTGAAGAAGCGGCGATAGACTTCGTTCATTTTGGCGAAGTTAGCAACGTCACTGAGATAGACGTTGACCTTGACCACATCCTTGAACGACGCGCCACTGGCTTGCAAGATGGCCGCAATGTTCTCAAAAACGCGCGTCGTTTGGACTTCGATGTCGCCCTGCGTGGGTTTGCCACCGGCAGGGTCGAGTGACACCTGACCAGTAACATAGATTGCACGCCCAGAGGCAGCATTAGCTTGTGAATACGGACCGACGGCTTCGGGCGCATTAGGGGTGGAGATGATTTGTTTCATTTGTAACTCCTTTTTTTTGAGTGACTGATGCACTGGCTTTCAAGCGCAGTGAGGTTTCAAAGACTTGTTCCGTCACTTAGAGTTCCTCTGTCGTTTGAAAGGGCGATGGTCTTTCGGTTGTCACATTGGGCGGATTGGATTCTATGGCAGGTATTTTGCCAGGTCTCCAATTTACCACTGCGAGGCTGGCAATGATCAATAAAGTGCCAGCCACCAATTGCCAGGAAAGTTGTTCCTTCAGAAAGATCACACCAAAGATCACGCCGCCAACCGGGAACAGATACGTCACCAGTGTGGCGCGTGTGGGACCGATCTCGTGGATCAGGTAGTAATACATTAACATCGCCAATCCCGCTCCCAGAATACCCAGCCACAATGCTGCGATCCATGTCAGCTGCAGGGCCGGAATCTGAAACGGTCTTTCGGTAATGGGTCCTACAATCCACATGAAAATGGCAGCCGTGATCAAGGGAGCCGCGCCGCGCGCCAGTCCCGCCACGTATCGTGTGGCTTTGCGCACGGATACCGCGCTCCCCGCATAGAAAATGGCAGCCAAGATCACGGCGCCTTGCCCGATCACGGAATTGTGTGCGCCAACGGTTAAATCGCGGCTCAACAGTACGATAACACCCGCGAAACCAACCAGCAGTCCCAGCATTTTCTGTAAAGTCATTTTGTCGTCGTCGAGCCAAAAGTGCGCGATCACAATCGTGAACAGTGGAACCGTAGCATTCAAAATGGACGCGACCGCGGAGTCAATTGTCCTCTCACCCCACGAGATGAGGAAGATCGGAATTGCCAGACTGGTGGGTCCGAGGATCGCAAATATGCTCCAGGTATACCAATCGCGAGGCCACGCGGCTTTTTGATATATGGCAATGGCGACCGCCGTTACAGCGCCGAAGGACATCCGATAGGTGACCAGAGCCATCGGACTAATCTCTCGAACGCCAATCTTGATCCACAAGAACGAGGTGCTCCAGATCAAACCCAGCAAGATAAAAACGATCCAGTGTTTGAGTTTCATATATACTCCTATAACAATAATCAATGAATTGTTGCATTCGCAGAGATGCTGTTGTCAACGAGGGCTGAATGAAACGGCTGTTGAATAGAATACTTATGTCCGCGTATTTGTTAATCAGCGCTGGCTGTCAGCGGCTGATCGGTTGGTTGAGCAGGAGCAAACTTAGGTTTGGTCCCGAGACGCAGATGAAGCAGATAAAATCCCACGACCGAGATCATGGTCAATATCCCGCCCAAATACCATAACAGATGCGGGTTGTAATTATCCAGAATATAACCAGCCAGACCAGGACCGATCATGGATGGGAGGACCCAGGAGAATCCTGCCACAGCCATGTAGCGCCCACGTTTATCTTGGGGGGCAAAACCGGCTACCAGTACCTGGCTGGTCGGCTGGATGATCATTTCCCCAATGGTGATGATGAAGACGTTGAGTGCAAAGAGCCCCAGCGTGCCGACGACGCCAAACAGCGTAAAACCAATAGCATAAAAGACCGTGCCAAGCGCCATCATTTGAAACGGTGGGCGATCTTTGATCCGCTGTGTAGTCCAAATTTGGAAAAGGATGACTGTGATCGCGCTGGTCGCCATCAACAATCCGTAGCCGTGAGGGTCAACATGATAATTGTCGCGCAGATAAACGGATAACGATCCATACATTTGCAGATATACCATCATCATAACTACAGAGGCGAAGATAAACGCCATGAAAGGCAAATCGCGAAAGACACTCCCATATCCGTCCACGGGCTGG
>DATGYJ010000072.1:0-12908 GCA_035298105.1 Anaerolineales bacterium | reverse complement strand
CGGTCACACCGCTGCAGAGGTTATTTGCGGGCTTTATCGATCCCTACTCTGTCATCAATACAATCAATTTTATTCTTAGCTTGATCTTCGTTTTCCTCCTTTTCCACATCCTTTCCCCGGGCCACGCCAAGCAGGAGTCTGTCTTCCCCGTGGAGGCTCGTCGGCTTGTCCGAATCCTGTACCCACTCGTGCTGATGCTGATTATTCTTCAGCTACTCTTTGTTTCCCGCTCTTTGTTTAGCCTGTTTTCGACCACCACATCCATGGAAGGGTGGCAAAAGGCTGCCAACATTTCGTTTGGACTGGAACGCGCCTACGGTTTCTACTCGGTCCTGTCACTTGTGATGTTTACACTTGTGGCAACCTGGCAAACGCGGCGCAGAAGAACGCTTGGTCAGTTGGCTTTGTGGTTCTTGGGAGTGCTGTTGGGTGCAGCACTCGCCTTTCCATCAGGTTACAGTCTGTTTCAACTGATGGGTTCCAGGCACCACATAGCTTTATTCTCGGAGGCTGTGCTCAATTACGCAGGCGGCGTTTTCGAATATACAAGTTTGGAACAATTGCCATTGTCCACTATTCTTTTTATTGGGTATGGTGTACTCATTTTTGGCTTTACGATTTTTATTTTGGCCGGGTTCAGGCAGTTGCTTTTAGATGTAATGCCAGGCATTTCGCTCACTCAGGTTACTACCCGCTTCCATTGGACCGGGCGCACTACAGCCTGGACATTCGCCTTACTTGCCCTCGCTATCACTACCCAGTGGGTTTTTGTCCGCTTTCAGCGAATGAATCCCGCTGACTGGGAACGCCTTTGGATTGATTTCCTGATCGAAGAGTACGCTGGAAGCTTCGCCTCTCAGTTATTCGCACTGCTTCCCTTGTTCATACTAGCAGGCGTAACTGTCCTCTTATATCACGCCGGATGGTCAGAGGACTCGCCTCTAGTATCGACGGCTTTGCAATGGTGCATTCCACTGGCAGCTTTGATGTTTGGAGAATTTGTCTCCAATACCTATCTTAAAGTAGCTGGATTTTCCATCCCATTTGGCATATTGATTGGCTTCTGGGCGCTCCCCTATTTTCTGGATACCAAATTGAAACGGCTGCAGGAATGGATCGACTCCAAGAATTCTGGAGGAAGGCATCATAAAAAATTAGCCCTGCTCGCCAATCGAGAAGAATTCCTGGAGCGTGCCAAGGCACTTGAGGATCTAGAGGCGAAAAACGATAGCATTTATCGTGACTACACTCGTAATTCCATCGATCGGGAAACCTATCATAAGCAAAAACAGGAGCTGCAAGCACAGATGAAATGGATTGAGGCGGGTGGACCGAATACTCTACGGGCCGCAAAGGATCAGTACCTGAAAATCCGTGGAGAATCACTTCTTAGATTACCTGATTTTGTCTCTCCTCGCGATCTTGCTCTCTCGCTGGGTCCCGCTGAGAACTGGTGGCAGAACGGGCTCCTCGCGGCAAAATTCGGGCTGATCTTGTCCATCCTGCCGGTTGGATACTTCCTGTACGTGCTAATTGTTTTCCGGGCCAAAATCATCCTGTCAACCGGCAGTTTTGGCGTCATCTATCTCTTCAAAGACCTTTTATTCGAAATCGCCTTCTGGCTGGTGGCCGCCTTTATCATGGGTATGCTTTATCCTTATTTGCGAGGCAGGAATGGAGTAATCAAGGGAGCCTTTCTTGGAGGGGTTTATGGTCTGGTGGCGGCAGCCACGGTATTGCTCCAGACCATACTGAACCTGGGAACTCGGACGAACTGGCTCTTCCCCACCCTTCAGTTGCTGCTCTTCTGGATAATTCTGGGAGTCCTGCTAGATCGATCCACCTTGAACAAATACGGCCTGTACTGGCGCGAGATTATCGATTTATACAACTTGCAGGATACTCGTGTTCTTTTGGGGTATTTATCACCGCTGGCTCTTTCGTTATTGGGTCTTGCACAACAGATTATTAGTGGCGCAGCCAGCGCTTCGATCCTTACAGAGGTCATCAAAGGGATTAGTAGCGCCCTGCCCAACCTGCCTTAAGTGTCGTATCCAACATCCCACAGTGTCGACGTGATTGACTCTATTTTGATTTTGCCTATACTGTATAGAAAAAGGAGGTTCGTATTCCGATGAGCACGAAATTTACCTGGTATGGGCACGCTGCCGAAGGGCTTGAAACAGATGGGCACAAGGTTATTGTCGATCCTTTTCTCAACGGAAATCCTGCTGCATCCGTCTCGCCCGATGCTGTTGAGGCGGACTTTATCCTGCTGAGTCATGGACACGGCGATCACCTGGGTGACACTGTCCCGATCGCCAAGCGCACCGGCGCAATGGTCATTACTGTCAACGAGATTGCTCTCTGGCTTGGCAAGCAGGATATCAACGCACACGGGCAGCATATTGGCGGAGGATTTCTCTATCCGTTCGGTTACGTGAAGTTGACCCATGCTCTGCACGGATCGGAGCTGCCCGATGGCTCGAGTGGCGGCAATCCGTGCGGCTTTTTGATCACGACAAATGATGGCAAGAAGATCTACCTGGCTCAGGATACCGGTCTGTTCGGCGACATGAAATTGATCGGTGAAGAGGGGCTCGATCTGGCGGTCCTTCCCATCGGCGACAACTTCACGATGGGTCCCGATGACGCATTGCGGGCCGTCAAATTGCTCCAGCCAAAGGTGGTCATCCCAATCCACTACAACACCTGGGATCTGATCGCGCAGGATCCCAACGCCTGGGCAGAGCGGGTGCAGAAAGAGACAGACGCCAAAGTTGTGGTATTGAAGCCGGGAGAGAGTTATTCTTTATAAAGAGAAGATGAAAGCAGGTTCTACTACGCTCTTGCCTTAGTTCTTTGTCACGGATTTACACGGATTTTTTCTTTGTCCTAAGCTTCCGCCCGATCTGATCGAGTCGGGCCCACCCGTGCTAATTCATGGCATCGTGCCCGCAGGGTAAATCCGTGGCTGGATTGGTAAGAGGTCAGGCCCAGGAAAGGTTTATTTGCTGAAATATAGATTTGTCAGGATCCCCAGAAAGAATACAAAGAGCACCGCCACAACGACACCTGCCAACCATCCTAATATTGGAGCAAAGCGCAACAGCTCTACACCAACATCCTTCAGGATGGTGGATACTCCCCATAATGCAGTTGCAGAAAACCCAAGCGTTTTTAGACTCAAATCAAAATGATTCTTTTTCGCAAGATGGACAACCATGAATACTTCCAACCCGGTTAATAACAAGGATGTCCCTGGGATGGGACCGGTTAGCGCGGCAAGTAATCCTGCAGCCAGCGTGTAGAGCAGAATAAGCTTGAGGTTTGATTTCATGCCAGTTGATTATAGCAAGCACCCCTGATTATCTCTGCTTCCTAGAGCAGGAAGCGTATGATGAGGAATGCAACGACGACCAGGATGAGCGCCCATATGATACTTGAAATGAACCTGTTCATCCTCAACCCAGCCTCTGGTTCAATCGCAGATTTCGCCGGGTCGATCAGTGGTTCTGAAGGTCGGTAGATGCTCTCATCCGACGGTAAATGCTTCATATCGTCTGGAGCAGATTGGCGGTAGATATCCTCTGTACTAGGCAATTCATTCAAAGGTCGGGAGGAGGCAAGTTTTTCATCGATCTTCCCCAGTGCCCGCTCATAAATTGCCTTCACTTCTGGCGACATATCGACAACATCTGTCAACGACTTGGACCCTGTTTTGTTTTTCTCAGTATGGCGTTCTTTTTCCCGATTGTACGCCTGGCGCACATCAGACGGCATCTCGAACTCGTTATTGTATGTTTTACCTCTAAATTCAATCCTGGGCATAACAGTACCTCCATCTACTGAATTCAATAGGAAACCGAATGTTTGGCCCGTTATTGAGGTTAACGACGAGTGAGCCAGGGCTGTGCCGTTGTCTCGAAGATTAAAATAGAATTATGGAATTGTGAATAAATAATTTCCGCCTCATATCTATCACTGCCGGCATACTTTCCTGGCGCCGTCCGACTCCAAAGCCAAACCTGTGATTTACTGAATTTAAATCTTGAGATTGCTTCCCGAAGGCTCGCAATGATAATCACATTACAGCTTTCAGTACTCGCAAGGCTCGCAGCGTGACCCATTTATTGGGCAATTTCTTTTTGCCAAAATCAATCCAGATCTTGCCTGTGTAATCATATTCCAACGGCCAGCGTCCCTCAGTATCCTGTTTTTCACGGATAAGCTTCAAGACGTTGGAGAAGCGCGGGTCCTCCGCATATCCCAAACCCACCAGAGCTTCGGCAATCTGTAATATATCCGATACATAGAAAATGGGAAAGCCAAACTTCCACCAGTTCCTGCTCGGTTGATCGGCGCGAGGGGTTGGATAGGCTGCTGTAGCAGGATCAACACTGAAAAAGAAATCGGCTCCGTGTTCGATAGCTTTCCTGATCAACGGCGTGCGCTGCTGGAGAGGTAACTTGCTGAATGCCAGCATTACTTTGACTCCGCCCCAGGCACAGGGAAGTCTATTGTTCGGGCCGCAAGCAAACGTGGATCCGCATTTGTAAGCATAATAGCGGAGCGGCGCAGCTTTGTCTTCGAGCGGCGCCATCCCATCGCCGGTGACCGTGCGTGCCATCCACTCATAGGCTTTTTTCAAGCGCGGATCGTCAAACCCCATTTCCATGAGGGACCAGCACAGATTTCCCTGCAGGCAATCGATCGTTCCCGAGGGCGCACCGGAGGTAAGCGCTGAGAATTGACCGCCCTCAGTCAAGGCTTGGTCGAGCAGGTAGTTACAGGCTTGCTCGATGCGTTTATCTTCGCTTGCCAGGGCGCCTAATTGAGCCAGCAGGATCATCGCCCAGACGGTAGACCGATATTTCGGGTTATAGCCGGATCCGGGCTTGACCCAATAGCCCTCTGCATTCATTTTGGAGAGAACTCCCGCAATGGGCCCATCCTTGTGAGCAGTCTTACGCGCAGATTTTAGTTCACGGTCTTCAGGAGCAAGCTCAAGCAGATCACGCAAAGCCAGATAACGAACACCCGGATTTTCGGACTCCAGCAACCAGGGTACTGAGTCTTTATGTAATTGGCTTTTCCAGGACATGGTTTCCTCCTTGGCGTGGTCAGGCGACCATCGCCGAGCGCGTGCCAGGTTTCCCTACCCAAAAATAGTATAGCACCAGCAGTGGTTAAATGAAACCATCGCACTGAGAGGAGTAGCGCCGAGACGCCACGTAGACGAAGCGCATATCACCAGCCTACGTAGAGTTCCGGGCGTCACACGCCCACTTGCCCCGGGGCCATGTTGGACGAACTACGGTGGGTTTTCCACTCCTATTTCTTTTTATTTCAGGTTTTGGTGTTTCCTTGAGGTCCCAACCATTGGAACAAGAGATACGCGATATTCTTCATCACGATCTTCAAGTTGATATAGAACACCACCGGCGCTTCATGATTCGCGGTATCCGTTGCGCCGCGGATTTCCAGGTAAGGCACCTCACTGAAGGCGGAGGCCCGTGCGCCGCCAATCCCCTCCCAGGCAACTGCCAGGGCATTGTGCGCTTTGTAGAGTTCCGCCCCGCGCCTGACTTCGATCACATCTTCATCCCCGCCGGCCATGATGCCGAAGTGAACGTTGAAATTCGCCTCTGTGAGAACCAATGCCTGGATCTGTGCGATGCTTCTCCGATCTCCCACAAATTGTGGTTTCGGGCGCTGCGAAAACTTATTGTTGTAATCATGTTCCAGCGTGCTGGTCGCGACGATCAAATCGCCGACTCTCACTTCCGGAGCCAGTGCACCTGCCGCTCCTGCGCAAATGACCAGGTCAAATTTAGCATGATCCAATAAGTGCTGGGTCTGGATCCCAAATTGGGTCTTGCCATGCCCGCCGCGCGCCAGTGTGACATTGATCTCAGGAAAACAATGCACATCCAGCCTACCAATTTTCTCCGGGTTAGACTTCAAATCAAGAGCAGCAAGGCTGTGGTAGAGCTCGCTGTATTCTTCCTGGAGAGGAGTAACAATCAAGATGTTTTGGGACATTGGGTCTTCTGTATAATTTAAATTCGACATCCTGATCTTTTCCGGAGAGGCCCATCAGGATATTTTACGTCATTGCGAGGAGTTGCTTTGGTTCAGCAACGAGCTCCGACTCTTATGCCTGCATTCTCTCCCACTCACCCAGCTTCTCGTCCATCTCTCTTTGGACACGTTCGTATTCGGTCCCCAATTTCGCGGCTTCGTTCGGTTTCACAAAGGGACTTTCCAACTGCGCGCTCAGATTTGCCAGTTTCGCTTCCAGTTCTGCGATAGTATTCTCGAGCTCCTGCAGTTGGGCGATCCTTCTTCTTTCCTCTTTCATCTTCGCATTCTGGGATTTGCGAGCTTCACGTGCTTCTATATTCGAGATTCGAGATTCGGAGATTGGAGCTTGTTGTGCAGCAAGACGCGCTGCCTCTTTCTCTCTTTCCTGTTTCATTTGAGAGTACGTACCGTTGAAGACAGTCATCCTGGACTCATCGGGGTCGATCTCCCAAATCTGGGTCGCCAGTGCATCGACAAGATAACGGTCATGGGTGACTAACAGGATCGTACCTTGATACGCATCCAGAACCGACTGCAGCACTTCCTGGGCGGGGATGTCCAAATGATTGGTTGGCTCATCGAGCAACAACAAATTCGTATCCTGCAGGGCGAGTTTCGCTAATGCCAAACGTCCGCGTTCGCCGCCGGAGAGCATGGATACTTTCTTGAACGCATCATCGCCGGAAAAGAGATATTTGCCGAGATAGTCACGGCCCTGATACGGCAGCATGCCGGGTGACTGCGCCAGAATCTCATCGAGAACCGTCTTCTCGGGGTCCAACCCTTCATGGGCTTGCGCGAAGTAGCCAATGTGCAGACTTGCGCCCAGCTTTACTTCTCCGGCCAGTGGCTCCAGTTGACCGAGGATGGTTTTCAGGAATGTGGATTTACCGGCGCCGTTGGGTCCAAGCAGTGAGGCGCAATCCTGGCGTCTCAATTCAATATCTGGCGCACGGAAAAGTAATTTCTCGGGAAGACCATCTTCAGCGGGATAGCCTACCTGCAAATCCCTGGTGCGGATGACCAGATCGCCGGAACGTCGCGTCGAGCGCAGATGCAGGCCAAGATCTGGGATGGTGCGTTGAGGCGGTCGCAACCCACGCACACGGCGCTCCGCCTCTTCCACGCTGAACGGGCTGGTCGTCGTCTCCACATCCAGCTGCGACCAATTTGTGTTCACTACCGCGTCCATCCCGACCTGTTCAATCGCCTGCACCACCCGGGTCAAGCGCCGCAGCTTGCCTTTGGCTTGCTGCACGTTCTGCCCCGAAATATTCTTCTTGATGTATTCCACATCTCTGATCAATTTTTCGCGTTCCGACTCAAAGACTTCCACGCGATGCTGCCAGCGGTTCTCACGTTCGTTCAAATAGGTTGTGTAATTGCCGCGATAATATTCTGCGCCGCTGATTGCCATTTCGAGCAAGGCGTTGCAGGCGTGATCCAGGAAATAACGGTCATGTGAAACGATGATTGCTGCGCCGTCCCATTGCGAGAGATAGCCTTCCAGCCACTCGACGGCGCTGATATCAAGGTGATTGGTCGGCTCATCGAGCAACAAGAGATCAGGGTTGGATAACAGGAGCCGCGCCAGGTGAGCGCGCGTACGCTGTCCGCCTGAGAGATGATCGAGCGACATTTGGAAATCAGACGGATCGAAACCGAGACCTGTTAGCACTTGCTTGATGCGCACCTGGTAGATATATCCGCCCCTCAGTTCGAAATTATGTTGAAGCGGTCCATAACGCCCGAGGGCCTGCTCTCGTTTCACAGGGTCAGACATTTCCACTTCAAGCTTTTCCAATTCCTGTTGCAGCCGGAGCAAATCAGCAAATGGTTCAAGGCACACATCCCATAAAGTGCCTCGTAGTTCGAAGTCTGCTTCCTGAGGGAGATACCCAATCCGCAGGCTTTTGGAGCGCGTCACCATTCCTGACGAAGGTTCTTCTTCCCCGATCAGGATGCGCAAGAGAGTTGTCTTGCCAATGCCATTGGGACCGACGAGTGCAAGCCGGGCGCCTTTTGCGACCGAAAAGGAAATATTGGCGAAGAGGTCTTCTGCGCCGAAGGATTTGGAGAGGGAGTTGGCAGTAATGAGAGACATAGGAAGAAGTAATCAATGTTCAGTAATCAGGAGTAGGGTTGTATGCAATTTGTAATTGCGCCCCGAATTATAAAGCAGGTAAGGTGAGACGGCAGTAGCCAGCCAATGATCAGCTCAATGCATAAAGCAAACATGCCTGTCCGAACTCTTAGGCTCGTTGATATTGAATAATCTAAAATTTGCGAAATTATCGTCGCAATTTTTCTATCTTTACTACCCGCTTCAGGTCAAGTAGCTCAGGATCCCCAGTAAGCAAGGTTGCGTCCTTTTGTTGTGCTGTGACCGCTGCAAACGCATCTGCGTAGGAAAGCAGGTGTGTCATCTTGAGGCGTGCTGCTGCAAGAACAGTATCATCGTCCGCGGAAATGACTTCCATGGGGAGAAGGTATAGATCAGTCAAAGCGGAATCGGCTTCTTTTTGACTATGAGTTTTCCCTACGCGGTAATAAACCTCCCCAATGTTGATAATAGAAATAAAAAGGCGCACAGTTCCTTCCTGGGCGCCCTCGATCACTGCGCGCACACGTGTGGCAGCGGGTTCTTCGCCTTGCAAGAAAGCCAGCAATGCCCAGGCATCAAGAACAAAATCTTTACTCATTTTCAACTTCCTGGCGATGTTCCTCTTCTAATGCCTTCAGCATATCATGCCCTGCGTATTTGCCCTGCAATTTCTGAACAAGCCCTTTTGCTACAGGCTCAAGCACGATCTTGCCATCAATCACCCGGACTTGGAATTGATCGCCATGCTTTAGTCGCAAAGACTCGCGTATGATTTTTGGAATAACCACTTGACCCTTGGATGATAGTCGAAGTAACATAATTCTCCTTTCTTACAAATTTGTAAAAATTGTAAGACGGAAGTTTTCACACGTCAAGCTAACATATTAATCCTCACCCACAAGGCTTCCAAAGTCTTTAAGTTTGATCGCTCTTAGGCATCCAGCGAGGCCAAGTGCTTGTGATAACCTGCGATTAGATTCCGCTCAATATTGGCATGCAATGGCGTCTCGTGAGATGGATGTTTCTCCGCCTCCTTGAATATGTATTTTGCGCAGGACTCGCATAGAAAGTATCCAATCAGGACGCCGTGCTGGCGATAATTGAATCCGTTGAGCGCCAACGCATTTTCGCCTTTGATTTTTATGATGCCGATAGGGCGCGTCATGCAACCGGGACACAAATCGCCATCATAGAACCAGAATGATTTGACGGCGTTGCCGAATTGTGCTTTCGCCTGTGTGAACATCAGGTGGAGTAGTTTTTCTGCTTCGGTTTTTGTATCGTCCGCTGATTTGTTACGCTGCGTTGAATTTGATTTCATCTATGAACCTCGTTGAGGAAGAATGTAGAGTGCAGTAGGCGATTTCACGCGTCCCCGAATTATAAAACAAGCGAGTGGATATGATTGTTATAATAAACCAATGGCAACCGCAACCCTTGTAGAAGTTCAAGCACATCTTAATTCTTATGTAGAACAAGCCCAAACGGAAGGACCGATCATCATCACGCGCAATGGCAAGGCAGTTGCAGTGATTATTGCCCCATTAGATGACGATGATCTTGAAAGCCTGATCCTGGCACGCTCCCCGCGCTTCCAGGCTTTGCTCGAGCGTTCGCGCAAAAGTCTCAAGGCTGGTAAGGGATTATCCAGCGAACAGTTTTGGCGAACTGTAAACGAACGCAAAGCTGAATACAAGTCGAAATAAACAGAAGTCCCTGATGGAAAGAAATCATCAGGGACTTCTGATTCGTTCTTCGAGATGCTCTTCAGGGGTATGACCGAGAGAGGCGCGCTATTGCGCCCATATGGCCCAACCCCCGCGCATCCAGCGAGGCTAAATACCTGTGGTAGGCTGCGATCAAATTCCGCTCAGTGTTAGCGTAGTTGCACCTCGTATGGATTCTTCTGTGCCTCTTGGAATATTTATTTTGTGCAAATCTCGCCCGGAAGTCTTTGTTTTTTTCATGTAGGGTTCATCTATAAGAGGTAATATAAGTCTGCAACGCAGAAAAGGCCTGCCCCAGCCTGTTTCGCAAGGAGAATGCTGGTGCAGGCTTTGCGCGTGCGGAAAGGAATGATCGCAGACAAATGAAAAATGCAACTGAACAGGGATCGATATCAGTACACCACAGGTGTAACTGGATAAGGCGGCTGGTCGCTGCCGCATTGATTTTGCTTCTGGCACTGACTGCAACTCTAACGATTGTGCCAGCCGCGCTCCCCGGCTTCGGTGCGAACATGGCCGATTTTCTCCGGCTTATTTTTGGCCCGCAGCCAGTGGCAAGATTGGAAAGCGTGTCTTTCAAACTGCACGATGAGTTGAATCGCTTTCTTTACAATGGCGGGAAGCCACAAATCGCCTGGAATTATTCCACCCAACCTGAGGCTTTTACATTGGGCGGAGCATCAAAGCTGGCGTCTCCGAGAGTTCAGGACAAACCCTCTCTGCTGAGCGAGGATGTAGTCAGCGCGTCGCCACAGATTGGCTGGCAGGCTTATGGTCCAAGTGTGAACGGAGTACCTGTCCTGGCTCGGGCAATGGTACTGCTTGACCCACGACGGTCATATGCTGGAGTCGCTCTAGTGCGCATGGATTTATCGAAACTTGAACTTCATATGATGCCGGGTTACCTTGAGCCAGCACATCCTGCACTGCTTGCTCAAGTCATTCCCAAGCCTGGCATGATTCCATCTTCTGATCAAAATTATTTGGTGGCGGCATTCAATGGCGGCTTCAAAGCAATCCATGGGCATTATGGGATGATGGTCGATGGAGTCACTCTTCTGCCTCCGATCTCAAATATCGCGACCGTGGCAATCTATCATGATGGACATGTACAAATCGGTGCATGGGGCAAGGATATTGTCCCATCTTCGGACATCATTGCCTTCCGCCAGAACTGCCCGCCACTGCTCGAGGCTGGTCAGCTCAACCCGAATCTTTTGCTCGACAATCAACAGGCCTGGGGCTACACGGCCAATAGCGACATCACCTGGCGTACCGGACTAGGTATCACACAGGATGGGCTTTATCTGATTTACGCGGTTGGGAATGGTACATCAGCAGCGACACTGGCTCGCGCATTGCAAAGCGCAGGGGCATACTCGGCCATGCAACTGGATATCAATCAATACTATGCCCACTTTGACACCTACCAGCCCGTCAAGGGTTCAGCTACATCGCAGGGATTTCAGCTAGCAGGCGAACCGTTACTGGATAAGATGATCAACGATCCCCGATTATATCTGACGCCAAGCATGCGTGATTTCTTTTATCTGAGCGTGCACTCTACGTCTTCAGCTCAACAAAAAGCTCCAGGCGGATGAACATCCGCTTGGAGCAAGTGAGGGTTTTCCGCGAGGCGTATTTCATTCCTCATCCACATGTCCTTCCGGGATATGCCCGGGCTTTTCCTTTCCCAATTCCAATGACCGCTGGTACGCCGCCCAGACGGCACGCGAGATCGCCGTACGGAAGCCCGCCTTTTCAAGATAGTACAAAGCCTCGGCCGAGGTCCCACCGGGAGAGGTCACCTGGTTGCGTAACGTGGCGGGATGGCGCTCTGCCTGATGGTAATAAGCCACTGATCCCTTGATGGTCTGCAGGACCAATTGCTCGGCGATGCGGCGTGGAAATCCCATATGCACGCCGGCGTCGATCAAGGCTTCGGTGAAGAGGAAGACATAGGCGGGACCCGTCCCCGAGAGGGCAGTTGCCATATCGAGATAACTTTCATCTTCGACAAAGACTTCTTCCCCTAAGGCGCCGAGGATTTGTTGCGCTATTTCACGTTGTTCATTTGAGGTCTTGGCAGAGGCAGTCCAGACGGTAATACCCTGACCAATCTGTCCTGGCGTATTCGGCATGGAGCGCACGATCGCCTGGTGCTTGAGCGTCCGGCTGATCTTTTGGATCGATGCGCCTGCTACGATCGAAAGAACCAATGCCTCGGGTTGGATCTTGTAAAGTCCCTTCATCACTTCGCTGAGACGTTGCGGCTTGACCGAGAGCACCACCACATCTGCATGGAAGGCAGCCGAGGCATTATCAGTGGATGATTTGATCTTGTACTTTTTGCTCAAATCAGCGCCGCGTTCTGCACGCGGACCAGAGGCGATGATATTTTCCGGTTTCGCCAATTTCTTGTGGAGTAATCCGGCGATCATGGCTTCTGCCATCACACCGGGGCCAATGAAAGTAATCTTTTTATTCAACATCTCTCCTCCGTTGTTCACTTCGTGATTGCATACATATAACTATCGCGCGGCACAGCGCTGATGTTGGGGTGAAGGATATACTTCCGCAAAATCCCTTCACATTGCATGCCAACCTTCTCCAAAACACGCCTTGAGGCAACGTTTTCAACGTCCGTCGTTGCATAAACACGGTAGATTGACGGCTGCTGAAATGCCCATTCAATCAGGGCGCTTGTAGCTTCCGTCACATACCCTTTGCGCCAATGAGCACGTGAAACTACATATCCGATGCCCATTTTTGGTCCCTCAATGCGCGGATCGATCATGCCAATCACTTCACCAATATCTTTGAGCGTGATCATGTAGGGAAAACGTAGTTCATGCTCCCACGCAGAAAGACAGCCTTGAACAAAATCTTGTGTTTGCTCTACTCGTTGGTGTGGACGCCATGTGAGATAGCGGGTCACTTCCTGATCTTGCGCCCAGCCGGTAAAGATGGCAAAGGCATCCTCTGGAAGG
>DATGYJ010000071.1:0-2422 GCA_035298105.1 Anaerolineales bacterium | reverse complement strand
CCCGGAGATGGCTCTGAAGTACCTCTAGCAAGTCCCGCCCATCCCCCGCGCACATACTGGCGATACGAATCTCACCTGGTGGGCAGCGATCTAATGCCTCGGCAATTCGCTTGCGGACAACTGCTAAACGCTGAGATTGTGTTGAGTCTGGATTGTTGTAATTTTCGTGCCACTGTATCCAATCGGACAAATTTCACCATCCTGTCAGAGCTCACTTAATTGCTCATACGGTCGATCGAATATAGCGCGTTAGCGCTACATATCGAGACGATGGAGCCATTGCATGGGAAGGGCAACTTAGACCTGAAGCTCAATTGTAGTTGCACCTTGTTTCGTTAGAGAGAACGTTCCTCGTTTTCCATTACACTTCAATTCATAGTCACCTTCAAAGCCGGTGAAATGCAATTTGCCGCTCTCATCTGTGGTGAAACGAGTAGGCGCTATCCACCACTCTTCCTTGATCAGTTTCAGCAGTTCCTCATAGGCTGGTTTGCTCGATCCATCTTTCCGGATCAAGCCAGCGGGTGCATGGAGCCAGCCTCCATCGGACATATCCCACCAGGTAATGCCCTCCACAAGCGGATGGGCAAAGAGCGTTTTGTAATGTTGCAGCGCTTCCTGAGCCTGACGCTCTTCTCCTTCAGGTGTGGTCGGCCATTCCTCCACCTGATAATCATTAAGATCAACAATCTCAGGCGGCATCAGGTGACCTGAGACGAGAGTCGTCTCTGTAAAATGGATCGGCAAGTTGAACCGGGAGAAATGATCGAGGATCGCTGATGTTCTTTCCACGCCCCAATAGCCCTGATGCATGTGGGACTGGATCCCAATTACATCGATTTTGATCCCTGCTTCAAGGCAGCCTTCAACCAAAATATCGTAAGCGGGGGACATGTCGAAATCATTGAGCAATAAGGTTGCCGAGGGGTTTTCGGCGCGGGCAGCCTCGAACATGGCCTTGATCGTCTTGATGCGTCCCATTTCCTTGCACAGGCGCGTCAGGCCGTTATCATATTTGTCGAAGACCGGCATGATCACGGCCTCATTGATCACATCCCACATGTCGATCAGCCCGCAGAAGTCTGAGACTTCCCGTTTGATGCGCGCGAGCTGCGCCTGCAGGATTTCCGAGTTATCCATGGATAAAAGCCAATCAGCCGTCAGGGTGTGCCAGCAGAGAGGATGACCTTTGACGGGTAGATGGTGGTCAATGCACCATTTGGCGGCATTCTTCAATGCCTCCGTCATCGGCTTGCCGCGCTCGGGTTCAAATCGGGCCCAATAGAATGGAAGGGTCACATAGTTGAAAAGAGCTAAGAGTTTCTCGGCTCGTCCTTCCGCTTGTTCCTCGATTTCTCCCTCGTATTCACCGTTTGCGAGTGGAACCAAATCAAATGCTGCTGTACCGAAGACAAACTTGTGCCTCGTTTGCTGGATCAGCACTTCCTGATTAATTAAAGGAGTACGATCTGCTTTCAAAATAGTGACTGTGGCATTCGCCATGCGATTGTTTCTGATTCCGCGATTTGTTTCGTGGATGGAACGATCAGGGCTGTTCATATATCGCCTCGCTACATCGTCCAGGGCTCTGCCTGCATATCCAGCTCGTCAGACCAGCGGTATTGTAGTTTCACGATCTCATCCTGGATCTCGGCTGGCAGTGGCTCGATGTTCTCGGCGGCGCTCAGAAATTCCTTCAAGCGGTCCAAATGACTGGTAGACCCAACCGTCGCACGAACCTGAGAAAAGCCATACGCAAAGCGGACACAGAACTCTGTCCAACTCTGAAGGCCGGAGCGTTCGAAGATCGGCGCTACTTCAACGGCACGTTCTTGCAGATATGGCTTCCAGGCATATCCGGGCACATCCCGCAAATGATGTATATTCCCGCCCGAAACGGTGCGCATGGCGATCATGGGCTCATTCCGCTCGATCATCAAATCCCAGAGGTCGTTAGAGGCAAAGCGTTGGAGGGGATTCAGGTAGAAGATGTAGCCATCTACAATGCCTTGCGGATAGCCGCCGCGTATGGCTCTGAGCGCCACATCAGAGGTCCAGGGAAATACTTCGAGCACGAAACGCCGCACCAACCCCTCCTGCTTGAGACGAGAAAACAGTGCGTAGGATTCCCCTCCGTTTGCGTAATCTTCCGCAAACGATCCGCTCAAGCACAGTTGGCCAAGCTCCAGGCTGTCCAGCCCCAATGGATCGATGTTCTGGTGGATAACGTCGCGCAATTCATCCAGGCGGCTCCAGCCAATCTTCACGATCAATTTTGGGACGCGAACACGATCCAGATCAAATGCAGCCCGTAGAACTTTGAGTGCATCGCCATAAGTGTGGCTGGTATGGAACCACCCCTCCTTTGCTCGGTTTCCGGCGACTCAGTCCCACCGCAGGCCTACGTGTCCTAAGGAGCAGG
>DATGYJ010000070.1:0-17569 GCA_035298105.1 Anaerolineales bacterium | reverse complement strand
TCTGGTTGTTTACAGTGCATACGATGATATTTATGAACTGAGCGAAGATACTTTAAGCCATAACCCGGTGGAAATCCGCTGGCAGGCATTGATGGAAACTTTGTGTGATTCAAGTGTTGAACAACGATCTATAAAAGAAGTCTTTCACCGGGGAAGCCCATGTACCTAAGTCAGGATCTCTACAATATTTCGCAGCTGATGACTGGACGTCTCTATGGCTAAAAAGGTATTTGTGAGTGGTTGTTTTGATATGCTCCATAGCGGGCACGTTGAATTTTTACGTGAGGTTGCGCAATATGGTGATGTATATGTAGCGCTAGGCTCTGACAAAACAGTTTTTGACTTGAAAGGGCGTCCAACCTTTAATAGTGAACAGGAACGATTGTTCATGATGAAGTCAGTAGCCTTTGTGAAGGATGCTTTTATTTCCTGCGGTTCAGGGATTCTGGATTTCGAAGTTGAACTGCGCGAGATGATGCCCGATTATTTTATTGTCAACGCAGATGGGCATATTGCCGAAAAACGAGATCTGTGCCAGAAGTTAGGGATTCAATATATCATCCTGGAACGCAAACCTCATATCGGTCTTGAAGCGCGCTCCACGACCGAACTCCGCCAGCGCGACTTCCTGCCCTATCGAATTGACCTGGCTGGAGGCTGGCTTGACCAGCCGTATGTTTCAAAACATTATCCCGGTCCGGTCATCACCATTTCACTGGAGCCTACCCTGGAGTTTAATGAACGGAGTGGTATGGCCTCCAGCACGCGCCGGCATGCGTTGGAACTCTGGGGACCAAAAATTCCGCCTGGAGATTATGAAAAACTTTCTAAAATACTCTTCTGTTATGACAACCCTCCGGGTACAGAGGTCGTTTCAGGTTCACAGGATTCAATCGGGCTGGTATTCCCTGGACTAGCGTATTCATATTATGAAGGAGCTTACTGGCCGTCACGCATTGAACATCGCCTCGATGAATCGCTCCTGAGTTTTGTGGAGAGTTCACTTCAACTCGTCTCATTAGGACCGCGTTTTGCAGATTACGATGCACTGGCAAACACTATTTTCGATCGTGAACGAGCCAAGGCGCTGGCGGATGCTGCCGAAGGTCACTGGCAGGCGATCCTTGACCAGGATATCTTCCGCTTTGGGCGTACGATGCGCGAAAGCTTCGAGGCACAAGTAGCGATGTTTCCCAATATGCTGAATGCGCGTGTGGTGGCCCTCATCGATGAGTACCGCGACTGCTCGCTGGGTTGGAAGCTATCAGGCGCGGGTGGTGGCGGATACCTCATTTTTGTTGCTAAAGAGCCTATTCCCGGCGCAATCCGAGTGATTGCGCGGCGAGAAACAAGTTGAAAGAATTGTAATGTCTCTATGTAGTCTGTCCCAATATCTCAGTTGAGAGATATATTATGCAAAAGACTCAATCTTTTCTGTCAATTGATCTGGGTGCGGAAAGCGGGAGAGCGATCTTAGGAGCTCTGGATGAACGTTTGACATTGAATGAGGTGCATCGTTTCACAAACGGGCCTGTTAGCCTGCCCGATGGTTTGCATTGGGATGTCCTACGCTTGTGGTCCGAGATTAAAAATGGTGTTGGCTTGGCTGCCTCGCAAAGTCATGGACAACTGTCAGCAATTGGCATCGACACCTGGGGCGTGGATTTTGGCTTGCTGGATGTCTCAGACCGGCTGATTGGGAATCCGTACCACTATCGTGACGCGCGCACAAACGGAATGATCGAGGCTGCGTGCCGGATTCTTCCACGTGAAGAAATCTATAACCAGACCGGTATCCAATTCATGCAATTAAATACATTATTCCAGCTGTTTGCCATGCGCCAGGAAAAGGACTCTGCTCTGCAAAGCGCCAACACGTTTTTAACTATGCCTGACCTGTTCAACTTCTGGCTCACAGGGCGCAAAGTCAATGAATTTACGGTTGCCACCACTACGCAGTGCTACAACCCACGCCAAAAACGCTGGGCCTCTGAACTGCTCACTGCGCTCCAGATCCCGGAGCCTATTTTTCAACAAATTGTGCCGCCTGGCACAGTACTTGAACACTTGCGTGCCTCAGTTGCCCGTGATGCATCCTGCGAGCGCATCCCTGTAATTGCCGTTGGGTGTCACGATACTGCCTCTGCCGTGGCCGCCGTTCCCGCTGAGGGAAAGGATTTCATTTATATCAGTTCCGGCACCTGGTCACTGATCGGGATTGAGTCTGACGAACCGATTATCAACGCTAACAGCTTAAAACATAACTTGACAAATGAAGGAGGAGTATGCAACACATTCCGCTTCCTTAGGAACATCATGGGGATGTGGCTATTGCAGGAATGCCGGCGTGAGTGGGCTAAAGCCGGGAAGAGTTACTCGTATGAATCTCTGACGAATCTCGCTGCTGAAGCAACAGCGCTCAAATCGTTCATTTTTGTCGGCGATGACCGTTTTCTCGCTCCCGGCGATATGGTGCAGCGCATTCAGATGTTTTGCCAGGAAACCCAGCAGCCTGTCCCTCAAACCGACGCCGAAGTGGTACGCTGCATACTCGAGAGTCTGGCGCTCGAGTATCGCTGGGGAACGGAAAAACTTCGTGAACTTTCAGGCAAAACTCTGCCGGTCATCCATATCATCGGTGGAGGCTCGCGCAATCGCCTGCTTAATCAATTCACTGCGGACGCAACCGGCTGTCAGGTGATTGCCGGTCCCGTGGAAGCGACTGCCATTGGCAATATCCTGCTTCAGGCGATCGCTCTTGGTCATCTTTCCTCTCTAACGGAAGGGCGTGCTCTGGTGCTGCGTTCGTTCGATGTGACAGCTTATGAGCCCCGAAACCCGTCACCGTGGGGAGAAGCCTACACCCGTTATCTGGCATTACGCAAATAGGATAAACACCATGCTTAAAGGCATTTCCCCCACTATTTCACCGGAACTTATTAAAGCATTGATGGAGATGGGACACGGCGATGAACTTGTCATTGCAGATGGAAATTTCCCATCTGCGAGCATTGCCCAGAGTCTGGTGCGCGCTGATGGGCTGGGTTGTCTGGTTTTGCTCGACGCCATCTTGAATCTCTTTCCACTGGACCAGTATGTGGAAAAGCCAGTCGCGCTGATGGCTGTCGTTCCGGGCGATCCATACCAACCGGTCATCTGGGATGATTATCGTAAGGTCATTCAACAACACGAACCGGGTTTTACTGATTTTGATTATGTAGAACGTTTCGCTTTTTATGAGCGTGCCAAAAAGGCTTATGCCGTTTTGGCGACGGGCGAAATGGCGCTCTACGCAAACCTCATTCTCAAAAAGGGAGTGATCAAGGCTTAGTGCGAGAAGATATGCCATTAGTCAAGTTGTATGCGAACCTGCGTAAACTCGCAGGGACGAAAGAAGTATCCATCACGGGAACGACAATCAGGGAAGTGCTGAACGAACTGGTGCAGCAGAATCCGCCCCTGAGTGAAATGATCCTGCAAGCAGGTGAAGTCCGCCCTCTGATCGTTATCACGCTGAACGGACATAACGTGATTGACCTGGCAACGGCTGTAACGGAGCAGGATATGGTTGCTATTTTCCCGCCTATCGCAGGCGGATAACAGGAGAATACTATGGCTGGTTGGTCTGAAAAAGTTTTGGACATAGATCTGAATACGCAAACTTATAAAACCTATCCATTGGATATGGAAATGGCGCGCCTTTTTATTGGTGGACGTGGGTTGGGGGCGCGCTTGTTATGGGATATGGTTGGTCCGGAGGTAGACCCGCTGTCCTCCGAAAATGTTTTGATCTTTACGAACGGGCCGCTGACCGGAACGGGCTATCAGACGAGCAACCGTTTTTCAGTTACGACAAAAAGCCCTCTGACAGGCACAGTTCTTGATGCAAACTCTGGAGGTTTCTGGGGTATGCAGTTCAAGAAGGCCGGCTATGATGTGATGATTATTCGCGGCAAATCTGAGAAGCCGGTTTGGATTGAGGTCAAGTACGATGTCATCACTTTTCACGATGCGACCGAGTTATGGGGCATGCGAGTCTTCGATCTAACAAAAAAACTGGGACAAAACAACAACAGGCGTAACGTTCTGTGTATTGGTCCGGCGGGAGAACATCTGAGTTACATTGCGGCGATCATGAATGATCGCGAACGTGCCCTGGCACGTGGAGGTCCAGGTGCGGTGATGGGTTCCAAGAATCTGAAGGCAATTGTGATTGAAGGCAAAGATCGCCCTGCAATTGAAAACGCCGAGCGCTTCAAGTTTTTACTTTATGAGACGCGTAAACTGCTGGCGGCAAGTCCGCTCACCAGCCAGGCATTGCCCGAGTTTGGCACCGTGGTCTTGATGAATATCATGAATAACATTGGAGCGCTGGCAACTCGCAATCATCAACAGACCCAGTTTGAAGGTGCAGAGGCAATTTCCGGTGAGGAATTGACCGAGAAATATCTTGTTAAAAATTCATCCTGTTGGGCATGTCCAATTGGTTGTACACGCATCAGCAAAACAGAAAAAGTGGAAGGCGAAGGTCCCGAATTTGAATCCACGTGGGCATTTGGCGCGCAGTGCGGCATTGACGATTTGCCCGCGATCATCGAAGTTAACGCACTCTGCAATGATCTGGGCTTCGATACGATCTCTGCCGGCTCAACCATCGCCTGTGCCATGGAACTGAGCGAAAAGGGATATATGGATTCAGACCTGCGCTTCGGAAGAGCGGATCAGCTTGCTCCCACCATCGAAGCGATGGCTTATCGGCGCGACATCGGTTCGGACCTGGCTGACGGCAGTCTCCGTTTAGCAACGAAGTATGGACATCCCGAACTTTCCATGTCTGCCAAAGGAATGGAAATGCCCGCTTATGATCCGCGTGGTATGCAGGGACAGGGGCTACTGTATGCCACATCAAACCGGGGTGGATGTCATATGCGCGGCAATATGGTAGGGCTCGAAGTGCTGGGGTTGCCGAAACTCATTGATCGCTTCCAAGTACAGGGCAAATCCAGCTTTGTCATTTTGCACCAAAATATCTCCGCCGCCATTGATTCACTGGTGCTATGCAAGTTCACCAACATGGGTGTAGCCGAGGAGTATTTTGCCCGCGTCCTTTCGGCGGTGACAGGACTTCGGTATGCTACGGGAGATCTGATTAAGGCCGGCGAGCGAGTGTGGAATTTGGAAAAACTCTATAACTTACGCGAAGGTTTCACACGCAAGGATGACACATTGCCAGCGCGGCTTTTGACCGAAGCGCCGACAGAAGGTCCCTCCAAAGGTTGGGTGACCCAATTGGAACCGATGCTCAAAGAATATTATCGCACGCGCGGGTGGGACGAGAACGGTATACCCAAAAAGCAGAAACTGGAAGAACTCAGCCTAGCCAATTTGGCTGCGATGTAAGGAGAAAAAATGGTAGATGAACGAATTTACGAGATGTTTCGAGAGATCGGCCGCGACCTGTATACGGCTCAAATGATCAGTTCACATGGAGGCAACCTTAGTGTGCGCCTGGGAGATCGGGTCGTCATAAAGCGCCGCGGGGCTATGCTTGGAAACCTCAAGCCCAACGATCTGATCGAAACTGGACTGGAGAAAAACGATAGCGGCGTGGCCCTGGCCTCTACCGAATTACTGGCGCATCGCACAATATACAAGATGACTCCTGCCTTGGCAATCGTCCACTGTCACCCGCGCATGGCGATTGCTTTCTCTCTCTCACGCGACGAAATTGTCCCCATTGACAATGAAGCTTCTTATCTGCTCAAGAAAGTTCCGGTTGTTACCGAGGAATTTGCCTCAGGGACTCCGGAGATGGCAAACAAGGTAGCGAACACGCTGCAGAATTACAAAATCCTCATGTTGCGCGGTCATGGCAGTTTTGCGATCGGTCAAACTCTGGATGAAGCTTTCTTCTGGACAAGTACACTGGAGGAAGCTTGCCAAATCGCCTTGTATACCAAGCTGATCGATGAGCCTTTTATTGAATATCGAAAAATGAGTGAAGGATATAATAAATGGTGAAATCTCCATTGGAATCGAAACATGACATTTGATGCTCCGCATCGTCGTTTCAATCCTCTTACCGGAGAATGGGTGCTCGTTTCACCCCACCGCGCCAAACGTCCCTGGCTGGGGCAGGTTGAAAAAACTCCACTCGAAAACTTACCCCCGTACGATCCAAACTGCTATCTCTGCCCAGGCAACGAAAGAGCAGGCGGATTAAAGAATCCGGATTATTCTTCCACTTTTGTTTTCGACAATGACTTCCCTGCGCTTCTGCCTGAAAAGACTCCCGCTCATGTCTCCAACCACCCGTTGCTGGCCTCCGTGTCTGAGCGTGGGCTTTGTCGGGTCGTTTGCTTTTCGCCGCGCCACGATTTGACCCTTCCCGAACTCGAGCTACCGGCTATCGAGAATATCATCCTGACTTGGAGGGAGCAAACCGGAGAACTCAGCGCGAGAGAGTTCATCCGGTATGTGCAGGTCTTTGAAAACAAAGGTGCGTTGATGGGTTGTTCAAATCCGCATCCGCACAGTCAAATCTGGGCCACAGAACATATCCCAAATGAGCCGGCGAAAGAACTCGAGCATCAGAAGTCCTACTTTGCTGAACATGGCCGCACGTTATTGTCCGATTATTTGAGTGAAGAAGACCAGCACAGCGAACGGATCATTTTTCAGAATGACAGCTTTACAGCATTGGTCCCCTTTTGGGCTGTCTGGCCATTTGAAGTGCTCCTGGTCGCCCATCGTCCATGCGCTTATTTGACCGAACTCGATGCAGGTGAGGTCCATGATATGGCTGAAGCCATCCAGGAAATCACCACGCGCTATGACAATCTGTTCGAGATTTCCTTTCCATACTCAATGGGTTTCCACCAGGCTCCGTTCGATGGGCAGTCCCATCCTGAATGGGTACTGCACGCACATTTCTATCCGCCCTTGCTGCGCTCCGCCACAGTGCGCAAGTTCCTCGTTGGCTTTGAGCTGCTCGCCATGCCGCAACGAGACCTTACTCCTGAAAGCTCTGCAGAGCGTTTACGTTCACTGCCTAATACCCATTACAAGCTGAAGTGATTGAACAGTCGTTTGCTCTGCGATTCAACTGCAGGGCAAACGGGTTGTCTCCCTAAACGATAACGCTTATAGTCTGGCGATTTCTATTCCCACTTTTTCCAGTGCATCCCGAACCCATTTCGCATTTTGGGCCGCCTGCGGATGATCGCCATGTAAACACAGTGTATTCACGGGAACGAGGCGCCTGCTAAAGCTGATCCCATCTTGTACTAATCTCAGCGCGTGTGCTGCTACTTCTTCAGGCGACTCGATGATTGCATTGGATTGCTTTCGGGAGATCAAAGTTCCATCGGAATTGTAATTACGATCGGGGAAGCCTTCGCTGGCAACCTTTAGTCCAGATTCAACCCCCGCTTCTATTAATGCTGAGCCTGCCAGCCCAACGAGAATAAGCTCCACGCTGAAGCGTTTCACTGCGCCTGCAATGGCGGCTGCCAGGACCTTATCTTTTGCAGCCTGGTTATACAACGCGCCATGCGGCTTGACGTGATGCAATTCTGCGCCTTCCGCTTTTGCAATCGCATAGAGCGCGCCGATCTGATACAGCACCAATGCTTCGACTTCATCAGGCGGCACTGACATTTCGCGTCGACCAAACCCCTCTCTATCCTTCCACCCCGGATGTACGCCGACCGCAACTCCATACTGCTTCGCTGATCGGACGGTGGTCCGCATGCTCGTTTCATCGCCTGCATGGAAACCACAGGCAATGTTGGCGGATGTAATATAAGGCATAATGGCTTCATCAATGCCAACCTTTTCACCCAGATCACAGTTGAGATCTATTTTCAAATCCATCTCTTTTTGGATTCGGACAGCTTGCTGTCCATAACCTACGACAGCACACCCCTGCGGGGCGTGTCTGACTCCATAGTTACTCCGCTTCAAGAATACCGTTATTCAACCCGGACAGCAACGCCCGATATTTCTTCTGTGCCTTTGCAACCGTCGTTTCCCGAAAACGAATCCTGCCTTTATTTGGCACACATTGCGCGAGCAAAGGCAAATCTGCACTCGCAACCGTTCCGATTTTTGGGTAGCCACCCGTGGTAGGACAATCCGCCATCATTATGGCAGGGACAAAAAGCCATACATTTTTCTGTTGACATTTCTCCGTAATTAGCTTTCATCAAATTTACATTGGCAAAACTCGAATGAACTAACTACGAGGTTTGTTTGGGGCAGGAGGCATCACCAGCAGACATAATTTTAACGGGGAAACCAAGACAAAAGCGAACACCCATAAGAAGCTACTATGCTTTATCTTAGGCTGTCTGATGGCTGAGCCGCTGTTTCGTTTTGCACCAGCATTCAAATATCTCATTAAGCAGCGCGGGATAGAGCAACTGAGCCAACCTATCTACACAGTTCTAACTCAATAAGCAATGGCCGCACAAAAGCACCTGGAACAAGCGATAGCAGGCGAGCAGGGTATCGTCACTATTCTTTTCTGCGATGGCAAAGACTCGACTGCTATGCCGCGTAAGCTAGATCCTGAGGTCTCTCGTGCGCATCAATACTTATGACCCCAGCCACTTGCAGTAAAGCTTTATACATTGCCTGATGTAGACCTCCTTTATGCTCAATCTGAGAATCTTTGAGTACATATACTTCACGATGCGAACTTTGATCACGGAGGGCAGCCGCAATACCTTCTAGAATCTGCATTCTTTGGGTTGCGTTCAGTTCATCCGAGCGTCCCAATACAGCCAACAGTTGGGCAGTAGCATAGGCAATGGTTGCGCTCTCATCATAAAGTCCTTTAATAAGCTCAGAAATGAGATCGCCTTCGATACGCCTAAACCGTGAAATGGCGGCAAGTGAATCTTTCTGCACTGCGTCTATATCATACAATGTTGAACGCAGCACCCTAACCACTTCTAATGTTACTCTGCGTAGATAGCTCAAGCTGGTCAGCGAAAAGCGACGGACATTGAAGCTATCAGCGTCTTCGGTAGCTGTAACAAGCAGACTCTCTAAGCGGTCGGGGTCGGCGGCATGTGCAAATGTTGCTGGCAGGCTCTCAGCAACAGCGGCAGTGACAGCCAGAGCGACACGCCGGAATCCCCAATCGTCCTCAGAGAAACTGCTCTCCACCAGCTTTAATAGCGACTCAATAAGAATCGGGAATCTTTCTATTAGGGTGTACACAATCTTGACGACCTTCTCGTGGTAGTCTCCCCAAATGTCATTATCCGTCCCTGCCATGAGGAATAGTTTTAGTAGCCGGGCCAAGTCTTCTGGGTGTTGCGTTTCAACATGCAGTGCATCGATAAGGCGCTCATGGAGTTCCAGTATTCCACGCTTGGTCTTATTCTCCCTTTCTTCAGCCGAAGACCGAAAATCCGTAATATTTAGATGATCCGAAACATTTATTTGAACAATCCAAAGTCTAGCCAGCGAAGGTGCGGCAGCATCAGCTATCATGGCAGACTCTGATAACTTGGACAAGAGTAGATTCTCCACATGAGACTTCTCATCATCATTCATATGCATAGTTAAGCGCACAAGCGAATTGGATGACCGCAAAACCATATTGTGGTCTGAAGAGTTCAGGATCTCTTGCAGGATCCTCAAGTCAGCTAGGGATGGGAAAGGAATATACCCCAAGGCTTGTGCAGCTCGCAGCCTTATACTCTCATCTGGTGAAGCCGTCAACATGTGGAGTATATGGCGCGATCTTTCAACATTCTCTTTACTCATCCTTCCACGCAGCAACCATGAAACACTTTCAAGTAACAACTCTTGAACTTGTGGGCTGCCATCCGTCAGGCTAGAAAACAACGCAGTCCAACCATCCGGTGTTAGAAGATGAATTCTGCTCAGAATTTCCTTCGCTTCCTCGGCGTTTTGGTTTTCTGTTTCTACAGCGTTTATCCACTTTGTCAGTGCGACTGGATCATCATGGATGATTTCGTTTAGCGACCAAGCTAGGACAGTGCCAACTTGAGGATCAGAGCCATGCTCTCTCGCCATGCGCGCCAGGGTGCTTATTGTGGATCCACCTATCTCAGAGACGTGAAGTCCAGCAGCTTTATGGTGATGATATTTACCTGGCTGATTATGTAGACACAGTGTTGCTCGATAACGTAGTCTATCCTCATTACCCCCGAGTAAATCGACAAGGTGGACCAAAATTTGAGTTGTCAGACACCCTGCCTCAGCGAGGAGCAATGCGGCATGCCGCATGATACTTACATCTGAGCAATGAAGCCAATTCTCAATAATTGATACGGTTTCCAAGTCTGGGTGAGAAACGAAGGGCAGAAGTTGACGAACCGTGGCGAATTCTCCCCTAGTCAAGAGAGTATCAAGTGTTTCGGCAGCTTCAGATGTCAGAATTTGAGTTGCCTTAGTACCCTGTTGCTGTATTGCTCGCATTACCATGGATTGACGGTGGGATTCTTCTAGTGCACTCCAGAGTTCCTTTGATCGTCTGGGTACACCAATCTGAAGCACTACTTGCGTCATGAGTTTATTCAGCGTAAACAGCGAATCCCACACATGTATAACATTCAGAATTCGCTCTTGGAAGGTGGGATCGATTACGAAAGAAGGTGCACATGCAGTCAACAACTTCACATAGTAGTCTTCACCCTGACTTTCCTCGATTAATGACATGACTTTGCTTTTGAGTAAGGGATACGAATCCAAATGAGCGGTGAATGCTTTCAGAGCGTCGACACGAGGATAGGTTTGCCTGCTGGATTTGCTCGTCGCTTGCCATGGTAAAGCATTCACCATATTTAGTGCTTTTTCCATGAGATCCGGGTATGTTGCTAGATATGGAATTACGATTCTTAAGCAGTTTAGTCCAGCTTCGCCCATCTTCTCAATTGCGGTCAAGGCAGTGGACAAAGCATCATAATAGCGATTATGTTGTTGATAAGGAGCAAATACCATCAGTGCTTCAAGACGAGGCATTTCAATGGGCCGAAAATCCCATTGCTCCCTTACGAACTCTGGAAGTGTTTGCACAAAAGCAAGCGCTCTCTCTATCAGAGGAGGGTGCGCAGCCCAAAGAGGCGCAATCATGGCCAAAGCTTCTACCAAATCCCTTCCTGCATAAGAATAACGAGGTGAATCTTCGTCGAGTTCTGTTGGTAAGTTTTCTATTATGGATAAAGCTCGGGGTAAGACATCGGCATGCACTCCGGCATAGTTTGTCAACTGAATCAAAATACGCACAATATACTGAATAGTAATGCTATCACCTTCATAGCGCACGTGAGGAGAGTACCGCGTGTGAGACTTTGAGTAAGATTTTGCCAAGTCTTCAAGAGTTTGCAGAAGTCGGTCCACAACTCTGTGGACTTCTAGTTCGCTCAAATAAGGGAGCATTGCTGTACCAGCAATGGCGCGCTCCAAGCCATTATCCAGATTGAGAGCCTGTTCAAGAGCTTCTGCGATGCTTTTCTCTTGAATACGCTGATCGCAGTAGGCCGCACACTCTGCCGCTTGAAGAGGTGGCCATCTTCGCCAATTACCACTCTGTTCTATCACGAACTCATATATTTTTGTTGGGCTTAGACGAATTCTCGTTCGTTTCTCACCCTCTGTCGTCATAGATGTCCAATAGTAAGAAATCGACCCAGAGGAAGAACCGGATTTACCTTGGTGCTTATTTTCCTCTACGCCCAAATCTGTGTGCGAACTGTCATCTTGAATGATTTCAAGACATTCTTCCAAGAGGTCAGGATATGTTTCGACTTGAGGAAGAAGAGTGGACAAAACGAGAGCACGATCCAGCGAGGAGCTGATTGACTTCGCAGCGTAAAAGGCCTGGACTAAAACTTCCTTGCGGTCATTGAGGTCAGAATATATTTCGACTTGCTGAAGAAGATCCGACAAAACGAGAGCACGGCCAAACGGCGAGCTGATTGACTTCGCGGCGCCAAAGACTTGGGCTAAAACTTCCTTGCGCTCATTCGCTTCGATGAGGGGGATCATCACACTTAAGCAATCGATCAGTGGGCTATACTGATCTCCCACCAATACTGGATCTCCAACCAATACCGGTAGCTTTTGAACAGCATTTAGTGTTTCCTTTAGTAGTGTAGGCGATTGGGTGAAGCGATGGATAATAGACTTGAGTCCGCTTTTCCACTTGCGAAAATTCATAAATCTGGTCGGCAACTGAGTAAACTCAAGGAATTGAGGGAAGACCTCTTGTAAATTCTCATCATTTAGATGCGGCATTATTTCCACCAGAACGGACAGCCGTAGTGTTGAAGGTCCCACAACATATTCGTCCAGCGATAATGATGAAGCTCTATTCGACCACAGTTCGCTATCGTCAGAGTGAGTAGACTTCCAAATCTCAATCTGACGTGTTATCCTCAGCACTTCCTTAGTCAGATCTGGATATGTGGCTATATACTCTGCTGAATTGATCACTATTTCGTCCACGAAAGAAAATGCATTGCTCTCATCTTCATGTTGTTCCACATATATCTGCATTGCTCTAATCACCGTCGACAGGACCTTATGCCTTTCAGGTTCACCCAAATGATGTACCGGCGAGCGGAACAGACTTGCCAAATTGGGTCTCAATACGGTTATCATATCCGACAGTGGACGTGCCACCCTATTAATACGGGGTAATACTCTCATTACACGCTCAGGATCAACCATCAAGGTCTCTTTCAACGATGAGAATACATCTTGATCTAAAGCTATCAAGGCTAATAGTGCATCTGTCTGATCTAATTCGTTTGAGTCACTGTTCCAGACATTCCAGAGTTTAGGTACGAGATCCAAAATGTTCTCGTTCTGTTTCAACGTCTGTAAGAAGTGTGCCGTTAGAGGAGAATCCCAGTGAATATGGTTTATAGAGAAATGTCCCTGAGTATCAAGTCCGCCATAAATTGCGATTATTGCTTGCAACCAAGCGGGGCTCTCAGTGATGCGTTGAATAAGATCAGGATTCTGTTCTAAGGCACGGCGGAAACTAAGGCGTTCCGGCGGAAACAAGGATAGGTCATGTGCAATGATAGCTTTCAGGGCATTATCTATGGGCCAATCCCACGTCTCATTGTCGACATATACACTGTCCAAAAGCGCTTCCGCCATTGGTGGGGTAAACCATTGATGTTTTAGGACAAGCGAAGAAGCAGCTAAGGCTATGGAGGGTCGCGAAGGAAAGCCTCTTAGGCTTTTTAGGAGTATGTTATCTACAACCTGAGTGATTTCCCCTCGGCGTAACTGGAGGAAAGTTTCTTCTATCTGTTGGCCCAGTAAGTCGGACTGGCCTAATCCCTCCTGATCTGCATAGGAAACTAACAATTGACGAGTAACTTCCTCAACCACACCGAGCGGTATATGTACCAACTCCGGGAGAGCTGCTGCAACCAACAGCGCCCCCTGCGGGAGTAGGTCTGCTAGTGGATTATTGGCCTCTAGCAGTGCTTTGATGAGACGCTCCCTAGCTACGGGTCCCCAAGTCCAGCTTACATATCCTAGAGCTAACAAAATCGGTTCTCGCCAGCGGGGATTGCCAAGGCGATCTATAAGTTCATCGATGGCAGTAGCCGGATCGCGTACCAGATAACGAGCTGCAAGATATTCCTGAAAAGTAAGATGCAGGAATCCGTACAGATACTCTCCACGTGCCGCCAAAAGCCCCACTTGCTCACGAAGGGCCTCTAAGAATGCGTTGACCGTGTTGCGGAAAACAGGCGGTAGATTATGCGGGTCGATTCCCCTGTAAGCGGCCAAATGCTCCGTGACAATAGCGCGCACTTCACTTTCTTCAATTAGACCAGTAGGGTAATTCTCGTGAATATGGGCTGCCAAAGGGGCAAGAACGTGAACTACCTCGTCCTCGGTTAACCCTGTGTCGCGCCATACTTCGACTAGGTTTTCAACGGCAATTTGGTAGAGACGAACTCGCTGCTCTGGCAGTCGCGCCTGGCTATTATGATGTATTAAGGCAAGAACCGTTAGAAGAAGTGGATTGCCAGCTAACTCACGCACGCCAGGACGGTTTGGATCATGGATCGTTTGCCTGAGTGAATTTGCTTCGCGGGCGGCTCGCGCTTTCATTTCCACCTCGCTCTCTTTGGACTCGGATAGCAAACGGTGGATAGCAAGTGCCCATCCATCGCAAAAACGATTTATGGCAGTATCGCGCATAGGTTCAATTGTGACATGAGCGATATGCCCATTGAGAGGAGAGGCGTGATAACCCGCAATCCGGCTGGTTATTACGAGTTGATTACCTCCTGAGCTAACAGGTTGATCTGGTTTTCCTAATTCCCATACTATATCAAAAGGTGTTAGACCTTCTGGGGTGCGAATCCAGTCACGAATAAAGGCCTCCACTGCCCCAACTATCTCGTCCCGCTTATCGGCTTCCGTGATCTCGTCTAGACCGTCCAGAATAACGATGGCCCTACCGTGCCGCAAAAAGTGTTTTATTAGTCTATTCAACCCTTCTGCAGGTATTCGTTCTCCTCGATGTATTTGATCTTCCGCGCCATAGGTTGGTACTTCTCCTAGCCAAGGATGATATCCAAGATAATCTGCGAGCAACAATGTGGGGTCATCGCGTCGAGCGGCAGCGAAGTCTGATATGCGTACAAGCACTGGAAGACGAGCTGAACCCAAGTCTATGGACGAGTCCGTATTGTTGGGCTTCTTGAATAGCAACGAGTCCTCATCTCTTGCTTCTGGATCAACTTGTGTTTTCGGCACTATAACCCTTGTTTGTCCATCGAAAAGAGCCTGTGACAGCTTTAAGGTGAGCCAACGAGCCATTGTCGTTTTCCCACTACCTGGGTCACCGAGTATAACTAGCCACCGATAGTGACGAAACGCTTCACCCAATGTCAGTGTAACGCCTTTGGCACCAGTAAATAGATGCGGACGGTCACGTGCCTCTAGTACAGGCATAATGGGCGACCGCGCTAGAAATTTCCAGCGGAGAATACGTCTTTCATCTGGTGATAAATCCTTGAGGTGCAACTGCGAATTCCATTCACGCCATTCTGTCTCAACTAAAAGACGGCTTTCGGAGCGTTCAGTGGGTGTTGAGTAATCACCCCTTAGGGCCACAAATACTCTCTCCAGCGGTATAGCGGGGGATTGACCAGCCTTACGAATACCGCGTAATTCAAGAGTGCTGTGCCGTCGTACTAACCAAGAAAGATATGGACGTATTAGTTCATCCTCTGATAGCTTTGGTGAAACTGTAACTGACGATGACTTTTCAGACATTTCTAAGCGTCCAATCATCTTTTGTAGATCATTGCGGACTCGACGCTCAAAATCGTCCGGGGTTTGGAATGGTTGTACAACACCAGGGTGTCGTCCTTCAGGCTTGAACTCTTCCCAAAAAACCAGGACACTTTTCAATTGCTCCAAGTGCTCTTTACTTGTAAGCGCGCTGGAAGGGAAGTCGCGCATACACCGATAAAACAGTATGTGAGGGCGTCCGGTTTCAGTCCAGGCGCGATAAGCTAACTGAAACTCTTCTTCGGTACCCGAGTTATATGCGCGGCCCGTTGTAGGATCAATTCCGCCAGAAGGATCCCCAAAATGCATCCATAGTAAGCCAATAAAAATGTCCCATGTTTCAAGAGGTAATTGCTCTAGCTTAATATCCAACGGTCGTCCCATACTTGGTACAACGTCACGCCATTCCAGGATTTGGAACATGCAACCATATTGGTCAGCTAAGCCACCGGGCTGGTTAAATTCGGCCACTATATCATGTAGTCGTTTTCGCTCGTCAAGCATGTCGTCTGGACCGGCCACAAAGAGTCGTATTTGCACACGGGTGATTGACATACTCAGCCTCATTAAAAAGCCAATTAGCTCAACGTAGACGTGGCAACAATTTAATCAGATCACGCCGAAATCGGTGTTCAAATGCACTCAGCCCCTCATAAGTCTGGTAGAGACCAGGATGCTGCCCGGCGATATCGAATTCTTGCCAGAATGTCTGCACGCGCGCTAACTGATCGGGGGAAATCGCGTTCAGTAATGGTGGGGCATCGATGCGGCGATAGAGAAGTAAATAAGGTCGCTCGGTTTGTTTCCACGCCTGGTAAGCCCTCCAGAACTCTTCTTCTGTCCCTGAATTATAAAAACGATTTGTTATGGGATCTCTCGCACCGGAGGGTGTCCCAAAGCGGGTCCAGAGAATGCCTATGAAAATATCCCATAGCTCTAACGGTAATTGTTCCAAAATAACATCCTCTGGCCGTCCCATCCCGGGAACAACATCACGCCAATCTAGTATTTGAAGCACACAGCCATTTTGGTCAGCAAGAGCACCAGGCTCATTGAATTCAGCTATAACTTCATGCAATTGATCTCGCTCTTCCATCACATCACTAGGTGTTGCGATAAAAAGACGCAACAACTTTCTTTCAGTCGAAACCGATTGTTTTGCCTGAGGTGCAATAGCTGGGCGCTCAAGAATAGCTACCATCTGTTGTATCAAATTTGTTTGCGTATCCAGCCTCCGCTCCATTTGATCGAGTCGCCCAAGCATTAGAGAAAAATGCTCTTGCAGGAAAATCTGTGTTTCTCTAATAAGCCCTTGATTTAGTTGTGCCTCATCTAAGATCGTGCGGCGAAAAGCGAGTTCGTCAGCCAGGACCCCGATTCTAAATTGGGTATATGCGTGACGGATCAGATTGCCTACCAATTGCTCGTAATCTTCGGATGACAGCGTATGCCCACCTATCTCCAATACACTGCTCTGGGACATAGCTTTAGCTAGTTTCTGAGCAAACATATCGTCAGTCAATTGGCTATAGGTAAGATCTTGAATAGAAATATCCAGCTCGTGATATAAGACCTTGTGTAATTGCTCAGTGTTCAGGGATACTTCGCCATCTTTGGTGTAAGAGGCCAGATGCGGGCGCAAGTCGCCTATAGCAGCTTTGAAAGCTCCTAAATATATCTCCTCCCACGACTGTTGTTGGGTTTTACGCCAAGCTGTTTTTATGAGATCATAAACTGCATTGCTTGGCACTCCGGAAAACATATAGCTTGAGATGGCGTCTAATACGGAAGACATATGAAGTTCCTTTGCCTTGCGCAACGAAACCTGTGGGTTCATTTCTACTTCTCATGGCTCTGAAGGTAGAGTGTGTAACCCAGCCTAGTGCAGTTTTGTGCATTAGAAGTATAACCAACCTTGGTACAGTTTTCGAGTTACAAGGCTATTGCAGTTCGCAGCTACTTCTTTGAACCCGTCAGCGCGGTTGTGATTCTTAGGTCCACATAAACCAGGGCGGCTAAGTAGCGTTGCCCTTTTTTTGGAAATGCCTGCTACCTCTGAATCTGTCCGCAATGAAATTGGCTAATAATGCATACAGACTATCCGTAACAATCGACATACTCACAAAGAGCGAGCCCAAGAAGAGAGTCTGCCCGCTGACATTGCCTTTATCGGGATCGACGAATTGGTGCAATAGGGCAAAGAAGAACAGCACAATGGGGGTTGAGCAGGTTGACCATGAATCCCTGCCGGTAAACC
>DATGYJ010000069.1:0-5001 GCA_035298105.1 Anaerolineales bacterium | reverse complement strand
GTATACGATCCCGGCCATCATGCCCCGGATCTCGACCAGGGCCGGGTTGAGTTTTACTTTTGTCATGCTGCTGCCTCCGTGATCAAGATTTGAATTCTGTACTAATCCTGTACTAGTCCTGTACTAACTCAGAGCTGGTATCGAGCTTTGCTTGCGAGCCTGCTCCCTGGATAGACGCCAAGGCTCAGGAAATGTTCCCGGCACTGGCACCCCGGAGTCCTGATCGGCCTGGTGGTCAGTTTGTCAAAAAAATCCGTTGAGCGAGTAGCAGCGTCTGGGCGTTCCTGCTCGTTCAACGGACATGGATTCAAATTTGAGAACCTCAGTGGGCGGTAAGAGGCTCGAAGCCGAGGAGACACTTGCCGGTCGGTCAGAATTAGATAAAATATAGGACAATCTAAGGAAGATTTCATTCTATGCCCCAATCGGATCAAGGACTCGCTCACGAGCGCTATACAGTTATCCCCCGCACCGCGATCTTTTTGCGGCGCGGGGATCTATATTTGCTCCTGAAAGGCGCGCCCACCAAACGCTTGTGGGCAAATCAATACAATGGGCTGGGCGGTCACATAGAGAAAGGCGAGGATGTCCTTTCGGCCGCGAAGCGTGAGTTGCTGGAAGAGACCGCATTAACTGCCGATCTGTGGTTATGCGGCACACTGATTGTGGATGCCGGCGAAGTCGGCATCGGCTTGTATCTCTTTAGTGGGGAATGCCCGGAGGGCGAACCGCAGCCTTCCAAAGAAGGCACGGCCGAATGGATTCCGTTTGATCGAATGGGTGAATTCCCCGTCGTCGAAGACCTGCCGATTCTGTTATCCAAGATCCGCCATATGCAGCGCGGTGATCCGCCATTTTCGGCGCGCTCCTATTATGATCAGCAGGAAAGACTGATCGTAGAATTTGCAGATTGAATCGGACTTCCATTCGCTCGGATTCGTAAAACCTTATTTATCCTGCCTCCATTGCTTGAGGGTCAACGTAAACGTACTCCCTTTGCCCGGCTCGCTGACCACATCCAGGCTGCCCTGATGTTGTTCAATGACCTGGCGTGTTATAGCCAGCCCAAGTCCAATGCCGCTGAACAGATCGTCGCCACTTCTTTCCAGATGATAGAAACGATTGAAGATGCGGGGTAGGTTTTCGTTTGCGATCCCGATCCCATGATCTTCAACAGCGACCAGGATCTTCCCGTCACTTTCTGTGAGATTGATATTTACAGCACCGCCGCGCGGACTGAACTTGATGGCATTATCCACCAGCGCCATCACGGCGCGCTCAAGGGATTTGGGATCGCCCCAAACCGGAGGCAGGTATCGGCTGGGGATCAGGCGCAGACTCACTCCATGCTCCTGGGCTGAGGCCACATATTTTCCAATCACGCTATATGCAACTTCATTCATATCCACTGCCTGAAAGTCGGGGAGGACAAGCTCCATCTCCTGCAAAAACAGAATGTCATTGACCAATGTCACGACCTGCTGGACATTGCGCGACACCGTTTCAATCCCCGCCCTGAGCTGGTCGCCCTGCATAATGCCTTTCTGCAGCATCTGGAGGTAACCGCTCGCAACCATGAGCGGCGTGCGGAGTTCATGCGCCACGGTGCTGAGAAACTCGCGGCGCGCCAGTTCCTGCTCGGCGAGTTTTTGATATGCCTCAGCCAGTTCGCTGGCGCGCATGCGCAGGTCATCTACAGCCAGTTGGTCGTTCTGGCGAAGCCGGTTGCTGATCTCACTGACCATTGCCATGGCGATGCTGCTGCTCGAGTGTATGACGCGGTCGAAAGCGGCTTTATCCAGCTCAAGCGTAGTCAGCGACGACTTGGCCGTGACGGTAGCTGCGCGCGGCGCGTTATGGATGAGCGCCATTTCTCCGAAAAAATCGCCCGGTGCGAGTGTCTTGAGCAGACGGGTTTCGGTGTTGTTAATGTTCTTCGTGACCTCCACTTCACCTTCGAGGATCATGTAAAAACGATCCTCCACCGCGTTCTCGCGGCAGAGGATCGTGCCGGGTTCATAGGAATGTACCTGGCTGTTGGCAATCAATTCCTCGATTTCGTCTGGCTTGATGCCCGGAAAGGCTCTAGGGATAATTCTGGATGGCGCTCGGCGTGTAGTCATGAAAGTCGCTCACTCCACAAAGATTTGTAGCATTCTAGCATGTAGATATCCAGGAATCGCTCAGCTATCTGAACTAATAGGAAACTGTAATGCCGCCGATTCGAGCTCAGCGGAGCGATGGATGTTCTCGGAGGAACGCAGTCGAGACGAAGTGAATATTGGACCACAAGGCAAGCTATTTGATCTTATATCCGATCATTCGTAGAAAATCCTTGCGCCAGGTGATACCTTCTTCGTCCTCGATCCCTTTGGGCGAGAACCCGTCAACGACACCGAGGATGCCGCGTCCCTGCTCAGTTTGGGCGACCAGTACCTCGGTAGGATTTGCGGTGGCGCAGAAGATCCGCGCTACTTCCGGTATGTTTTTGATCGTGTTCAATATATTGAGCGGATAAAAGCCTTCATTCAAAAACAAAATGAATGAATGTCCCGCGCCAATTGCCTGGGCATTCTTTTTCGCCAGTTCGAGCATGGCTTCATCTGTTCCACTCCAGCGGATGAGACATTTGCCGGAGGCCTCACAAAATGCCAGGCCGAACTTAATCCCTGGCACGGCGCCTGCCAGGGCCTCATGAATGTCTTCAACAGTCTTGATGAAGTGAGACTGTCCCAGAATGAAATTAACGGCTTCGGGCTTATCGATTTTCACAGTTTGGATTTCCATATCGCGTTCTCCTATTGCTGGTCTCTATGCTGTTCAAAACAAGCGCGGCTGATCATCAGCTTTCCCTGGTAATTTTTCTCCGCCCGCCACTTTATGCGCCCAACGTGTGGGTTCCGGCAGGCGGTACCCCGCATTACAAGCCAGTACAAATTGGGTTGCATGTTCAACATCGATCAAATGGCCGGGAGAAATGTAAAGCGGATTTGTTTTCTTGCGTGAGCGCAGAACTGTACCGATGATATTCCCGCCCTTATCGAGTAATTCCACTCGGTCGCCCTGTTCTCCTCCTACCTCCGCATGCCGCCCATACAAGCGCGATTTTGCTACCCCAATGGTTGGACGTTCCAGCCACAATCCCATCTGTGATGCGATCCCAATTCCGCGTGGATGGGCGATGCCCTGCCCATCAAACATGAGCAGGTCGGGCTTATGCTGCAGTTTATCCCAGGCGGCCAGAACGGCGGGTCCCTCACGAAATGCCAGCAATCCAGGAATATACGGGAAGACGAGCGGTTCATCGGCAACTGCTGCTTCCAGGGGAGTCAGATCAGGGTAATTCAAGACCACAATTGCCGCGCGAGCAGCCTCAGTCTTGACGCTGACATCTACGCCACCAATGGTGCTGACAGGCCGGCGATCCCAGGTGAGAACGAGATGGTTGCGCAACTCTGCCTGGACGCGGGCAGCCTCAGCTGGTGTTAGATCCCAATTGTGTAATCTCGCTGTCATATACTCTACATATAATCAGTACTTCACGATAGACTGTGGCAGACGTACGCGCCGAACGCATGTCCGAACGGGAGTGTTGTCAAATCCGGCGCGCGCATGATAAAGTCTATAATAATACACTAAAAGCAATCTATGGAGGTTTTGTGAAACGTTTTATTTTCCTTTTTCTTCTTTTGGTTCTGTTAGCTGCCTGCACACAAGTCCCTGCTCCAACCATCACTCCGTCTCCGATGCCTTCTGCCACTTCGACTCTTACTGCAGTCCCGACCCCAACATCGCTTCCCCCTACGGCTACCCTTGCGCCCACTCTCACTCCAACGAGTGGACCGCAGGCCCTTGTTCCAAATTTCGATCATATTGTCATGATCACATTCGAGAACAAAGAGTTTGGCTCTGTGATCGGCAGTCCGCTCATGCCGAATTACAACAAACTGGCGCATGAGTACACGCTGCTCACGCAGTATTACGCCATCAGGCACCCCAGCCTGCCAAATTATCTGGCTCTGATGGGTGGCGATACGTTTGGCGTCGATAGTGACTGCAGGAAATGTTTTGTGAATGAGCCCAGCCTCCCGGACCTGATCGAGGCGAGTGGTCGCACATGGAAGGCTTATCAGGAAGATATGCCTCAACCCTGCTACCTCGGCGACACGAACCTCTATGTTCAGAAGCATAATCCGTTTGTCTATTTTGACCCTATACGCCTGAATCCTCAGCGCTGCGAACAGGCTATTGTGCCGCTCACCACATTGGAAACGGATATTGAAGCAGGTACCCTTCCGAATTTCGTTTACATAACCCCAAACATTTGTAATGACTCGCATAATTGTTCGCTTGATGTCGCGGACGCCTGGCTGACGAACCAGCTCGCGACCCTGATCCCGGCTTTGGATGCCAGTGGTGACTCATATTTGATCGTGATGATGTTCGAAGAGGGGCAGGGAAATCATACCTGCTGCGGCCTGCCAGAGCCGGGCGGTGGACGCGTGCCTGTCGTTCTATATTCCCCACTGGTCAAAACGGGATTTGAAGACGCCACCCCTTACACGCACTACTCTTTATTGAAAACGATCTCTGCCGCCTGGGGCCTGAAATACCTCGGTCATGCGGCAGACGATACGAACGCTCTGATTACCGCGCCCTGGAAGTAAGGCCGCGCGGCGAGTGTCTGTCGAGAAGCTTGCGTCGATCGGAATGATAGGTGCGCATTAATAGACTTTATCGGTAATTAACTCAAGTTACCACCTTGAGAATGAATCACTGAAAAAGTCATCTTTCTGCCGCGAATTACACGAATTTTGTCTTGGTCAATAGCATCTTGCACAAACTCGATAAACGGATACGATAGGGAGATGAGCCCCAAACGAACCTATTTTGGTTATTCGACGCCACAGCAACGGAAGCTGTTATTTGAGACGTGGGAAGCAACCGGCAGCGTCAGTCAGGCTTGCCAGAAAGCACACCTGAGCCGAAGGTTGTTCTACT
>DATGYJ010000068.1:0-6405 GCA_035298105.1 Anaerolineales bacterium | reverse complement strand
CGCTATCTGTAAATCCAAAATTGTAAATCAAAAGGTTTTCATGAAAAAAATTTCCCTGTTTCTCGCGTTTCTCCTGTTTCTTCTTTCGGCATGCACCTCTCGAGCAACTCCGCAATCGACCGAACCTCAAACCATCACGATCCTGACCCATGATTCATTTGCGGTCAGTGAAGATGTCGTCAAATCGTTTGAAGCGACCAATCATGCCAAGGTAGTCTTTTTACAGAGCGGTGACGCGGGTGCTGTATTGAACAAAGCTATTCTCAGCAAGGAGGCCCCCCTGGCCGATGTGCTGTATGGCGTGGACAATACCTTTCTCTCGCGGGCGCTTGAAGCTGATATCTACGAGCCCTATGCATCACCGTTATTGCAGGACATACCTGCTGCGTTCAAGCTCGATGACTCTAACCGGGCTTTGCCTGTCGACTATGGTGATGTGTGTATTAATTACGACAAGCGGTATTTCACTGACCACAATTTGGCTGTACCACAAAACCTTGAAGATCTAACCAGTCCTGAATACGCAGGTTTGCTCGTCACGGAAAACCCCGCCACATCTTCAACGGGACTGGCCTTCCTGCTTGCAACGATTGCCCACTACGGCGATTCTTTCACCGACTATTGGAAGGCGTTGAAGGATAACAAGCTGGTTGTCGTCGATGGTTGGGAGACAGCCTATTACACGAACTTCAGCGCTTCTTCCGGGCATGGACCTCAAGCGATGGTCGTCTCGTATGGGACCTCTCCCGCCGCGGAAGTCGTCTTCGCAGAGAAGCCGTTGAAGGATGCACCTACCGCTTCCATCCTGGGTCCGGATACGTGCTTCCGCCAGATTGAATTTGTCGGCATTCTCAAGGGGACTCAGCACCGCGCTCTCGCTGAAAAATTTGTAGACTTTATGCTCGGTAAACAATTCCAGGAAGATATGCCACTGCAAATGTTTGTTTATCCGCTGAACCCCAAAGCTGCCTTGCCTGAGCAGTTCCTCAAATATGCCCAGGCTCCCAAGCAGACTGCTATGCTTTCTCCTCAGGAAATTGCCGCCAACCGTGACCAGTGGATTCAGGCCTGGACGGACATCGTCCTTAAGTAGTATGCGCCAAACAATTCACCACAGAGCCACAGAGACCCGGAGATTTAATTTCTCTGTGTTTCCTGTGGCTCTGTGGTTAAGCCGCAGTACACTCTGGTTTCTCCCCATTGCTTTTCTTTCGATCTTTTTCTTCTTTCCGCTTTCACGAATCCTCGGGCTGACATTCGATCTCAATGCCCTCACACGCGAAAATCTCTCTCTCGCGTCCCGCGTTTTACTTTTCACTTTTTATCAGGCAACTCTTTCCACCCTCCTTACTCTTCTCCTGGGACTTCCCGCTGCTTATCTCTTCGCTCGCTTTGATTTCCGCGGCAAATCTCTGCTGCGCGCGTTGACCACTGTCCCTTTCATGCTGCCTACGGTCGTCGTCGCGGCCGGATTCAGCGCCCTGCTCGGTCCACGCGGCGTCTTCCACTCTCTTTTTCCACTTTCCAATTTCCAGTTTATCGGCACGCTCTCGGCCATCCTCAGCGCGCATGTCTTTTACAATACAACGATCATTATCCGCGTTGTTGGGAATGCTCTCTCCAGTCTGGACTCGAAGCTTGAGGCTGCGGCACGTTCTCTCGGTGCAAACTCATTCCATGTCTGGTGGAATGTCATTCTGCCGCTGTTGCGCCCAGCCGTCCTGGCGGCCTCGCTGCTGGTGTTCCTCTTTGATTTCACAAGTTTCGGCGTCATCCTTTTGTTGGGTGGATCGCAGTTCGCGACCCTCGAAGTGGAGATTTATTTGCGAGTCCTCAAGTTGCCTAATCTTCCACTCGCCGCGTTGCTTTCCGTCATTCAATTGATTTGCACATTGTTGTTTTCACTGATCTATACTCGCGTTGTTACTGATACGACCATTCAGACTATGCCTCGCTCTGCCGAATCAAACCTCCGCAAACCAAAAACATTTCAGGAAAAAATCTTTGTAACTGCCTTCTGCCTGCTGCTCACTTTCTTTTTTCTTGCACCTCTCTCGGCTCTCCCATTCCGCTCCCTTTTCCGTCTCGAAGCGGACCGTGGTCAACGCGGTGAAATCCAATACGGTTTTACAACCGATTACTATACTGAACTCTTTGTCAATCGACGCGGCTCGGTATTTTATGTTCCTCCGATTCGGGCAACAGCCAATTCCCTGGGATACGCTGGAGCAACGGTCCTGCTTTCTCTTCTACTGGGATTCCCTGCTGCGCTTGCGCTTGCAAAACCGACCCGCCTTGAAAAAATTCTGGACCCACTGATCATCCTGCCCCTGGGTTCATCGGCGGTCATGCTCGGGCTTGGCTTCATCATTTCATTTGGTGCGTGGCTGATCTCACCTCTGCTGGTTCCGTTTGCGCATACGCTGATCGCTTTGCCCTTTGTGATCCGCGCTCTGCAACCCGCGATTGCCTCGATCCCTGAACGATTGCGTCAAGCCGCCTCATCGCTCGGCGCGTCTCCACTTGCCGTGTGGAAAAATATCGATTGGCCCATCCTGCGGCGCGCCACGCTGGCTGCGGCAACATTTGCATTCACCATTTCCCTGGGCGAGTTTGGCGCCACCTTACTGATCTCCCGCCCCGAATACCCAACGATCCCGGTTGCAATTGAACGCTTCCTCTCACAACCGGGTGGCCTGAATTATGGGCAGGCAATGGCAATGGCAACCATCCTCATGCTTCTTACCATCATGAGTATTCTACTGATCGAAAAATTCCGGCTCCCCGGTGTGGGAGAATTCTAATGCTCGAAATCCAGCATATTTTCAAGACCTATGAAGGTAAGCCATTACTGAATGACATCTCATTCAAAGTTGAGGTTGGTGAGACGATCTGTTTGCTGGGCGCCTCGGGAAGTGGCAAGTCAACCTTATTAAGGATTATCGCCGGCTTGGAGGAGCCCGACTCTGGCTTGGTCTCTTTTAATGGGCATGACCTGACCGCGACTCCGCCTCATCTGCGCGACTTTGGCCTGGTCTTTCAGGATTACGCGCTTTTCCCGCACCTCAACGTCAACGACAATGTTGCCTTCGGTCTAAAAATGAGACACTTAGCGCACGAAGAAATTGTGGAGCGAGTGGTCAATTCGCTGGAGATGGTCAATCTGCGCGGGTTCGAGAAGAGACAGGTCACTGATCTTTCGGGTGGAGAACAACAGCGAGTTGCGTTAGCGCGCGCATTGGCCACTCGTCCGCGTTTGCTGATGTTTGATGAACCCCTTGGCGCGCTAGACAGGACTCTCCGTGAAGATCTACTCAACGAATTGCGGAAGATATTACATCAGACAAATATCCCGGCAATTTACGTTACTCATGATCAGGAAGAAGCCTTTACGATTGCAGATCGGGTCTTGATTCTTCATGATGGAGAAATCCTCCGTGCCGGAACTCCGGCGGAGGTGTGGGCACACCCACAGTCTGCTTTTGTGGCGCGATTCCTGGGACTGGGAAATGTGATTGAAGGGCAAGTAAGAGGCAGGGGTGTCCTGAACAATGTCGAAGGACTGAAAGAGGCTGGGTGGGAAGTGGAGAGTCGCTTTGGTCGATGGAGTGTTGATTGCGAACACAAACACCAGGAGGGAGATCATGTTCACTTGCTGGTGCGTCCGCTCCCGGCCGAGAGCCGAACGAATGTAGTTGAAGGTATCGCTACGGATGTGATTTTTCAACAGGATCGATTCAAAGTCACTCTGGATAACGGTCTGTATATTTATGTACAGGAAGCGCCGAAAGTAGGGGAGAAGCTCGAAGTAGGGGTTAAGGTAGAATGCCTGGTATGAGAACAAGCGAAGCAGTCCCGCGGATAAAAGTACAGAAAAAGAATCCTGAGGGTAAGGTGACATACGAGTATGAAGGTGTACTCATCAGCCAGGATGAACATTCTCTCACGCTCGAAGCACTCTTTGACCGCGCCGATCTGCCCTTCATGGATGTTGTTTTTGAAACCGGGGATCGTTTTGTTGAAACCTATTACACCGATCGCTGGTATAACATTTTTGCCATCCATGACCATCGGAATGGAAAAGCAAAGGGCTGGTATTGTAACATCGGCAAGCCCGCGGAGATCGAAGATGGCGTTGTTTCATATGTCGATCTCGCTCTGGATTTATGGGTTTCGGCAGATGGCAAGCAGACCGTGTTGGATGAAGATGAGTTTGAAGAATTGGACTTGAACGAGGAGCTGCGGGCTGAGGCGTTGAAAGGGCTGGATGAAGTGAAGCAGCTTTTCTTAAACGGCAAACCTCCGAGTTGACTCGGAGGTTTGCCGTTAGCGGAATTATCTTTATCCAAGCAATGGCAAAAGTAGGTTGGTGCCCTGCAATAATCGGTCACCATTGTTCCAGAGCCACCATGCACCTATAGCAGCTGCGCAACAACAGCACAATACGACGACACCAATGACAACGTACAATATGGTATTGTTCTTCTTGGGTTCTTCGGGGGCGGGAGTGACAGGGGCTTCCATTTGGTTCCTCCAAACAATGACAAAATAACGTGCTACGATGTTCAGATTATATCAGGGAGTTTCTTCGGTTGAGTATCTTATGGAAGTGGGAAGCGTTTAGGCCCTGGATACGGTCTATTTTTCCTAGGCAAATGGTCTCAGAGCTGCAGATGTGCCAGATGGCGATATGATGGGTACCCCCACCTGTGGGGGTATAAAACGGCGTATAACCATCGTTGCTCTGAAAATATGAACTCGCTCTGAATTCGCTCTTCCTTCGCTCTAAACTCGCCCTGAACCTCCTGCCAAACTGACCCCCATATATAGGAGGTACGTTTTCGCCCGTTTCCCGAAGCGCTATTTGGATGAAAATGGTGTTGAATAAGGGAGGCTTACCGGCGTTCCCGGTCTATTGTAAAGCTTGCCTGTTCGCACGCCGATAGAGCCAATAGATGATGAAGGCTGCCAGCACGATCAACAGCGTACCGATCAACACCGGCAGGATGATCGCAAGAATAGACACGGCCGTCGAGACAACATCTTCTGCGATGGAGACGGGAACGTTCCCGGCGCCGCCGGTGGTTGCGGTCACAGCCGGACGCAGCGCGCCTGCCTTGGCGATGTGCACGGTTCCAGCGATCAGCAGGCCGCAGGCTAATGCCAATACGGGATGCACATTCGTCACCACATGCGCACTCGCCGCGAAGGCAATGGCTCCCGCCGCCGGGCGGACAAGAGTCTGGATCAAATCATTGACGTGATTGATCGCCGGCAATTTATCTGCCAGCATTTCGATGATCACGAGGATACAGAGTAAAAGAATGATCCAGGGGTTGGCGAGGGTATCCCACGGTTTGGTAAGAGTGAGGGTTTGAGGGAAATAATGCGCAATGAGACCCACAGCCAGCAGGGGAATATATGCGTTCAATCCTGCGGAGGCAGAGAGCCCGAATGCAGTGAATATGCCGGTCAGTAATTCCATAACTTCTCCAATTCATGATTTTGAAGTCGGGTGGCTTGCCGCTGCAATTTCAGGCGGCAAGCCGCCCGACTCCAAAGTGAGAATCAACCCAAGGGGAAGCCTCCCCACGTTCCGGTGAGCCGGAAGCGCAGCAGGTCAATTGCGGTGATCATCAGGAAGGCGAGGGTCGTTCCTGCCACGAAAGGCAGCCACATCTGCTTCAGCGTGGTGAATTCATTTTCCTGTCGCATGATCAGGAGCCAGACCAGGCTAAAGACAATAATGAGTAAAGACAGCACGCCCAGCACGCTCAGGATGGCGATCGGGTAAAGGACAAAGGGGTTTTCCGTGAGAATGGCAAGGTCTACCAGAAGGATAATTCCAACCAATAAGCCCAGTTTTTTCCAATCGAGGGCGCGACCAGGATCAGCATCCTTCCAGACACTTTGATTGAACGACGGATAAAGAATCGAAGCCAGCGCGATGCCCATGCCGCTCCCGGTAAAGAGGCGCAAGGTATTGTTCGGAATATAAAGATTGGGGATGTTATTCAGTAGGCCGCCACTGGTTTGCTTGAGCAAATAGAGAAATGAATTTGTGCCATCCACCCCAAAGGCAATAAAGAATACGAGCAGCGGAGCGCCGAGCTTCCAACCGGGCATGCCGGTGCGCTTCCTGCTGAAGATGGAATAGAAGATCAGGCTAATCGCGGCAGAATAGAACTCGCCGGTGCAGCGGGCGCAGAGAGGCAATTGGCGATCTCCAATGTGAAAGGAGCGCTCGCCAATGCGGTGACAAATGGCATAACCGACCGCGTCGGCTTTTCCGAGTAAACCCGGCGGCGTAATACTAAACCAGACAGCAAAAACAATGACGGCTGCAACAGGAACGAGGAAACGTGTCAGACCTATAAAGTAGGGTTGTGTAGATGTTTTTTCCAT
>DATGYJ010000067.1:0-6459 GCA_035298105.1 Anaerolineales bacterium | reverse complement strand
AGAGCTCGACATAAGGTTGCCTGCCGGGATGCAGCCAGCCAGTATGGGCGCAAGGCCGAGCGAAGGCTCATCGAGCAGAAGCAGCCGAGGGCGACTCATCATTGCGCGGCCAATCGCCAGCATTTGCTGTTCACCACCGGAGAGAGTCCCGGCTAGCTGCGTCCTCCGATCTTTGAGCACCGGAAATAATTTGTAGACATGCTCGATATCGTGGGGGACCTGCTCACGGTCGCGGCGCTGAACTGCACCTAGACGCAGATTTTCAGTGACGGTGAGGCGTCCAAACAGATGACGCCCTTCAGGGCAGTGCGAGATTCCCAGAGCAACGATCTGGTGTGGAGGCAGGCGGTCGAGCGTCTGATGCCGATACACAATGGTCCCGGCTCTCGGGCGCAGCAAACCGGAGATCGTCTTAAGCGTTGTGGATTTGCCTGCGCCATTTGCACCGATGAGCGTTACTAACTCTCCCTCGGCAACCGTTAGCGAGATGCCTTTGAGAGCGCGGATATTCCCGTAGGCGACTTCGACATCGCGCAGTTCAAGCACTGATCACCTCAGTTTGTGAGTGATCTTCGCCCAAATAGGCCGCGATCACCTGAGGATTCGCCCGCACCACTTCTGGTCTGCCTTCAGCGATGATCTTTCCATAATTTAGTACAATGATGCGCTCACATAGATTCATGACAAGTCGCATATCATGCTCAACCAGTAAGACGGTCAATTGGAAACGAATTCGCAAATCCAGGATGAGCTGATGTAAGCTATGGCTCTCAGCAGGATTCATGCCCGCAGCGGGCTCGTCCAGTAGAAGCAACTGTGGCTCTGTGGCTAATGCGCGGGCGATCTCCAGGCGACGTTGATACGCGTATGGCAAACTCGCCGCTGGCCGGTCGGCATATTCACTGAGACCAAGTAGGGTGAGGAGTTCGAAGGCGCGCGCTGTCACCTGATCCTCTTTGCGACGGAAGCCTGGCGCGCTGAGCAGTAACTCCCCCAAAGAAAAGCGCGTCCGCAATTGCGCGGCTGCCATTACGTTCTCCAAGACCGACAAAGTGTTGAAGACGCGAATATTCTGGAAAGTGCGAGCCAGACCTGCCCGGGCGATCTGCGCAGGGGATCGACCTGTGATAGCCTCACCTTTGAAATAAATTTGGCCAGCCGTTGGGATGAGAAAGCCGGTGAGCAGGTTAAAGCATGTGGTTTTTCCGGCACCATTCGGACCGATCAAACCTAGTATTTCGTTGGCACGGATATCAATGGAAAAATCCTGTAAAGCTTGCAAGCCCAGGAAAGACTTTGCCAGCCCCTGAGTCTGGAGGATCGACTGAGACAAGTTTTGTGACTGAGGATTCATAACAGTAAAAGTTAGCTCTGGAGCAAATCAGATCACAGTGCCCGACAGCTAAAGCGGGCTACATCTTCGATGCGCATTGACCGGCAAAGCTATGTGCACGCGCAAAGACCTGACATAGATGGAGGTGACGCAGTTTCGTTTATCGGCGTGCGTCTCATCGAATCCTGAAAAAAGCTTACAATCATGAATGTGAATGGCAGTGAAGAGGGCGGTGATTGCACATGTGACCAAAGCGAAAAAAGGATAGGCAGGACACAATATTCAGCGTGCCCTTTCTCGTTGTTATGTGCAATTGGATTATACACCTATTGAGTACAGGGAGTCACATCACGGACGAAAGCGATCTACCTCAGCCATATCAGTTCTTCAACGGCCTTGCGATTTCCGAAGGGGACTCGCTTCCGTGAAGTAGCGCCCGTTGTTAATAACAGAAAAATCACTGTTAGCTTAACTTGATCAATCCAATGCGCATAGCTGTCAACACAGCCTGAGCACGGTTAGGCTGCTTCATCTTCTCCAGAATGTTTTTTGCGTGACTTCTGACCGTCTCTTCACTAACACACAGTTGAGCTGCGATTTGCTTGTAGGTATTGGGGGATGCCATCCATTCCAGGATTTCCAGTTCACGAGGAGTCAACGAAATGGCTGATGAATGCTGAGGCTGCATTCTGCCAAGAACCTTTTTCATCACATCGGGATGAAGATAGGCTTCTCCGTGTACAACGGCATGGATAGCACGGATTAACTCGCCGGGTTCAATGTTTTTTAGAACGTATCCCTCAATCCCTGCGGCGACCAGATCGTATACACGATCGTCGACCTCTGTCCCCGTGAGCATCATGATTTTGATTCCTGGATTGGTCTTACGCAGTAAGAGCGCCATCTCCTGACCGCTCATTTCAGGCATGACCAGATCGGCCAGCACAATATCTGGCATGATACGTTGGGCTGCCTCCAAACCGGAGTGTCCATTTTCGGCTTCGCCTACGATTTCAATGTCAGGCTCTAAACGAAGAACCATGGCCAGCCCTTTGCGCACAACGGCATGATCATCCACAATGAGAATACGGATGGGATCAGGCATTCGGACGAGATCCTTTGACAGGAAGTTCGACTAGAATGCGAGATCCTTCATTGGGTTTGCTGATGATCTCGCAACTTCCACCCATGGCCAGAGCACGCTCACGAATACCATGCAGACCGAAATGTTCACGGTTCAGGCTGCGAGACAATGCAATCAACGGATCAAAGCCGCGCCCTTGATCGGTAACACTGATGTGCACATAATCCTCATTCACATTCAAGCAGAACCTTGCAGATTGCGCACCGGAATGCCTGGCAGAATTGGCAAGAGCCTCCTGCGCCATGCGATAAATCGTGCGACGCAATCCTGCAGATAGACTGTTGAAATCACCGCTATTGTTGAAGATGATAGTAAAGGTACGCGGGCGACAGCAACTGCTGATGTAGCTTGTAAGATCTGCCATGAACAACTCGATCGTCAGAGCGGACGGCCACAGATCAAAGATGGAGCGGCGCACCTCGTCATGCGCATTGTTGGCCAGTGTGCGCAATTCGATCAGTTCACTGCGGACATCCTCCGCTTTCTGGGGAAGCATCGTAATGCAGGCATCCAAACTATAGACAATGCCAAAGAGCGATTGTGCAACAGTGTCGTGAATGTCGCGTGCAATGCGATTGCGCTCGGTTTCAACGGCGAGACGCCGCGCCCGATCGATACACAGGATGGTAGTACCCAGTGCGAGAGCAGCCTGGTTTGCCACGGTTAAAAGGGTACTTTCACGCTCCTTTGTTATGCCATCTGATTTATCAACAAGCAATAACCCAACTGAATGTTCTCTTAAGTAAAGCGGAAGTACAAGCCATCTGCTTTGATTGAGCCAGCCATTGAGGTCTTGATCGCAAATGAGAACCTTGCCATCCGAAGTAAAGGTGCGGCGATTCAATAAGGCTTTAATAAGCTCACCATTCTCGGGTTTTAGAGCAATTGTCTTTGCCAGGGGAAAAGTAGACTCTCGGGGATACACAAGCCAGCCACCCAATTCCTCGCGGGCAGGGTCGACCAAGGCGACCACGGCTTTTGAGAAGCCAAGTTCGGTTGTGACTGCGCCCAGCACGCGCTCCTGAACCGAGATCAGATCCGGGGCAGATTGCAACAGCATCGTAAGATCGTGAATGATTTCCAATTGCCGATGAGCTGTCGCAAGATTTTCGTGTTTTTGGGTAAGTTCATCACGGGTAATGGCAAGTTCTTCCCGTGCCTTGTTGATATCCTTCAACAAAATCGAGGGGTAAGCAAAAAGGATCGGGATTAACCAGACGCCGGCAAGCTGACTCGTCAACACGATAATGTCAGTCTGTCCGCTTATCGATTGTGAGCTCAGATAATTGCCTGCCAGATAAAGCGGTGTAAAAACTGCGGAGACGCCCAAGGCACCCCGCATTTGGAAGAAAAAGGCACCCGCCAATAATGGGCTAAGTGCATATAGATAGTAGGGACTATTGGAGCCGCCACTCGCGGCAAGGACGGCCGCGCAAAACAAAAGGTCGATACCTATAAATTCGGGATGATCGAGAACCAGTCGATTAAGTTGACGATTAGCGAGGGAAATAAACAGATTGACAGACAGGGCGATGCCAAATACAAGAATTGGAGACAGAAGCTGCCTGGGTTCGTTCGCAATGGTTAGCGTTAGCAATCCCGGGAGCAAGGCTGCCCAGCGGAAGGCCACGAGAAATGAAAACACACGACCAGGGTGGAAGAATGTCACTAGCTTTGCGAACATGTATGTTGTAAGATGATTATATCCGAATCACCCGCGCGGGGGATGCAAATCCCCCTGCGTGCGGGATGGCGCTGGGGGAGATCAGTGATTATCATAACCATTAGCGGTACTGACTTATGACCCATCGATACGAGTTCAAGGCTACCTGGCTCTCGATGGTCAGGCTGCAAGCCTATAGGTTCCGTGCCAAGGAGGTTGGAATGGATGTGATCAAAGAGGATCAGGTACTGGATTGTTCGGGGATGCTTTGTCCTATGCCGGTGGTCAAGACGTTCAAAGCGATCAAGGCGATGGAAGTGGGCCAAATCTTGAAGATGGTTGCCACAGATCCCGGGGCGCCACCCGATATGGAAGCCTGGAGCCGCCAAACGGGGAATGAGCTGCTGCGGTCCATGCAGGAAGATGGGAAGTTTGTTTTCTATATTCGCCGGACGAAATGAGCTAAAAGAATATTCTCAGGAGGAGACCATGTCAAAGTCTGATCCAAATGCTCCCAAGCGACTGGCACTTATCGCTAGCAAAGGAACTCTAGACTGGGCCTATCCCCCATTTATCCTCGCCAGTGCAGCTGGCGCGATGGGTTGGGATGTAGGCATTTTCTTTACTTTTTATGGATTGACTCTTCTTAAGCCGAAACTGACTGCCGCGGTGACACCTGTGGGTAACCCGGCCATGCCGATGAAGATGCCTTTTGGCCCTGAAGGATTCCAAAGTATCAACTGGCCTATTCCACAACTCATCATGGCAAATGTGCCTGGTTTCAACGCTCTTGCGACGACTTTAATGAAGCAAACCTTTGAGAACAAAGGGGTGTCGACGATCGAGGAACTGCGCAATATGTGCGTGGAGATGGAAGTCCGCATGATTGGATGCCAGATGACGATGGATGTTTTTGGTTTCAAGCGCGAGGATTTCATCAAGGAATGCGAGATCGGTGGTGCTGCAACGTTCCTTGAATACGCGTCAGAAGCTGATGTGCAATTGTTTATTTGATGAGGCAATGAAATGGATATGCTTTCAATTGAGACCGATAACAGGCAAAGTGTCTCTCTTATGAAGGTCAAAGGACGAGTGGACTCAGAAACTGCACCTGAACTAGATGATGCGCTTACCAAACTTTTGCAGAATAACAGAAATAAGATCGTTCTCAACTTGCAGGATGTTAGCTACATGTCCTCCGCAGGTCTACGGGCAATGGTCAAGGCGTATCAAAGTGCAAATAAATCTGGTGGGGATGTGCGTCTTGCTGCAGTATCAGAACCCATCGAAGTGATCCTGCGCACAGTCGGCATGCTGCAGATGTTCAAGATGTTTTCAACCAGCGAAGAAGCGGCAGCGGGCTTTTAGCCGCTTCCCAATCAGCGAGGGCAGTTATGTGGAAAACGAACGATCCGGATACTAAGAAAATTTTGTATGTTCAAACGCATGGGGAAAAAGATCCTGAGCGGACTGCGACTCCGTTCTTCCTTGCGACCGCCGGGGCGGCCATGGACAACGAAGTCTGCATCTATTTCACCATGAATGGTCCGCAGTGTCTTGCAAAAGGTAACGGCGATAAGATCGTCATTCCACGCAAGGGGGGCAATGGAAAAGAGCTAAAGTATTTCATCGACCAGGCAGTTGAGATGGGTGTTCGTCTTTTTGTCTGTCAGCCCTCACTCGATCTGCATGGCTATACCATGGACGACATGATCGAAGGTGTCGAGATGATCGGCGGCGCTGCGTTCAACGATATGGCTGTCCGGGCTGACGCGGTGATCGCATTCTAAAGGATATGCCATAGAGACACGGAGAACACAGAGAAAAATCCACCTCCCCTGGCACCGCCCGTGATTGCTAGGCAAATCAGGCAGGTGTGTGGCTCCATGTCCCTGTGGCAGGTCCAGGAGGCAGACATGCCAACTACTCTTGATAACTGGAATCCAGGAAAGGCAGAAAATCGTCACCCCGAAGCGACTTACGAGGAAAAAGAACGTCTATTTCTCGAAGTCAAGAATGACGTGCGCTACAAAGACTTCATCTATGGATGTTACGAGTGTGGCATTTGTGTATCTGCCTGCCCCTCCGCGCGCTTCTATGATTTCAGTCCACGCGTGATCGCGCAGGCCATCGCACGTGAGGATGTCGAGCGCATTTACGACATTATCACTGAAGATATTTGGAATTGCGCGCAATGCTTCTCCTGTGTGCGTTGTCCGCGCCAGAATAACCCTGGGGGTTTGGTCACGATTTTGCGCGAAGTTTCCCTCAAAAACGGATTACAGGAATCAAAAGACGCGTTGCAAGGCTACAGCCGTG
>DATGYJ010000066.1:0-2839 GCA_035298105.1 Anaerolineales bacterium | reverse complement strand
GCCTTCCTTGGCGTATGCGACTTTGATCGGCTTGATAAGTTTGCCTGTGCCTTTCAAATGGAAAATATTTGGCGCGCCGGTGAGCACCACTTGTGACTTCTCGCCATCGTATAGATCAAGCAGCGTTAACCGATCCGCGTTGGGATGAGGATTCACTTCGCGGATTTCTGCCACGACGATCTTGTCGCGGTCCCAGCCGATGCCGCTGGTTTTGAATTCATGTCGCTCGCCGTTTTGATACGTTGGCATTGGCAAGCCTGCATATTTAATCTCGTCCACTTCCAGCCCGGCAAGAGTCAACTTGCGAGCGATCTCCTCGACGGATAGACCGTCAAGGTCAATATAATCTTTTAGCCAGGAAATCGGTAGTTTCATAGTTTGCTCCGTATTAGGAGAGAATAGAAAGTAGATAATTAGAGAGTAGTATCTTGCGGGTCTGCGAGATTCTCAGCAGGCAACGTTGCATATAGATCGGGTTCCTCACGAATAGAGTAATTTGCTCCCGGTTCGTTCGCACCTTGCTTACTGTTCTTGAGATACGAGATATAGCCATTGATCATTTTGTCGATTTCGTCGCCTTCAGATATTAATTCCTGATATAGTTCTTTGGAAATGAAATTCATTTCATATGCAATCGCTAAATGGCTAAGAACTTCATCCAGAGAACCTCGTGCGATATAACAAAATCGAACATTGTCTTGATAGTAGAACCGTCCATAACCTTCGGCGATGTTGGCAGCAACGCTCAACGATGCTCGTCTCAATTGCTGATTTAAATTCCACTTTTCTTCCACTGGAAGAAGAGGCAAGACTCTTTTATAAATTGTGAGCGCGAAACCTTTCGCCCTCACCCAAACCTTTAACCTGTTCAATCCTTCAAGACTCATCCTTGCCTCTCAGAAACTAATCTCTATTCTCTGCTCTCTACTCTCTTCTCTAAAACTGTTCCAAGAATCTGAGGTCATTGCCCCAGAAATATCGAATGTCATCAATCTTGTAGCGCAGCATCAACTGGCGTTCGGGTCCCATGCCCCAGGCGAAACCAGAGTAACGAGCAGGATCGTATCCGCCATTCTGCAACACGACCGGATGCACCATTCCGCATCCCAAGATTTCGAGCCAGCCTGAATTTTTGCAAACCTGGCATCCCTTGCCGCCGCAGACAAAACATTCTACGTCCATTTCAGCAGACGGTTCGGTGAATGGGAAGTAGGAAGCGCGAAAACGCGTCCGCACATTTTGACCGAACATTCGCCGCGCGAAATCGATCAGCGTTCCCTTCAGATCGGCGAAGGTGATGTGCTCGCCGACGACAAGTCCTTCTACCTGATTGAATTGGATCTCAGAGCGCGCTGTGATCTGCTCGTAGCGGAAGCACATACCCGGCAGCGCAATGCGAATCGACGGCGGATTGCTCGGGTCCATCGCAGCGAATTCACGCATGGCATGGATCTGTCCCGGCGAGGTATGCGTTCGCAGCACAATCGGGTTGTCGCCGCGCTCTCCCGCGTCAATGAAGAACGTATCCTGCATGTCACGAGCGGGATGATTGGGCGGGAAGTTCAGCAATTGGAAATTGACTTCATCCACTTCAACCTCACGCGATGTATATACCTGAAAACCCATGTCTGCGAGGATGTCCAGCACGCGGCGCAACTGCTGCGTGGATGGATGCAAGCGACCCATGTGGACTTCGCGTCCCGGCAGGGTCACATCGAGCTGTTCGTCCTCCAGGGATTTCGCTAACGCCGCGGCTTTAATCGCTTCGCCGCGCTCTGTCAAAGCAGATTCCAGCGCCACCTTGACACGGTTCGCTGCCGCCCCAACCGCGGGCCGCTCCTCCTTGGAAAGTTTTCCCAACTCGGAAAAGACTTGCATCAGGGGTGAGCTGCGTCCCACGTTCGCGACACGCCAGGCTTCCAACGTATCTGCGTCGTGGATCGCATTGATTGATTCCAATGCGGTCTTTTCGATCTCGTTCAATTTATCCAGCATTCATACCTCCATAATTTGACCATGGACGATAGACAATGGTCTATACTCGGTAGTCTATTGTCCAAAAACAAAAACCTCTCGTCCACACTGGGACGAGAGGCGATTAAGCTTCCCGCGGTACCACCCAAATTCATCGCATACTGCGATACTCTTTGCGCTGACCAACATCAGCCTCTCATATAACGTCGAGACTACGGTTCGCACTACAAACGTGACACGTCTTCACACGAACGGCTCAAGAGGGAACTTCAACTGATTTCGGTCGAGTGCGGCTCTCAGCTATTTGCTGCACATCTCTGGCGGCTTCTGTCTGTCTACTTTCCTCTGTCACAGCCTTTATTTGATTGATGTAATTATCTGCAAAAATGGAGCCGTGTCAAGGCTCGAGGCGAACGGGTTCTGCACCATGTGTAGATGCCTTATTTAACGGCTTACTCCGCCATCGCGGGCGGAGCAGCCAAAGACCAACTCAGAGGGAGGAGAGAGTTTGTATACTTAGCAGACGTTTGTTGTCGTCTACAAAGTTTTAGAGAGGACGGTAATCTGGATTCGTTCCGCACCAGGCACAAGAGGGTTTGTTGATCCCATTACATTCCAGTGCATCTGAACAGCGGTGGGCGATGATGCGGGGCTGTTGTTCGGGCAGGTACTCGGAAGGAAGCACAACCTGGGTTTCCAGCGAGACTTCGTGCCCTACATGTTGGCAGTAAAGAACCTTGCTCACGTACCACTTCTTCTCAGCCATATCGCACCTCCAAATTACATTATCATTTTATGACAATAAAAAGACGCCTGCCAGTGACAGGCGTCACATATCCAGATGACAATCCGCCTATTATGGATA
>DATGYJ010000065.1:0-10473 GCA_035298105.1 Anaerolineales bacterium | reverse complement strand
CCAGCCGACCATTGGCTCGGCGCCAAATGAACCGCCACAGACCGTGAAATAGATCAAGCCAAACAGGGGTAAAAGGGTGAGCTCACGTTTCAGTTTACCCTTCTCAGCTGCAATGACTTGTCCCACACCAGCCCTCTTTGCCACGCCTTTTGGCGCTACAGCAATTTTCATTGTGCCCTCCATTGTTAGAACGGAATTCAATCCTACTCAAAAATTAGCGGACAATCACTCTTATGATTGTCCGCTTTATTGGTTTATGCGACTGCTTCCTTGGTCATATCCTTGATCCCGTATGGGAAGCCGTATTCTGCCATCTTATCCATATATGGATCTGGCTCAAAAGCCTCGGGGCCAAGCACGCCCACTCCTTTCCATTGACCATGTGCGAGCAAATCCATCGCGATGACTGCAGTGAACGCGGTCTGCGCGACAACTGCCTGGCAGCCCCACTTCGTCATACATTCCTGGTTATCGGCTACCTGATAGAGATACACTTCGCGTGGACTTCCATCTTTCCAGCCCTTTACCCAGGTTCCTGCACAGGTCTTACCATGCATCTTTTCGCCGAGATGAGCGGGGTCAGGCAGACAGGCAGCCACCACGTCACGAGGCGCCACTTGAACACCCTTCACATTTGTCTTTTCCTTGTTATCCAAACCGAGCATATGAAGGGTTTTCAAGACACCTATGAACTGATCGCCAAGTCCATATTTGAAGGTAACACGCTTCGCCTTCACCCAGCGTGGCACCAGCAATACCTCTTCATGTTCCACATTCACAACATCAATCGGACCGATCCCATCCGGGAACTCAAAGGTCTCATGTTCTGAAAATGGCTCGGTCGTAAACCAGCCTTTGCCATCTTCCCAAATCACCGGTGGATTCAAACATTCCTCGATTGTTGTCCAGATCGAGAAGTTCGGCGCGAATTCATATCCATCAATCGTGAGGTTTGCGCCATCCCGAATGCCAATCTCATCGATCTCATCGAAGAGATGATCTTGTGCATAGCGAGCGAACACGTCTGCCATGCCAGGCTCAACACCGAATCCCACCAGGGCAAGCAGACCTTTCTTTTCCCAAGCTTGGGCTTGCTCGAATTGGTAATCGCCAAGTTTGACGCCGGGTTTATGGAAAGGATCTGCAGGATGCATCTCAGATAATGTCATCGCCATATCCATATAGTTCACCCCCACGGCATAGGCGGCGTCAAAGATCTGCTTATTAAAGATGGGATCCACGGCATTCATAATAAGATCAACTTGATATTTCTTCGCGAGCGCTTCTACGTTTTCCTGTTGGCTGGCATCAATAAATTCAACAGGAAAACGCTCTGCATCCCCCAATTTGTTTTGAACTTCTTTTGCACGCTCGAGATTGTAATCAGCCAGGACAATCTGCTCAATCCAGTCCCGTGATTTAGCAATCGCGGCAATTGCTTCGCCTACCCCGCCGACTCCCACAAGTAGTACTTTCATAGTTCCTTTCTCCATTTAGTTTTATAACCCGCACAGCGCGAGTTAGAATAACGAGCCCACGACCCAAAATATTAAGCGGAGAAATAGCTGAGACTATGCCCTATCCGTTTCACCTATTCAATTCAGTCTCAGCAAGAAATGATTAGAAGTAAACTTCTTTCACAATCTTCAAGTGCATGAATGATTCTGATTCACGCACGCCATCAATTGTCGAAAGTTTTTCGGTAATAAAGCGCAGCAAATCTCCATGGTCCCGGCAGACGACCTCAGCGAAGATGTCAAAGCGCCCACTGGAAATGATCATGTAGATGACTTCATCAAGCTTCGAGATTTTTTCGGCGACATCCAGCAACTTGCTCCCATCTGCGCGGATGCCGATCATCGCCATCGTCTTGTACCCCATACGGAGAGGATTGGTCACAGCCACAATTTTGAGAAATCCCTGTTCAACCAGGCGACTATAACGCTGGCGGATCATGCCAGGTGAGACCCGCAACTGCTCGGCGATTTGTGCAAAAGCGACACGCCCATCCTTACGAAGAGCCTCGATGATATTCAAATCGATTTCATCAGGGGCGGCGAATTGCTGGATGCCGATTGTTTCTTCCACGCTCCTATTTTATGACGATTACGCATTAAAGTCAACATTGTAATGCCGATTCTGCATAATTTAGACACTTTTACGTCTTATTCGAAATTAAGAACTAATCGCTTTGGAAATATATAATCCCCAGGGTAGAGCAAAATCCCGATTGCGTTTGCAATCGGGATTTTGCTACTACGTTTGCTCTTTATCGATTATTGACCCTTGACCTCCGTCCAGATTTGATCGTAGACGGGCGAAGCATCACCTAAATCGTCAAGCCAGTGACCCGCTTTGATATCCGCGGCCGGCGTGTTCGTGACTGGCGAGTTGATATAGGCATTGTATAGATCCGGCTGATTGACTTTGGCATAATCCAGAGCGCCTTTGTTGGGGTTGGTATAGGGGAAATCACGCAGCATTGTCCAGAACAAATCAGGCTGCATCGAATAGTTGAGCCAGGCATAGGCAGCATCGAGGTGAGGTGCATCTTTCATGATGGCGTAGTTGTCCTGCCAGAGAATTGCGCCTTCCTTTGGATAAACATATTTGATGGAAGGGTTCTCTTGAGCGGCCAGGAATGCTTCTCCTGTCCACGTGATCCCAAGGTCTACATCACCGGCAATCAAGGCAGTCTTCGGACTGTCGCTATCATATGACTTGACGCACGGGGCCAGCTCCTTCAATTTCGCCTTCGCTTCATCCAGCTGCTTCGCATCTTTTGTATTGACATCATATCCCAGGCTGATCAGCGCTGCACCAATAATGTCATGGGCACCATCCAGCATGATCATATTTTTGCTTGCGCAGTCCGGCTGCCACAGGTCAGCCCATGAGGTCGGTGGATTTTTAATTACATCGGCGTTGTAAACGATCGCATCGGTACCCGCCTCGTATGGGATTGTATAATCGTTGTTCGGATCGTATGGCAGCCCAAGATAGTTGGGATCAAAGAATTGCAGGGCGGGCAATTTGCCCTTATCAAGTTTTTGAATCATGCCATTACGGATCATCGGAGCGACAAAGTTATTGGTAGGCTGAACGATATCGTAAGTGCTGGCGCCCGCCGAGAGTTTCGCGTACATCTCTTCATTGCTGGAATACTCATCGCGATTGACGGTGATACCGTATACAGCCTGGAAACAGTCCAAAATGTCCTGGGGAATGTACTCAGTCCAGACGAAAATGTTCAATTCCGTTGAGGTAACATCGATCTTCGGATTCGGTTCAGGGCAAACAAAGCCGCTGGCTGCTTTTTTATCACTTGGCACCGATGTGAATGCTGGTGCTGAGGTAGCCGGAGCCTCGGTTGCCGCGGGCGGCTCAGTTGCTGAAGGTGCTTCGGTCGCCGGAGGTTCGGTGGCTGGAGCTTCAGTCGCTGGCTGCTGAGTGGCAGGTGCCTGCGTAGCCGCAGGCGTGGCATTGCCTCCACCGCAGGCTGTCAAGATGAGGCTTAACAGTACGAGCACCCCCAGAAATCTAAATTTTTTGGTTTCTCTCATTTCTCTCTCCTTATGGAATTTTGTACCTTTGCGCAGGGACACGCCCTGAAACGCACATACGACGATTGGCTTTAATGAAGTTCAGTAAAGTTACGAAGCTGGCCCAAGCCTTGATAAATTGTACCGTTGGCAAGCTGGCCCTGATATAGTGGGAACTGGCCGGGAAAATCTTTCAATTGTTTCCATGTTTGGCACAGTCCCAGGGTTCCAAATTCACGCGTTCTCTGCACGCGATCCAGGTCGAGCATCTCTGTCATGACGGTATCCTTCTCACCTGCCTGTTGCAGGATTCTGCCGTCTGGATCTACGATCAATGAACGACCTCCACCCCATGGCCCAATTCCATTGATATCGACAAAATAACATTGATTGAAGATCGCATTCGCCTGGGACAATATCAACTCGGTGGTGCGGTCTGAGGTGGCCGTTAGTGTAGGATGCAAAATCACCTCAGCTCCCATCCATGCTAAGGTACGCACGACTTCCGGAAACCAGGCATCATAGCAGATACACAGGCCGAAGCGTCCTACCTCGGGGATATCAAAGATGCAAAACTGATCGCCAGGTTTTGTCTCAGATTCATAAGGCAGCCAGGGAAACATCTTGCGGTAGCGAGTGATGATCTCTCCACTGGGAGAGATCACCAGCGCTGTGTTAAAGGTCCCATCGGCCTCGACCTCATACATGGATCCGGGAACTAACCATTTCCCTGTCTGACGCGCAGCCTCACAAAGTCGCTCTGCTAGTGGGCCGGGAATGGTTTCAGCAACGCCTTTCCAGGGTTCGGACGTCTGCCCTGCAACAAACTGAGCAACACCCGAGACGACCAACTCATGAAAGACAAACATCTGAACCCAGGGCAGCGTCTCGGAAACCTGATTGATGATATCAACCATCTTCTGGACTGTCGCGCCTGCATCCCACGGCACGACTTCCATTTGAACAGCGGCAACTCCAAACAGGCGAGCCATATGAATTTACTGTCCACCCTTGACTTCTGTCCAGACCTGATCATAGAGGGCGGTCGCATCGCCGACATCGACCGCGCGATGGCCCGCCTTCACCACATCTGCCGGCGGATTGGTGATCGGCGAGTTAATGTAGTTATCGTAGAGCGCTCCCAGCGTCGTGTCGGCGCCATTCGAATCCACAGTCGCCGTTGAATTGCCCTTGGCAAAGTTCAAAGCCGCAGTGTTCGGGTTGATATACGGGAAATCGCGCAGCATCATCCAGAACAAATCAGGCTGCATGGAGTAGTTCAACCAGGCGTATGCAGCATCTGCATGTGCGGCGTTTGCGGCGATTGCCCAATTATCCTGCCAGTTGATCGCGCCTTCGGTCGGATAAATAAACGTAATGGCCGGATTCTCCTGATGAGCCAATTCAGCTTCGGCCGTCCAAACAATGCCCAGGTCCACATCGCCAGCGATCAATTCCGTCTTGGGGCTGTCGCTGTCAAATACTTTGATATTTGGGATCAATTGTTTGAGCTTCTCCTTTGCCTGGTCCAGCTGCTTTTGGTCGGTCGTATTGACATCATATCCAAGGGTGGTCAAAGCAACACCAATGATGGCGCGCGAATCGTCGATGGACACCATGCGACCCTTATAGTCAGGGTTCCACAGATCGGCCCAGGACTTGGGAGGATTCGGCACCTTGTCCGTGTTGACCACAATTGCGTCAATCCCCGCCTCATAGGGAAGCGTATATTCGTTGCCGGGATCAAACGAAAGGTCCAGGTAAGTTGGATCGAAATCTGCCATGATCGGCAAACGAGCTTTGTCGAGTTTCTCCAACAACCCCAGTCGAATGATCGGCGGCACAACATTATCAGAGACATGCAGCACGTCATAATTTGTGCCACCCTTTGAGAATTTGGCAAACATCTCTTCGGCAGAAGAGTATTCGTCTCTGTTGATCGTGACTCCATAGACAAGCTGGAAACAATCAAAAATATCCTGCGGAATATACTCTGTCCAGACGAACATATTTAATTCTTTCGAGGTAACATCCATACGTGGCTGCGGTTCAGGACAGGTATAGCCGGAAGCCGTAACCTTATCGCTCGGTATGGAAGTAAAGGCCGTGGGTGCAGTTGTAGCTGCCGGCGCTTCCGTGGCGGGCGCTCCTGTTGCACTGGGTGCTTCCGTGGCTGCAGGCGGCTCGGTAGCCGGCGGTTGGGTCGCGGCGGGTGCTTCAGTAGGAGCTTGAGTGGCAGGAGCAGCCTGGCCACCACAGGCAGTGAGCACGAGGCTGGCGATGACGAGGATAACTATTAAATGGAAACCACTAAACTTTTTCATCTCTTCCTCCTTTGAAGGATATGAAAAGCTGGCTCTGGTCACGCGGAGCATCGACTCGCCCGCGAAAAACCCAAACAGTTTCTTATGCCTCTCGATTCTGGAATCGCTGAAGCAAGAAGACGGCGATGAGCACAATCGTGATCCAAACGGTCGATAACGCATTCACCTGCGGCGTGATGATACGTCGTAGCAGACCGTAGACATAGATAGGCAGCGTAGTAGAGCCGGGCCCATTCGTAAAGAATGTGATCACGAAATCATCCAGGGAAAGTGTAAAAGCCAGCAGCGCGCCAGAAAGAACGCCGGGCAAAATCATTGGAAAGGTCACCCGCTGGAAGGTGATCCATTCATTTGCGCCCAGGTCCATAGCAGCTTCCTCGTAGGCTTTGTCGAATCCCTGCAAACGCGCCTGCACCACGAGTGTCACGAATGGGATCATAAAGGCGATATGACTCACAATGACAGTACTCAGCCCCAAAGAAAGACGCGCATCGCCTGCGAGTCCGAAAAGGTTGTTGAGATAAGCAAACAACTGGCTGAATAGGATCAGGATGCCGATGCCCATGACAATTTCCGGGATAACGATTGGTATGTAGAGGGAGATCTGGGAAAAGGTCTTCAGTCTAAAATTATAGCGTTGGAGTGCCAGCGCAGCCATCGTCCCAATGATCGTGGAAACGATTGTTGCGGTAAAAGCAATCGTAAGAGTGTTTTTCGCGGCGTTGATGACCTCCCTGTTTTTCGACAGTTCACAGAACCAATGGAAGGGTCCACATGGGCTCTGGACAATATTCCCGCCTGCCACGCGTACGTTTCCAAAGGCGGGAATGAAGCCGTCAAAGGTTACATTCGCTTTGGAGGAGTTGAAGGAATACAAGACCAACACAACAATCGGCGCGTAGAGAAAGAAATAGACCAGAATGGTTGCGACCAGCACAAGGGGAGAGCGACGATGGGGATTCATGCCACAACAATCTCCTCTCCAAATCCGAATTTGCGGGTATAGAAGTACGTGACGATCAGCGTCAAAACCATCAGAATCAGGGAAGCCGCGGAACCAAAGGTTGGGTCACGGGCATCCAGGAATTGCCGCTGGATCAGGTTGCCTACAAGAATGACCTGTCGTCCGCCGAGAATATCCGATACGATGAATGTCCCCATCACAGGGATGAAAACAAGAATTGTGCCCGCCACGACACCCGGCATTGAAAGCGGAAGTGTAACCCGCTGGAAGGTCTTGATCGAATTTGCACCGAGATCTGCGGCCGCTTCATAAAGTGAATTATCGATTTTTTCAAGGGAAGTATAAATAGGCAGGATCATGAACGGCAGGAATTCGTACACCATGCCCACCAGCACCGCACCGGGAGTATAGAGCATCTCCAATGGTGTGAACTGAATGTGAAAGAGATGAGCGAGCCATCCAATGACAAGATTGATCGCGCCTGCCTTGCGCAGCAGCATGATCCAGGCGTAGACCCGGATCACGAAGTTGGTCCATAAGGGGATCAAGACCAAAAACAGGTAGGTATTGCGTTTTTGAGGCTGGGCGCGGGCTATGAAGTAGGCCAGTGGGTATGCCAGGAGGATCACTAATACCGTGGTGTTGAATGCCAGTACGAGCGACCTCCACAGGATTTGAAGATAAAGAGGATCGAAACAGCTCGCCGCACCGGTATCGCATTTCGTGCTATATCCGAGAAGCCGTATATAGTTATTCAGGGAGAAGGAATAAATCACACCGCCATCCGCAGTTCGCTTACCAAAACTGACCAGCAGGGTCAATAAGAGCGGAATGATGAGCAGGATGGTCATCCACAATATTGTGGGCGAGGCAAGCAGCGTACCCTGGGTAGATTTGTTTTCACGTAATCGTTGTAACATGCTGCCCTCAATCCTTCTTCAATATAAGAACGTTCTCCGGCATCATCACCAGCGTGACCGCTTGTCCGACGGAATAGAATGAGCCAGGATCAAGCCGTGAGATACGATTCTGCTCAAAAACTTTAATCTTTTTCCCCATTACATTCACATACACATGTGTATCTGTGCCGATATAAACAGTAGTCATCACCTCGCCGTGGAACGCGTTTTGATCGGATGGCTTGTCTGCGATAAGGACTTTTTCCGGGCGGATCGAAACGGTGACTTCATCCCCCGTGACCAGTCCCTCCGAAACCGGAAGGCCCGTCAATTCCGCCTGCAACTCCGGGACAAAAACACACGCTTCACTCGTGGACAGTGTTTTGATCTTGCCTTCGAGAAAGTTCGACTCACCGATAAAATCTGCTACAAATCGATTGGCTGGTCTTTCATAGATCTCAACCGGTGTGCCGATTTGCTGGACCTTCCCTTTGCTCATGACCGCGATCCGGTCTGACATGGTCATGGCTTCTTCCTGGTCATGAGTCACATAGATGAACGTAATTCCCAATTGCTGTTGGAGCGCTTTAAGTTCCAGCTGCATTTCCTTGCGCAGTTTCAAATCCAGTGCACCGAGGGGCTCATCCAGCAATAACACGTCCGGTACTTTGACGAGAGCACGAGCGACGGCGACTCGTTGCTGTTGACCGCCGGAAAGTTGCTTGGGTTTGCGGCGTTCCAGGCCAGTCAATTGCACCATTTCCAAAGCCCGCTTGACGCGCTTCGCAATTTCATCCTTGGCAGCACCTTCCATCTCCAGTCCAAATGCAACATTCTGGTAAACGTTCATGTGCTGGAAGAGAGCATAGCTTTGAAAAACGGTATTGACCTTACGTTGGAACGGAGGGATATGCCCCATGGCTTTCCCCTCGATATAGACTTCCCCCTCAGTCGGCCACTCAAACCCGGCAATCATACGCAGGGATGTGGTCTTACCGCAACCCGAAGAACCCAGCATGGAAAAGAATTCGCCATTCTTAATCTGCATTGTCACATGATCAACGGCATTCAGCAGATTACCCTCGGGCGTCACAAATTGTTTCACAACATCACGCAATTCGACCGCAAACTCATTTGCCATCTATCTTCTCCTCCGAGCGTGTTTCTCTGATTGTATACAAGTTTTGCCTCAATGCAAGGAAAAATCTCTTTCCTGCAATGATGGCTGAATCTACATCATCCGCGCCACCGCGCCCACGGCATCGTTCAAGCGATTTAATCCTTCGTCAATCTCTTCCTGTGAAATGATCAGGGGCGGCTCGATGCGGATCGTTTGTGCACTGGTCAATGTTCCGGCAACCAGTACACCACGTTTGAATAATTCTGCTGCAACTTTGTAGCCAAGTTCAGGTGTCTGGAAATGTTGCCCGATGAGTAAACCCTTGCCTGTCACTTTATGGTAAATCTGGGGAAATTCGACAGCCAGTTCATCCACTTTTTCCTTGAGATAAGCACCTTTGGTCGCCGCCGCATCCCACAGTCGATCGCGCAGCGTGATATTGATCGAAGCGATCGCGGCTGCGCAGGCTAACGCGCCTCCACCGGTGGTGGTCGTATGCATAAAGGGATTAGGATACATCATCGGCTTGAAGATTTCTTCGGTGGTCGTCACAGCGCTCACGGGCATCACCCCGCCACCCAGGGATTTGGCGGTGGCGATAATATCGGGTTCGATATCCCAATGATTTACGCCCCAAAGTTTTCCAGTCCGCGCCAGACCCGTTTGTACTTCATCTGCAATCAAAAGAACACCATATTTCTTTGTCGCCGCGCGGACACGCGGCCAGAAATCGTCCGGCGGGACAATGGCTCCTGCTTCGCCTTGAATTGGTTCGAATAAAACACCGGCAACACCGATGCCGACTTTCTCACAAATTTCAAGCTGCCTTTCCACCGCCTCCGCATCCCCAAAGGGAACATGATAGACCTGTCCGCCATATAACATCCCCATTGGCTGCCGATAATCCGCCTTGCCCATCATGGAAAGTGAACCCATCGTTTTGCCGTGGAAACCCTTAAGCGCAACGATGAATGCAGCTTTGCCTGTATAAAGCTTGGCAATCTTGATCGATGCCTCAATGGCTTCGGTACCACTCGCTGCAAACCATGAATATTTCAAATCACCAGGTGTGATCTGCGACATCAGCTTCGCCAGCACGCCGCGCAATGGATCAATTAATTCCTGGCTCGGCATCGGACTACGCTTCACCTGTGCAATCACAGCATCCACTACTTCAGGATGACACCAGCCCAGATCCATCATGCCGAAGCCGCCCAGCCAGTCAATATATTTACGCCCTACGACATCGGTGAAGGTTGAGCCCTTGCCCAACCATTCTACGGAAGCCCAATCCCCGGCTTCCGTCACTGACTTGCGATACTCCAGCCAGCCGCGGTTGAAATGCTCGGCAAAATTATTCTTGGATTCTTCGATGATCCACTTCGCTTGACCCTCCTCTGGAAATGTTTCCTGCTTAATAATGTCAAGCCATTGCGATGAATAGGAAAGCGCGCTGTCGATATTTTGATTCATAAATTCCCGTTGATTCACATCTCGTTGGTTGAATAGGCACTCCACCTACTCAACCAACGAATACCTTTTAGAACTTTCTAGACCACTCTTTGGGCCAACGCTCGACGACGACCTTCTTCTGGGTGAAGAACTCGACCGCATCCATGCCCTG
>DATGYJ010000064.1:0-8788 GCA_035298105.1 Anaerolineales bacterium | reverse complement strand
CATCACTTCGGCTGAGCACGCTCAACAAAATGAGCGACGAAGCCCCGGCATTGAGTTCTTTCTGGAATTTTTTCGTATGCGCGGATAGTTCGGCCATCCTTGTTCCTCTCTGATAATACCAAGCCTATCTACTAACAAGTTATTTATAGTATAAAGCTAACAATATGTCAAGGTTATTAATTGATCTCTCTGCCTATATAGCAACAAAAAACCACCTGCACAGGTGGTTTTTTGTTGCTCAGAAAGATGAGGGTCCAATCGTACGAGACGTTATTAGCATTCCAGCAAGAACGTGCTCATCTCATTGAAAACGAGTTCTTCCTTCCTGATAAAGCAGTAATGATGTCCCTCCGGGATGACCACAATCTTTGCCTGTGGCACATTCCGCTGGAATTGCTCGATATTTTCCCTAACCCAGGAATAATTGATTGTTTCAAAGAATTCTCGCACCTGAGCTTTTTGTTCCTCTGTCATCCAGTCGTCGGAAATGTAGTAGCACCCATTGGAAATGGCATAAACGCTCAGCGTGGGAGCCCTTATCTTCGAATCTTCCGGCACATAACTGGTCATAGTGTTGTTGAGGGCTTGACCGATGGCGGCGCTCATTTTGTCAACAATTTTTCCCTCCGGCGTTTGCTTGATCTCGTGCAGTGCCTGTACCTGCATCAATTCACCCCAAATCGCTGCCAGACTGGGATAACCCCTTTTGATCGAGGCAAAGTAGTCTTCGGCGGAGTAATAGTCATCATTCTGCCCCGGAGGCTGCATCCGGCGCAAGGGGTGCTTTTCGAGCATATTTTTATACGAAGCCGCAGTGCGATCATACGCAGCATCCAGAAATACCAACTTACGAACTCGGTCCGGATACAGTGCGGCGAAATGAGAGAGTTCGATGTGCGCCATGGAATGCCCCGTCAGGATTACCTTGTCGATCTCGAGTGTATCCAGAAACTGTTTAAGATCCTCTGTCAATATATCGATATCGTAGCCTGTTTCCGGATGGTCTGATTCTCCATGCCCCCGGCGTGTCAATGCCATGACGTGAAACCTGTCCGTAAAGCGCGGGGCAAACTCGTCAAAGATATGTGCATTGCAGCCCAGACCCGGCAAAAACAAGAGCGCCGGTCCATCCCCGCCCCAATCCAGATAATGCAAGTGAATTCCGTTCACATTCGCAAAGCCACTTTTGTGTGGAGACTGATCCATCTTTCCTCCTCGATGAAAATGAATGGTCCATTAGGTTAAGGGAATTACCGAATTCCCTTTGTATTTTATGACTCCGGTTTTGTGGAAAAAAGTATCGTTGATAATCAGCTTAATGTGTGCTTTACGTGTTGCAAACCCCATCAATATCTCGTACAATAAGAATATAGAATCGAATCAAAACGCCAGCACAAAAGCTGGCGTTTTCTTTTTTCAAGTTATTTCACCGATCTGTCAAATGCCTCCAGGCGCTCGTTACAAGGGTATCACCCCATTTCCATAGTCTCGGAAGTAGCGTAGCATTGTTGCTAGCTTGCAGGTGGGGTTCAGCCAACTGATCTCGTTCCTTGAGTTCGTTTCCCCGGGGCGCTCCCAGAAATTCAGCAAAACCATTCGGGCTCATGAAGAGACGAAACCCAGTACCTGGTCTTTCATCCCTGACCGCAGCCAGCGGGTGGATGACCGCTCTGTGGTGGCAGCGGGCGATCTCCTCACGCATCTCTTGCGGCAGGCAGACGGTGACCAGGTCACTGCAGATCTGCCTGGCAGGGTTGTCCAGGATCCCCAGTGTGATCGCTTCGAGATTATCAAACTTCTCACCCACTCTGGCATGGACGCATGCGCAGAATTGCCCCACGTCGATACCGGTCTTTTGGAGAGGGATACGCACAAAGGACCGCCGGCCGTATTCATCCTGAAAGGCGTAATGGACCCCGGCTCCCATGGTTGCCTCGATCATCACGCGGCGTCCGGAGGACACGTCGATTTCCCCGCAATCGACCGCCAGGTGAGAGTAGCCATATTTCCCGGTCAGATCATTGATCGCCCGGCTGATCTCATTCCGCGGCACGAAAAGGAGCAGGTTCCCTTCCTGCTCTTCAGATACAGTTTGGAATGGTCCTTTAGGCTTGTTCTTTTCAAGAGGCGGCTCCGTGTCAATATAAAGCTTGCTCAGCTGTTGGCCAGCCTCTAAAAATGCCTCAGATCCTTGATTTTTCTTCATAAAGCCTCATTGACCGGGAATTACAGGCGAACAAGCTGAATGGAAGCTCATTTTGAGCGCAACGAGACCCTGTAGATCAAAAGCGCTAACAGAAACGTACCGACACTCCTCGGCACTCACCTGCCCTCCCACTCCGCTGCGCTTCGGGGACGCTCCGCAGTGGCGGGCGGTGCCAGGGAGTGTGTGTGCGCCGGAACGCAGTGCAGGTGAGGTTTCTCTGAAAAAACCGTTGGCCGCTCAAATGTCGCTCCCACCAACGTGGGATCTGCGACTACGGGACGGTGAGTAATATCAAATATTCGATTTGTTCAAGCCACTTCGGGTTTGCGTACGATCCAAACCAGAGCGATCCCGGTGATCGCTCCGGCAACCAGGCCGCTTGTCACTGCGATCATCGTCGTACTTACAACAGGCTGGATGGAGGGACCATGGAAGAAGAGAGATAAAACAGCCTGACTGGCCCAGAAACCCACCGCCCATGCGAAAGCATTAGCTATGATCCAGGTTAGGATGTGCGGAATTTCCCGCCGGAGTACGGGCCACTGCACCAGGGCGACAATGACACCAAACAGGAAATAACCGACAAAGGCCGCAAAGACTGTGCTAGGCAGAACCTGCACCAGGAACAGCCCCAGGATATATCCAACTGCCCACGAGACCCCATCTGCCAGGACCCATTGGGAACTGGCCGTCACGTAGCGCCTGAGCACAATCCACTGTGAAAAACCAATAATAGTCCCGGTCAAGACCGGGACTATTATTTGGGCAAAACCAAGGCTGAGTATGTTTACCAAAGGAATGCTGGGCAAAAATCCAAGAAGCATTCCTCCGGCGGTGGCTAACGTCCAACTCAGCCACAAACCAAATTCATTACGCTCAACCTTGGTCTCATCAATATCGATCGTCATCTGGCATCTAAGGTGGCGGAGCGTTATGCGCGGCGCATCAATCCGACGATGAACAGCAATACGACCGCGCCTGCAATGGCGACCAGGATGCTATACAGGTTTAACCCGCTAACCCCGGGCGCGCCAACTGCATTCATGAGAAAACCGCCGATCAGGGCACCCACGATGCCCACTACAATATTGGCGAGTGCGCCCATCTGGGCATTGCGGCCCATGATCATGCTGGCGATCCATCCAGCCAGCGCACCCAAGAGAATCCAGATCAATAGATTTGTAAGCATTCTACCTCCTTTAGGTATGTGAGAACAATATGAATATACATTCCGGCCAGAGATTCTTCAATAAGGGAAGTCATCTCTCAGGCGGGGGTTATCCCTAATTAATCCAATTTTCATTTTTCGGTATAGTGGAAGTAGCAGGAGGTTCTATGTACTATCGAACAATCCCGACGGGCAGGCGCGGCTCCGGTTGCTCAGGCCGGCTGATTATGGCAGGTGCCATTGCCCTTTTCTCGATCATTTCCTATTTTGGTTCGAAACAAAATAATCCCATCACCGGCGAGACGCAATATATCAACATTTCCACCGACCAGGAGATTGCACTTGGCTTGCAGGCCGCTCCGCAAATGGAACAGGAATTCGGCGGGGAGGATGCGAACACCAGCGATCAGGCGCTGGTCGATCAAACAGGTAATCAGATTGTACAAAATTCCCCGGCGGGAAATTCGCCCTATCAATTTGATTTTCATCTGCTGGCGGATCCACAAACCATCAATGCTTTTGCCCTGCCAGGCGGGCAGGTCTTTATTACCCGCGCCTTATTCGACAAGCTGCAAACGGAGGGTGAACTGGCAGGAGTCCTGGGCCACGAGATTGGACATGTCATTGCCCGTCATTCCGCTGAACAAATTGCCAAAACGCAGCTTACTGAAGGGCTCACCGGTGCGGCCGTCATTGCTACTTATGACCCAAATAACCCGGCGAGCGCCAACAGCGCTCAGGTAGCAGCTTTGATCGGCCAACTCATCACTTTGAAATTTAGTCGCAGCGATGAATTGGAGGCAGATCGCCTGGGTGTTTGCTTTATGAATAACACCGGCTATGACCCCAACGAGATGATTGACGTCATGAAGATCCTGGAGGCCTCCCAAACAGGCAACCAGCCCCCTGAATTTCTTAGCACCCACCCTGATCCGGGAAACCGGATCCAGCAAATTCAACAGGATATGCAGAATATCAATTCGTGCCCTCGGTAAAACGGTAAGTCTCCCTCTGATAGCCATGCTGCTACGGCATGACTCTATTGAAAAGCGCCTTGCAAACCACTATAATCTTCCCCAACTATGGAAATCAACCCAGATTATCAACTTGCTATCCGAGACTTCCAGTCCGCGCACTTGCGAGCCAAATTACAGGGAGTGCTGGCGCGCATCACGGGCAGGTCTAACGAGCTACTTTCATACGACGAGATCGCCAGCAAACTCAAACTACAGGGCCGTTCCGATAAAGGCTTACAAACGATCGCGGTCGATGCCATTATCGGCAGTGTCGGGCGATATACAGATTTCACACGCACGTTTTTGCCGCGCCGCAGAGGAGATCAAGAGCGCTGGGCGAATGTCAAGACTGCAACCCTGGATCCGGTGGGTCCAGGATGGGAGCCGATTGAGGTTTATCGTGTCAGTGAAGTCTATTTTGTGCTGGATGGTAACCACCGTGTGTCGATTGCGCGACAGGAAGGCTGGAAAGCTATCGAGGCGCATGTCATCGAAATCCAAACAGATATCCTTCTGACGCCAGACGTCCGGCCAGATGAGCTGATCGTCAAAGCCGAATATGCTGATTTCCTGGAACAGACCAGCCTGAATAAAACCCAGGAACAGGTTGACCTGAGATTAACAATGCCCGGTGGATATCAAAAACTGCTGGATGAGGTTTGTGTCCGACGCTGTCAAATGCAGGAGGAAGATCAGAAGGAGTGCACGCTCCAGGACTCAGCCGTAAATTGGTACCGCAACATATATCTTCCTTTCGCAGAAGCAGTCCGCGAGCGCGGTATGATGCGCTGGTTCCCGGATCGAACGATTACCGATCTTTACGTGTGGATGTCAGAACACCGCGTCGAGCTGGAAAAAGAATTGGGCTGGAGCATTCGCCCTGAAGCTGCAGCCGGCGCTGTCATTCAAAGAAAAAACCCGCGTGCCACTAGTGAAGAGACCAGGACCGGCAGCTGGCGTAAAGCACGTTTGCTGAACCGTTATTCCGAACACCTTTTCAGGGATATTCTTGTGCCAATCAGCAGCCCGGAAAACTGGGATGCACTGGAACAGGCAATTCCGGTGGCGCGCCGCGAAGAAGCACACATCTATGGGCTTCATATTGTGAATTCACAAGCAGAATTAAATAGCCCCGAGGCGATTGCACTGCAAAATCAATTTAATCAAATCTGTGAGAAAGAAAAAATTCAGGGTGCGTTGGCAATCGAGATCGGCGATCCGACTCAAAAAATCCTGGAGCGCGCTGCCCTGACAGACCTGATCGTTATGAAAGTTGCCTATCCCCCATCCACAGGGATCAAAGCGCTGACATCGCACGTTCGGACCCTCACCGCGCGTTCATCCCGTCCCATACTTGCAATTCCGGGCAAGGTCTCCAGCCTGAATCACACCTTGCTGGCGTTTGATGGAAGTCCCAAATCGAGAGAAGCCCTTTTCGTCGCCACTTATCTTGCAGAACAATGGAAAACGGAATTGACGGTGTTCATCGGTCTGGACGATGAAAAACTGAACAGCTCTGCGCAGGATTTCGCTCAGAACTATCTCGAGTTCAACGAGATCGAAGCGCATTTCCTCACGCAGGGATATTTCCCTGAGACCCTAAAAATGACCGCCGAAGAGATCAAGGCTGATCTCATCATTATGGGTGGCTACAGCGGTTCCATCCTCAAGGAAATGACCGTGGGCAGTTCCGTTAACTTTATGTTGCGAGAGTCGCAATTCCCGATCCTTATTTGTCGCTAGGGACCGGGACAGCCTGTGGAATGTCAGTCTTGTCAGGGAAGAGACGCCTGATCCCTTCTGCAAGTGCCAGTCCGGCAAGGATGACGATACCAAGTACCAGGAACATCCCGCGCCCGCCAATGCTTTCCAGCAGTAATCCGCTAATAAACCCACTGAACGCCGAACCAACGCCGAACGATACTGCCCCAAAGAGTCCCTGTGCACTGGATTTCAGGCCCGCTGGCGCGTTTTCATCCGCATAGGAAACACCTGCTGTCCACATGGCCGGAAAAATCATGCCCCCAAATCCCTGCACAATCAATACCATCCAGGGCGTGTTGACCGCCGCATAAAGTAAAGATCGAAAACCAAACAGCGCGAGGGCCAGTGTGAGCAAGCTGTAGGAGCCAAACTTCTTGACCAGCCGGTCTCCTACAAAGAAGATTGGCATCTCAGTTAACATCGAAATGGTAAGTGCCAGTCCCATCGTCGATTCTTTGGCCCCTAACTCCGCCATATAAGGAAACAAGTAAGAGGCAGCTGAAAATGCGCCAACGCCTCCCAGGAAAGAGAGGAACAAAAAACTGATCCAACGGCGGTTAGTCAACAAAACGCGGATGCCGCCGGGCCTGGCTGCATCCCCTGAGTTTGAACTGTGCACAAGCTTCTGGCTGACAAAAAGATTGATCAACATAACCCCGGAGAAGGTCCAGAACCCAATTTTCAAGCCATAATTCTGCACCAACGCTCCGGCCACCGGGGCAAACAATCCCCATCCAAGCGTGCCTCCCAGACGGACGCGTCCATACATGGCGCGCTCGTCTCCCAGCATAGTCATTGTGCCGCTATCTGCCAGAGAGGAGACTGGAGAAAAGAACACATTGAATAGCACGATCATGATAAAAACAACTGCAAAGTCGGTAAAAGAGGGAAGCAGAAATATAACCAGAATTGCAACCACCAGACCGAGACCCATCACCCATTTGTGCCACTGCCTGGCGTCTGCCACGCTGGTCCAGAAGGGCGCGGCAAACAAAGTGATCAAGGGAGGTATGCCGGTCAGCAAACCAATTTGTGTGCCATCAAAACCAAGCCCCTGATAGAAGAGCACAAAGAACGGCATCGCAGCCGACAACGCGGCAAAATAAAGAAAGTAGAAAGTGAAGGGCCAGAATTTTTTCATTCGAAATTTCCAGGGCCCTGCAATTATATGCTACAAAGAACTTCAACATTATGTGATTCTGAACCGCCAAACATGGCTTTCTCAAGAACGAAAATGAGTCCGCACATTATTGCGAATCCCCAGAAGACATCGTGCCCAAAGGGTAGTTCCCAAGGTTCGCGGACAAAATGAAAGCTCGCCCGGAGAACGTTCTTTTCTCTGAGCCTGTTGCCTCGCTCCTTTCATTCGGATCTCACGGTGATCCTGGCGTAATCCTGTACTAATCCTGTACTGATCCTGTACTGGTCTCTCGGTATGCTTTCCTGGAAGCCATTGGACTGTGTTGTATTGGTAAGCATGCGACCCGGTGCAAGGGTCTCGTTTCAAGTTCCCCCTTCCGTTCCTAGGACGCTGGAGGTCCATGTTTTGTGCCCGGCTCCGCTCTACTTCCCTGGCACCCTTGCAGGACTCAGAAAGAGGTTCTTGTCAAGCGACTTTGAGAAGACCATAAACCGCCGAAGGAAGTGACATATTCTAGGTCTTCTCGAAAGCCAGCAGCCTCACTATCATGAACGAACAACCTGATTGAGGCCCAAATGTTCTCCGGGGTTTACCAATTTGACGGACAAGCAGTAAAATCAAATCGAGTAAAATCTGTCCATGCCCGAGATTCTCGTTGTTGGTTCACTCAATGCTGATCTGGTCGTCAGAGCCCCTCGTTTTCCGGAGCCTGGCGAGACCATCAGCGGCGAAGACTTGAGGATCATTCCTGGGGGCAAGGGAGCCAATCAGGCCGTCGCAGCGGCCCGGCAGGGTGCCTCCGTTTCAATGGTAGGACGTGTGGGGAACGATAGCTTTGGTCCTGAACTTATCAATAACCTCAAACAAAACAAGGTGGAGACCTCTCACATCCAAACCGACCCGCAGTCTGCCACTGGAACCGCTATCATCGTTGTGGATGCGAACGGGCAAAACAGCATCGTCTTATCACCGGGAGGCAACGGCCAATTAAGTCCCGCAGATGTGATGAGCGCTTCTTTCTCAGATCACCAGCTGCTTCTACTCCAGTTGGAGATTCCCCTCGAGACGGTATTATCTGCTGCTCAACGCGCCAAACAGCATGGGGTACGCGTTTTGCTTAATCCCGCGCCCGCCCGTCCTCTACCCGATGAGCTCATCTCGCTGGCCGATTTCCTCCTACCCAACGAAACCGAACTGAGCTTATTGACAGATCGGCCGGTGAATGATGTTATCTCTGCTGAAAAAGCCGCAATGGGTTTGCTGGCACGCGGCGCACAAAATTTGATCGTTACACTCGGCGCAAAAGGTGCCTTGATCGTGACGCCTGAACAAGTCACCCATGTCGATACATATCAAGTCAATGTGGTAGATACGACCGCTGCGGGTGATGCATTCATCGGTGGATTTGCTGCCAAACTCCTGGAGTCCAGCGGCAAGGCACTGGATGCTCAGCGGCAAGCCACTGGACTCCAAAATGCCGTCCGCTATGGATG
>DATGYJ010000063.1:0-23666 GCA_035298105.1 Anaerolineales bacterium | reverse complement strand
TAGTATGGCATCCACATCTCAACTCCGCCGTATTATCACCCTTTCTACCTTAGCGATTGTGGCTTTAGGCGCAGTGGCCCTGACCGGCTTGTGGCACCCCAACGCACCTGTTGAGGCCATGCAAATGTATCTGCCGAAAATCACGCTGCCCGCTGTGATCGCCGCTGCCACAGTGGACGGTATTAATCCTTGTGCATTTACGGTTCTATTGCTCTTCATCACTGCCATGCTGACCACGATGCAGGCAGGCGAACAGAGTCTACCTGCCATCCGCGCCAGAATGCTCAGCCTGGGGGGAATTTATATCGCCGCGGTCTTTCTGACTTATCTAGCGCTTGGCGTTGGTCTACTTAAGACCCTGGACTTCTTCACACGCCAACATCTCCCAGCGCGAATTGGCGCGTTGGTGGCTATCCTTTTTGGACTGTGGATGCTCAAAGATTTCTTCCTGCCAGATTTAGGATGGCGTCTTCAGGCTCCTTCTCAAGTTGGCACGTTGGCACGACAGATGGCGAAGAAAGCCACTGTTCCAGCTCTTATCGTAGGTGGCTTTCTGATTGGGTTATGCACCGTACCGTGCAGTGGAGCAGTCTATCTTGGCGTTTTGAGTCTGCTTGCTTTACAACCGTCGGCTTTGCTTGGCTATGGTTACCTCGTGTTATATAACTTGATCTTTGTCCTGCCTTTAGTGGCTATCCTTATTGCTGCGTCTGCTCGCCCAACATTGAACCGGTTGGCACATTGGAATCTACATCATAAGGAATGGGTGCGATTGGCATTGGGTGGCGGCGTAGTCGTTATGGGGTTGCTTATTCTCGCAACAGTTTGAAATACTGGTATCCAGAACCCCTCAAGATAATTTGAGCAGTCCCATCAACATTTTTAGCCCGGAGCTGTCGTAAACGACAGCTCCGGTTTGTTTGAGGCACGACCTGCTCCTTGTATCCAATAAGCGAAAATGCCTACCATTCAACAGTAGATTTGGCGCTATGGTTTTAAAACCCATGAGTCTATACTGGGAACAACAGGAAATACGGAATGAGCACTTTATTACCTTTTTTGACTCTCGATCAAACTTGCGAGCAGGTCCAGACATGGGTTAACGAAAAATTGACTGATGCCGGCTTTCGAGTTGTGCCAACCTTCGATTTGCAGATCGCACGCCTGGCGCATCCTGATTGCCCATGTCCACACCATGGAACTGACGATTGTAGCTGTCAGATGGTCATTCTGCTGGTATATGGTAAGCAAACTGATCCTGCTACGCTGGTTATTCATGGTCAAGACGGCAAGACCTGGATCTCACTTGCATCTCCTATAGAGACTCGGTCGCGGCAAAACCTGGAATCATCTGTCCGACACATGCTGGCCCATCGTTATTCTGATTCATTCCCTTCCGTTGAGGCAAATTATGGAGCTCAATCCACAGGCTGATATCATCCGCCGTCTGCGTTGCGCGGCGGGCCATCTGAATGCAGTCATTGAAATGGCTGAATCGGGTCAGCCGTGCGAGCAAGTGCTTTATCAACTCAACGCGGTGCAATCAGCCCTACGCTCCACTGGCATCAAGATCATTCATTGTCAGGCCGAGTCCAGCCAGGATGTCATCTTGAATTCTCATTCTTTCAATCAGAAGGCTGCCGAACTAAAGCGGCTCCAATCCCTGTATACGATTTTTGTTCAACATTTCAATCACACCTCTGAGGTTGCCCATGACTAAAAATTTGTTAGATTTAGCACTTCCTATTAGTGGCATGAGTTGTGCATCCTGTCTATCATATGTAGAAAGCGCGCTGAAGGTATTGCCAGGCGTTTCGAATGTGGTTGTCAACCTAGCAACCAATAAAGCAAATCTTTCTTACGATCCTCAACTGGTCAAAGTAGATGATATGCGGCGTGCTGTCGAAGATGTTGGATATGCTATTATGGTTGCTGAACTGACCTTGGATGTGCGCGGGATGACGTGCGCATCCTGCGTGGCCCATGTTGAGGGCGCCTTGAAAGAGTTGGATGGAGTGACCTCTGCCATCGTGAACTTGGGATTGGGCACGGCGCGAGTGGTTTATATCCCTGGCGTGGTCTCGGTGGGTATGGTGAAACGAGCTGTGCGTGAGGTTGGTTATGAGACGCAGGAACGTAGTGAAGGCGCGAATGCCCTGGACCGGGAGCGCCAGACCCGAGAAGAAGAGATCAAACGTCAAGGACGCAATCTAATCATCGCCGGAACAATTGGTTTGATCGTCATGATCGGTACGTTCTATGACATGCTTGGTCCATTCAAAGCCTTTATTCCTGAATTCCTTTCCTATAAATGGGTCATCGGCTTGCTCACTACACCCATTGTCTTTGGACCGGGTCGACAATTTTTTTCTAACTCGTGGCGCGGGTTAAAACACGGCGTGACAGATATGAACCTGCTCTATGCCACCGGAATTGGTGCGGCTTACGGTATAGCACTGATCAACACTCTTTTCCCAAAAGCCGGTTTCGGTGGAGAGGGTGCGACCTTCTTTGAAAGTGCTGCGTTGCTGACCAGTTTTATTATTCTTGGTCGCTGGCTCGAAGCATTGACGCGTGGCCGCACCTCAGAAGCAATCCGCAAATTGATGAAGCTGCAACCCAAAGTTGCGCGTGTAATAAGGAATGGTCAAGAGGAAGAAATCCCTGCAGATGAAGTAGAAATTGAAGACCTGATCCTGGTCCGTCCAGGTGAATCCATTGCAGTCGATGGCGAAGTCATAGATGGCTATTCCGCGGTGGATGAATCCATGCTTACGGGCGAAAGCCTGCCCGTCGAAAAGAACACAGGTGACGCGGTGATCGGCGGGACCATCAATAAGACAGGCGCGTTCAAGTTCAAGGCAAGACGCGTTGGCAAGGAGACCGCGTTGGCGCAGATCATCAAACTTGTGGAAGATGCACAGGCCAGCAAAGCGCCAATTCAGAAGCTCGCCGATTGGGTGGCTGGACATTTCATCCTCGGTGTGCACTTACTGGCAGTAGTGGTATTCCTGTTCTGGTTCTTCTTTGGATACCAGATGTTCTTTGATCCGAACTCCAGCTTCATCATGTCACCCTACAGGCTGGGTGAGATTGGCGTATTCGGCTTCTCATTGTTGCTGAGTGTGACAGTACTCGTTATTTCATGTCCATGTGCAGTGGGTTTGGCTACGCCTTCAGCCATGATGGCCGGCACTGGAAAGGCAGCCGAGTTCGGTGTGCTGTTTAAAGGTGCAGAAGCAATTGAGAAAGCAAGCAAATTGCAAACGATTGTTTTTGATAAGACAGGCACATTGACGAAAGGCGAGCCGTCTGTCACAGATGTAGTTGTAGCCCATCAGTGGCGACTTGAAGGTTCTCGACTTATGACTTCAGACCTGGAACGGGAGACTATCCTTCGTCTGGGTGCTATTGCCGAGAAAAATTCTGAACACCCACTGGGTGAAGCCATTGTCCGCGGGGCTGAAACACGTGGCCTGGAAGTGGCTGGGCCAGAATCGTTCAACTCTATTCCAGGTCATGGCATTGAAGCGAAAGCCGAAGGAATTGCCATCTTGTTGGGCAATCGCAAATTGATGAAAGAACGCAGCGTTGATTTCGCATCGCTAATCCCTCAAGCCGAAGCACTTGAAGCGAACGGCAAGACGGTTATGTTTGTTGCCGCAAACGGAAAACCAGCTGGCCTGATTGCCGTAGCAGATACATTGAAAGAAAATACCGTCGAAGCGATTCAGCGTCTGCACAAACTCGGCATTGAGACAATCATGATCACAGGGGATAATCGCCGCACGGCTGAGGCGATTGCCTGCCAGGTTGGCATCAACCGTGTGTTGGCAGAAGTCCTGCCACAGGATAAGGCTGAGGAAGTCAAGAAGCTCCAGGCACAAGGCAAGAAGGTCGCGATGGTTGGCGACGGGGTGAATGATGCCCCCGCGCTCGCACAGGCAGACGTCGGCCTAGCGATCGGCTCAGGGACAGATGTAGCAAAAGAGACTGGTGATGTAATCCTCATCAAAGATGATATTCGTGATGTCGTTGTAGCATTGGAAGTCGCTAAAGCCACCATGCGTAAGGTCAAGCAAAATCTATTCTGGGCGTTCGTTTACAATGCACTCGGGATCCCGCTAGGTGCAGGGCTGTTCTATCCATTAGCCTCATTAGTCATCAGTCCTGAATTGGCCGGTTTGATGATGGCGGTAAGCTCCATCTCTGTGACACTCAATACATTGATGTTGAAAGGCTTTAGACCATCCATTGGTCACGAACATAAGCCAAAGCAGGGTAGCAGCAACCCGCGACTACGCTCTGTTCCCGCTTCAACTGGCGATGATTAATTTTGGCAAGGAGATATATTCGATGAGAACTAATTCCGCAATCTTCAATCCAGTTGCAAAATATGTGGATGATGAGGCGACAGCCCTGACTCGTGCTCGTTACCAGCGGATCTCGCCAATCTATGACAAAATCGAATGGTTGATGGAGCGTCGCTCCCGACCCTGGCGAGAAAAACTGTGGCAATTTGTGTACGGTCCACGTATTCTCGAAGTTGGCGTTGGCACGGGAAAGAACATGGAATTCTGGCCGCAGAGTTTCAAGACTACAGCGATTGATCTAACACCAGGCATGTTGGATCGCGCGCACCAGCGTGCAAAAAGTCTAAATCGACAAGATGTTGATTTGCGTCTGGGCGATGTGCAACATCTTGAGTTTCCGTCGGCATCCTTCGATACAGTTGTGGCGACGTTCGTTTTTTGCTCAGTACCAGATCCCATCCAGGGCCTACGTGAGATTGGCCGGGTTGTTCGCTCCGATGGACAGATCCTGCTTTTAGAACATGTCCGTATTGACCGGCCGGTGATCGGATCACTTATGGACGCTCTGGCCCCACTGATCGTTCGTATCAATGGAGCCAACATCAATCGTCGAACCGTCGAGAATGTTCGTATTGCCGGATTAGAGATCGAACATGTTGAGGATTTGGACAAGATGGGCATGTTCAAGTTAATTTTCGCGCATTCACGCGCTTGAGCTTTTAGGTTCAAATCACGGTGTTTGTAGCACGGAGTTATTCTATGGAACATGAACAAATCGAAAAACAAGTAGTACAGAAAAGTGCTCTGATTTACCTTCCTATCTCACTAGGATCAGCACTTCTGTTTTTCCTAGCAAGTACATTGACCGGGAACTATCCGTTAGTGGCCCGCTTGGGGGGCACGGTATGGGTCGCGCTGTTGAGCCTCATCGTATCCATGCCGGTCGTCATTTCAGGCGTCAAGAAGCATTAGGAATCCGCTATCTGACATTGGCACAAGGCTGCTTTCAGAAGGAAAAGCCTTGCTTTGCCTAATGATTGCCAGTGCCAGCTTCCCTGGTGTTTCACTGATGAGAGGTAGATTATGAATCTCTTCGTTCGATTTAAATTGAACACAGAACCTCCAGAACGGTTCAGGAATCTGGCACCCTCAGTTCTGTCCCCTACAGTCATCATTTGGGATGGAGAGGAGGCGTTATTTTGGTGTGAAAAGCACGACAAATATTTTGAAGAAAATGAGCATTGTCCTCAATGCAACTTAGAACAGGAGCTTGGTGAGAAAACCGTATCTGAATTCAAAACAGAACATGAAACTCTCGCGTCGCGATTTTTTGAAAACCTCAGGCACGGGTCTGCTGGGCTTTTTTCTCGCTGACCTGCGCATTGAGCGGGCCTTCGCCAGTGAAACTCCCAGGCAGGGTCGTAGTACGATGAGCGGTGTTGATCTCTTTAGTGAACCATTTTTCAATGCTAGAAAGATAAGCATGTTACGCCGCGATGAGCTGGTGGACATCAGCGGTGAGGTCCAGGGCGATTATGGCTATGGCAATCCATTCAATTCAGCCTGGTATCAAATCAATAGTGAGGGGTATGTCTATTCTGGACTGATCCAGCTAGTAGAAACACTTCATCAAAAGCCAGTATTTGACATTCCAGGCAGCGGTTTGCTTGGTGAAATCACTATCCCATTCAGCGACACGCGGCGCGCCAGCAGTGTCTTTGCAGACCGTGGCTATCGTGTTTATTACTCCACCACTCACTGGATTACAGATACAGTTGTGAACCGCGACGAAAAAAGCATCTGGTATCAGATCTATGACCGTCTTACGCAGGAAACGCTTTATGTCCCGGTACACGAGATGCGCATCATCCCACCCGAAGAAATTCTGCCCCTCTCAACCGAAGTTCCGGAGGCGAATAAACGTATTTACGTGGATCTGGCGACCCAGACTGTGACAGCATTCGAAGGCGAAAAACCGGTGCTGATTGCACGCTGTTCTAGCGGCGCCAAGGGCACAGAAACCCCTTTGGGTGAATTCCGCACATATCACAAAGGGCCGAGCATCCATATGACCAATCAGGGTGACGGAACCGAGAATACTTACCATCTGCCCGGTGTGCCCTGGGTATCCTTCTTTACAGGGAGCGGCGTTGCCCTTCATGGCACGTACTGGCACAACGATTATGGGCGGCCAAGTAGCCGCGGGTGTGTGAACTTAAAGTCGGAGGATGCTAAATTTATTTATCGCTGGACTCGCCCTGCCGTACCCGTGGGAACGCCATATCTAAATCAGCCAGGCGAGGGCACACTGATTCAAGTGGTCGCATCTAATCAATAAACAATTCATCGTCAGGAGAAAATTATGAGCAGAATCAAAGTTTCAAGAACCATCGCAACCAATGAAAAAAAGAAAACTAAGGAGTGGCCGGCCGTAGTTTATTTTTGGTCCATTGGATTAGCGCTTCTAGGCTATGTTGTCGCGCGGGTCGGGCTGGATAGCTTCCCGCATCCTTATCACTGGATGTCCGGCCTGATTAGCGGCCTGGTTGGGATCCCTCTTGGCTGGCTATGGTATCGCTGGCGCGGAGATATTCTCTAACTGATAGTCATCTTTCAATCGAAGGCTCACAACTCCGAGCAACAGCGCATTTTCTTTACCAAATCTTTAAATTATCGTGAATAAGGTTTTAATATAACTTGATACAATGTATGCATACACTCAAGAACATCTTCAAAGATGTAGACTTTGACAGAAAGGAGAAATGACTATGATGGGCGGTGGCATGATGTACGGCCTCGGCTGGATCGGCCTGATTCTCAATATTGCGATCATTGTTGGGATCGTGATCCTGGTTGTCTGGGCAGTCAAGCGCTTTACAAGCGGAACCCTCTCCCCCAGCGGGCAAACGCCGCGCGAAATCCTGCAGGCTCGCTATGCACGTGGTGAGATCACCCGCGAGCAGTACCAGCAGATGCTGCAAGATCTGGGTTGATTTTTACTTGGACAGCTGGCATATGCTTTTTGCTTGAGACGGCTGGCAATACACCTGCCGTCTCTGCTTTTGCTAAGACTCTCAGAAACATTCAAGGAAACCGTTATAAGCAAAAGTGCTTATTACATGAAGATGATTTGGAAAGGTTTCGTTCGTTGCATTTGTAGATGGAACAAGTTCCAATCATTTCACAGAGGCTCGGTTTTAGCATGAATATGCTCACATCTTATCGAAAGAAGCCAACCAATCCCTCAAAAATCCCCAGCTGTATTGATAACGGAATAGATAAAAGACGAATTTTTCATATTCATCTCGAACATATTGCCGGCTTTGTACATCCTTCCACCAGATAAGCTGATATGGCGTAAGTTCAAAGGGCACGGGTGCCATTTGGATCTGAATTTGGTTGCCAAACACTTTCCGATAGGTCCAACGTGCCCGTCGCATATGGAATGGGTCGCTGACAACAATGATCGATTTAACAGGAGAGGCCCTGCTCGCAATCCATTCCTTCAGCCTTTCAGCTTCCATATAGGTGCTCATGACTGTTGCATCGTCAGAAGCAATCACATCCAAAGGCACCCCCCGAGCAAGGGCCTTTTCTCTCGCACGTGCTCCATGGCCATACAGATGGGATTCACACCATCCTCCTGTAAAGAATACCGTTTTTCCATACCCTTGTTGATACAACTGGAAAGCGTAATCCGTGCGATAGTCCTCTCCGGCGATGACATGAATGACATCAGCTGGCTTTAGAGTATCCTGGACGATCAGAAAACCACCAATCGATATTAGTATTCGCTCGCGAAAAAGAATCAGGCTTATACTCAAAGCAATCAAGCTCAGCAGTACGATTCTTTTTGATCGAGAACGGTGGAGCATAAAGTTGCACCTGCTCGGTTATAAAAGCTGTTTTGCTCTTTGCATTAACTCCCGGCGCTGGCGCTGATGTTCGTCTGAACCGAGTCCCTCCTGTTCGTATGAATCATCCAACCGGGCGATCTCAGCAATTAGCTCATCCAATGTCGGCTCCTGTGGCTGATCACTGACTTCATCTTCCTCATCTTCAGCAGATTTAGATCTTCGCAACCACCATACTCCGGTACCTATAATTGCCAATCCTAGGATACCTACTCCGACAGCAATCTTGTTCTTGGTTTTCTTGTTACTTTCGGTACCCGTTGTTGTCCCTGTGATGGTAACGCTCAGAGTGTCGCCAGCTTTCAGGTCGGAATAAGAATACACCTTGTACGACACACCGTCCTGCAGAGTCATTGACTCAGGTCCCGTAAGGCCTGATCCCTTCAGAGAGACATCTGCTTGATCAGGCAAAAGAAAATTTATCCGCGCCGTATTCACTGGCGCTGTATAAGCGTATGCCCTCTCTCCAGAGTAGGGAACCAGGTAACTCGTCATAACCTGTGAAGGCTGATTGCCTGGCAGGATGGGATAGGTATCGCCAAAAGCTCCGCTCAGTTTTATAAATCGATCCTGATCATCAGGTTTGAAAAAGATATAGTCTGCATCCTTCGGAAGAGGAAATTCCAAGGCAGCAAATTTATCGCCGCCGAGGTCATAGACATCCTTTACAGTCTGTTCGCCTGTATTGGAGATAATATAGAGCTCTTTGGTTTCGAGTCCATCAGGAGAAAAATCGAACAGAACATGCATCTGATCGATTTGTACGCTCGCAAGATCCGTTGTGGTTTCGTACACCGGCACATCGATGCTTACTTGCATGGATGTCATATCTGCCGGCAAAGTATTCGAATAATAAGTCACACCATCGAAAGTTGCCATCACTGCGAATCGCGTGTTTGCGTCAAAGGGAACACCAGAAAAAACAAATGTGCCATCAGCCTGAGATTGACCATGCTTCATGTCCTTGTCCACAAGATCCAGATCCAGGACGTGCAACATGACTTCCAGGCTTTCCGTCACTACCTTACCAGTATTCGTATTGATGACTGTGCCACGTACTTCACCCACTGGACCTGCGGGAGGAGTCTGGACTTGTGCCAGCGCGGGCTGTACAGTATAGCGGGAGAACGCGAAGAAAAGGATCAGGAGGTAAAACAAAATTCTTTTCATGATTGTCCAACAACTTCCCTAAGAATCCGAATCTTATTTCCGCAGGATGAGCAAAACAGATCGCCAGCCTGAATTTTCTTTCCGCAAGACGGGCATAGTTCTTGGTTCACTGCTGAACTGCATTTCGGGCAAAAGCGCTGACCGGGTTCCATTGAAGCACCGCACTGTTCACACCTAGCATTCTCTTTGTGCGTCTTACGACGAGTCTGGATTGCTGCTTCCAACTGCTCGTCTTCTTTTTTTTCCGCCTCAATGTACTGAGCCGCTTCAGCCATTAATTGTGCACGTAGAGGTTTGTAGTCTTCTTCGCTCACCTTGCCAGTTTTGAAATCAAAATCAAGATCGCGCAAGGCAGCTAAGACAACCTCTCGTTGTCCTTCCTGCTGTATATGAACTTTGGAAGAATTTGTATCCTTCCGTCGCCTTTGCCTGAACGGCAGACTTATATAAGCAACACCTGCAGCAAACAATGCTAATCCAATAAAGAGAGCAAAAATTTCCATGGAAGACTCCGTAATCTAATCCATCTCTTGAATCTCACGCTCGATCTTTTTCAATACCGCCTCTGGAATCTCAGGCAGCGATATGACAGGAGCAGATGTCGGCTTCTGCTTCCGCCAATTTCTGAGAATCTCATAGACAATTCCCCATCCGACCAGCACGACAATCAATGGCAGGAACCATACCAGTGACGTAAATCCCTTTCGCTGCGGCTCAGCCAACACGCGTTCACCGAATTGAGTAACAAAGTAATCAATAATTTGTTGATCGGTCCAGCCTCGCGATAGTTGGTCACGGATCTGCGTGCGCCAGTCTTCGCAGGCCTTTGTCTCGCATACATCCAGCGGTGTATTTGGACAAACCGGGCAGTAGAGCTTTTTCGCGACGCGATTCACATCATTGTCACTGGGAATGCCTGGGCCGCCATCTTGAGCATTAACAACCGACACAAACCAGAAACTTGCAATCATTGTCAGAACGAACAGGATGAGCTTTGGTTTAATGTATCGCATGATTCACCTTCAGATTAGGATTGAACCACAGGGGTCAAGGCGGTTTGCTTCAGTACATACGTTGCTTCTCGCCGCGCCGGGTTACTCCAGGTTGCGATAATCGTCCCCAAAATCATGATGATACCGCCAATCCATACCCAATTGATCAAAGAGTTGACATAGATCTTAAATGTGGCACTTGCTCCGTCATTGTCCCAGCCAACCAGGAGAATGTAAAAATCAATGCCAGGCGTCGAATAAACTCCTGGCACGCTGACAGATTGTTCCTGAACCCTGAAGTAATCCCGACGGGGATTTAGTTCCTGAATAGGCTGACCATTTCGCGAAAGAGATGTTACCGCTTCTACAACGTCACGCCCATCTGAACCGGGATAGCCAATCAATTTCTCAAATTGAAGTTGATATCCACCCACATTCAGCACTTGACCAGGGAAGACTGTACCCTGCGTTTCCTGTTTAAAGTATGCATCGCCGATGACGCCCATCGCAATCAGCACAACACCGATATGGATAATGTAACCACCATAGCGCCGATGATTACGGCGGATCAAGTTCACCAGCGCAGTAAACGGATTTTCTCCGCGCGTGGCATGTCTCGCCTGAATCCCTTTCCAAAATTCAGCCAGGATCGCACTTAGAGTAAAGGTAACTAGCCAGAGCGCGAAGATAGACGCGAGGTGCATCCTGTGGGCAAATCCCCAAATTCCAGCCAATCCCAGGGAAGCCAAAAATGGAATCCAAATAGCTTTTCCGAGCGCGCGTGCGGCCTGCTTGCGCCAGGCAAAAAGCGGTGCTACACCCATTAACAAGACGAGTGCAAAGAATAAGGGACCGGTCACCCGTTGGAAGTACGGTGGACCAACCGTAATCTTAGTGCCGGTCACAAGCTCGCTGATGAGCGGAAAGACGGTACCCCAGAATACTGCAAAAGTAACCGCCAGGAAGAGCATGTTTTGCAACACAAATGCTGCTTCGCGCGAGATGAAACTTTCCAGTGAATGTTCTGATTTGAGCGTGTCCCAACGCAGGTAGAGAATCGTTACCGAGCCAAGGAATGTAAAGCCGATAAAGGCAAAGAAGGCGGGACCGAGGGCGGTCTTGGCAAATGCGTGCACCGAGCTGATCACGCCGGTGCGAGTGATGAATGTTCCGAAAAGCGATAGAGAATAGGTGAGAATAATCAGTACCATATTCCACCTTTTCATCATGCCGCGCTTTTCCGTCATCATCACGGAATGTAGGAACGCTGTGCCTGTGAGCCACGGCATCAACATCGCATTTTCAACCGGATCCCACCCCCAGAACCCTCCCCAGCCAAGGACATCATATGCCCAGCGTCCCCCAAGGATAAGTCCGATCGAGAGAAATATCCAGGCAAAGAGCGTCCAGCGGCGGGTGGTAAGAATCCACTCGTCGCGTCGGGATTGACCTGTAATCAATGCAGCCATGCCATACGCAAAAGGAATGACGAAACCAGTGAAACCCAGGTAGGTTGTGGGTGGATGACCAATCATGCCGAAATGCCGTAGGAGCGGATTGAGGCCATTACCGTCATCCGGAAAATATGGCATTGCGTTGAGCGGCTGGAGCAGTGCCTTGGTCAATTCCGTTGCACCCGGGACATACCAGAGGCGCGTGAAAGGATTTGTAATGAATAGAACAACGCCCACGAAGAAGGTCGTAGTCAGCATGGAAACGAAGATGACGCAGGGCATTAATTCGCGATCTCGATCCCATTTGCGCAACAAGACAAGGCCAACAAATGCAGCCATGAGCCAGGCCCAAAAAAGGACAGAGCCATTTTGTCCGCCCCATAATGCGGTCACCCGCAGAAATGGGGACATGGCTCGGCTTGAAACCTCATATACATAGGCGAGCGAGAAATCAAAGGTATATAGGGCGTATACAATGACAAGCAATGGTATTGTTAAGAGCGGGAATATCAATAGGGAGGCATTGCGGGCGCTCTCGATCCAGGCCTGCTTTCCAGATGAGGCGCCGTATAGCGAGGCGAAGGTGGCATAAAAGCTAAAGAGAAACGCGAGAACAAGAGCAATTAAACCAGTATCAGCGAGCATCAGTGACTCCAGTGCCTAAGGATATATTTCTGCGAGCAGTTCATCGATTTTCTGATCGAGTTCTGGCGACTTTAATGGGCCAATATGGACACCGCGCAGCTCACCATTTTTGGCAACATAGAATGTCTCTGGAACACCCTTAATGTTGTACGCTTGCGCGGCGCGCGTCCCAATATCTGGTCCGTTGATGTATGTAATGTCAAATTCGTCAATGTAAGCCAGCGCTTCCTTTTCTGTATCCACCCAATCGACGCCGATAAAGATAACACCCCTGCCCTGATATTTCCGCGAGGTTTGTTCAAGATACGCAGCCTCTTCACGGCATGGTGGGCACCATGAAGCCCAGAAATTAACGATGACAACCTGCCCACGGAGTTCACTCAGAGTCACTGTACGGCCATCGAACCCCGTAATGCTGAAGTCGGGCGCCACGCCGCTCTCGCGCGGGCCAGCCTGAGCTTTCTTTAACCCCCACCCCAGAAGTGCGAGAAGAGCCAAAATGGCTGCAAACGCTATGATGAGGCCAGTCCTTTTGCTTTTCGCCGCCGGACCTAATAAACCCTCATTTTCAGTGGTTGGCTGCTCCATCATGGCTTACTTTTCTTGTGTTGGAGTTATCACAGAGTTTGAATGATGCTGATGTTGGGGTTGCTGCTCCATCGAAGAATGGTCATGTCCCATAAATTTCATCATCAAGATATGAGAAAGCGGACAGAGCAGAATCATGCCATAAAGCAAAACGTTGCTCAATGGCACTTTAAAGAAATAGATTGCGACCAGCCCCACAACCGGAATTAGGCAGCATAAGATCATCATCCACATATGGGATTTTTTCATGAGTAGACCTCCAGGATTTGTTGTAGTGCTTCGTCGGCAAAGGCTGGATCAACAGCCAGCCAAATGACTAAATTTTTTGATTGGAAGTAGTAATGCTTCTGTCCCATCCCTTCTAGGACATGCACTTTGCGATTGTGATCATTGATTTCATCCGTTACTTGAAATGGGGAATTACCTTCTGCGATTTTTGCTTGCATGGCATTTGTCATTTCTAATGCAATCGACTCCGACGGTGCGCCTGCAACCCACAACGTAATTTCGCGGTTACCATAGATTCCAATTACGCCAGAATTTACGGGGAATTCCTTGCCGTGCAGGTCCGTGAACTCATCAATCGCCTCGGTACCTGATTTGGAATCTGTAAGGCGCAGCCCTGCGAGTTGGCTGGGCAGATTAACCGCCGACGGTAAGCCTTCACGGTCATTCAGATACAACTGGCTGAGTGCGCCAAGACTCAAAAGAATTCCAAGCGTGATAGCTCCAAGCGGAAAGATACGCTTCATTATCCTGATTATCTTGTTCTGCACCTGATTTCACAAGCGCTAAAAGGCGTATTAGCCGAATAGGCAAATCGGCTTATTCGCAGAGAAAACAGCAAGTCATAAGCATTTCAACGTAGGACAATTTCCCCATAGCATATAAAAGTGATGGATCCGCACCCCAGACTGTGATTCAGAAACAAGCAAGAATGCCTATATAGGATGGGATAGTAGCCGAATTTACTTAGGACTGATCTTTTCATACACTGAGTATAGAGTTCATAAGAGGAGGACGCCATGTTTGGAATTGAGGTCGTCCTAATATTGATGCTTATCCGTGTAATCCTGCCTCTAGGATTAATGCTTTGGGCAGGTGAATTGGTTCGGCGGCGCGAAACACCATATTGGTCTCGATAGGCCATGAGGTGATGGATGGAAACAATGACGGCATTCCTAACTCTTTGTGCAGGCGTGTTTGTGCGGCTGACTCTTCCTATTGCCGTCACGTTGGTGCTGGTCTATTTTCTCCGCAAGCTGGATGCACGATGGCAGGCGGAAGCACACCTCGTGCCGGTATCAATCCAAAAACCTGAATGCTGGAAACTCAAGGGTTGTTCGCCCGAACAACGTAAAGACTGTAGGGCTTTCCATTCACCTCTGCCCTGCTGGCAGGTTTTTCGATTGGCCAACGGTTATCTATCCGAGGAATGTATCTCCTGCAAAGTCTTCATTGATGCACCTTTCCCTGCACTAAAAATTGAACGAAGGAGAGCGTAAAGTATGACCTCTCGATTTGAACGCTTGTTGATCTCTTTGATGTTTGCGCTGTTTGCTGCAGGAGCAACTCTGGTTATTGCCAGTGCGCAGTCCGGCACAGTTTCACCCGTGCAAACTTCGTCGGACTGTGCCGCTTGCCATACTGAGTTCCAAACGACCTGGCAAAACGGCACCCATGCTAAAGCGGGAAGTGACCCGATCTTTTTGGAGGATTGGAATACACAGGGTAAGCCTGGTGCTTGTTTGGTGTGTCACACGACGGGTTACGATCCAGCAACCGCGACATATAAAGCCGATGGTGTAACGTGCGAAGCATGTCACGGACCTGCACCTGCCGATCATCCCAAAACACCAATGCCAGTAGATCGCTCCCCTGATCTCTGTGGGCGTTGCCATAGTGATACACGCTTTGGTTGGCAGGATTGGAAAGTAAGCACGCATTATCAACGCGGTATGGACTGCGCTACCTGCCATGATCCTCATAGTGCTTCGCTGAAAAAAGTTGCGGGACCCTGGGGTAGCGAAAAATCTGACGATGTCTCCCAACTTTGCATCACCTGCCACAAAGAATCTAGCATGGATTTCTCTTACACCACACATGCTCAAAAAGGCATTTCATGTGTAGATTGCCATGTAAAGCATGTGGAAAATATAGACCGAACCGCCCATTCTGTGCCTGATCATTCCTTTAATGCCAGTTTGGATTCGTGTAATACATGCCACGCGCAACAAATGCATAGCCCAACAGAAGCCATAACACCAGAAGGAACAGATCCTGTCTCCGTTGAACCGACACCGGAAGTGAAGCTCGCCTCAGTCACACCCAAACCTGATCCTGTTAGCCCAGTCGGATTCTCTGCTATGGCTGGTTTTATTGGACTTGCAGGTGGCATGGTACTGGCTCCGTGGCTGGAACGCTGGTATCACCGCACAATAAAACAGAACCGCGAGGAAGGCAATGAGTGAGAAAAACATCCATCGACGTGAATTCCTGAAGTTGACCGCAGTTGGGGTCGCGGCCGCTGCAGGAACACGCGCAGTCAGTTCCACTAAAGCCTCAAGCAACACACCAAAAGGCAAACGTCAATGGGCAATGGTCATCGACCAATCCAAGTGTATTGGATGCGGTTATTGCACACTGGCTTGCCAGGCCAACAATGACGTCAACCCCGAAATTCAATGGAACAGAGTCAATGAAGTTGGCATGGTCGGCGATAAACATGTCTTTCTTCCTCGCCCCTGCTTGCATTGTGAAAAGGCGCCATGTGTTGAGGTCTGCCCGGTTCAAGCAACCTACCACCGCGATGATGGCATCGTCATGATGGATTATGAGCGATGTATCGGATGCCGGTATTGTGAGGTCGCCTGCCCATATCAGGCTCGGTCTTTCAATTGGAAAGCCTTTGACGGCGATAATCCCGCGGTTCCTGAATGGGGCACTCCCGAAGTGGAGCGTCGTCCGCGCGGTGTGGTTGAAAAGTGCAGTTTTTGTTATCAACAGGTGGACCGTGGTCTTGAGCTCGGTCTAACCCCTGGTGTGGATGCAGATGCAACTCCTGCCTGCGTGGTCATTTGTCCAGTAGGTGCACGACTCTTCGGCGATCTTAACGATCCAGAGTCCAATGTGAGCAAGGCACTGCGCGAAAACCCATCCTATCGCCTGCGCGAAAACTTGGGCACAGGTCCGCGCGTCTACTACTTACCTGCTGTCGATCAGAAGGAGACGTAACCATGTTGAAAAATTTACGTTCGAAACTATTCACTCCGTGGATGTTATGGCTTGGCTTCTTGGGTCTTATTTTGCTAGGTGGTCTCCTCAGCGGGATCTTTGTATTCTGGAAAGGCCTGAGCATCACCCATCTCAGTGATCTTGTACCATGGGGTCTATGGATCACGATTGATCTTTCATCGATTGCACTAGCCGGGGGAGCCTTCAGTCTATGTGCAGCTGTGCATTTGTTCGGTCTAAAACGCTATGAGCCGATCGCGCGCACGGCCACCTTCGTCGGCTTAATTGGTTACACCATGGCGATGCTGGCGCTCGTACTAGATATTGGCCGCCCCGATCGCTTTTGGAAAGCATTAGTCTATTGGAATCCACACTCCCTGCTGTGGGAGGTGACGATAGCGATCATGCTCTACACAACTGTACTTGCCTTTGAAACAATGCCGATTTTTGCCCGCTTGGAATGGCTGCGTAAACACTTCCCGAAGATTGCCGCCAAGATGGAGCATATTCATCATTACGCGCCGATCCTGGCCATCATTGGACTAGGCTTATCCAGTATGCACCAATCTTCCCTCGGTGCGGCTTACGGCATCATTAAAGGGCGACCGTTCTGGTTCAAGCCTGAGATGTCTGTGCTGTTCATGCTCTCAGCTATTGTTGGTGGAATTTCACTGACCCTCTTTGCCTCTATGTTATCTTCGCAACTAACGTCTAAGGCAAAAATAAACGATGCTTTGATTGAGCGTGTATCACGTTTTGTGGGATGGCTTCTGATCGGGTACTTTTACTTCCGCGCCTGGGATGCTCTTTCGATGTCGTATACCTACGACCCCGGTCGAAGTGAGGGCTTACGCCTGATGACCAAAGGTCCACTGGCATTCAATTTCTGGATTGGTGAAATGCTTCTGGCAATGATCGTGCCAATGATCCTTTTGTTATACACGCCCACCCGCACGAATCGCTTCTGGCGTATGCTGGCTCTATTCCTAATTGCGGCGGGTGTCGTTGCCTTCCGCTGGGACATCAATATCTCAGGCTTACTGGTTGTCATGCCTTATGTGCCCGGTCAGGCAATCGCTTATACCAGCTATCGCCCATCCCTCATCGAAATCCTGACTGGTTCGGCGATTATCGCTTATGGATTGACAGCCTTCTCCTTGGGCGTGAAATATCTGCGCGTCGTAGACCATAGTCTTATCGAACAAACCCATGAAACTGTGACTGAGCAGAGCAGCGAAGTAGTGCCTGTGTAGCCAGAGGCCTCTGATCTGCCTAAACCTAAAACATGGCAGGCTATCCCATATAAGGAATAGCCTGCCATGTTATTGATGTGATGGAGGGCAAGTTGGATTAGCTAAGCCAAGGGACCACTACGAGCTATCTTTCTAAGAATCGTATGGTCCTCGCCAAATTTGCATAATGCGTCACAGTGGTCACGCAAATTGTCGAAGGGAATGAAGGCTAGTGCAATGTCCGTTAAGTCATTCCGAAAAGCGGGTCGCATTAATTGTGCTATCACTTCTTTTTCACGTCGATTGGGAGCAACCAGATAGAAGTTGCATGTACATTCGGGAATAGAACGTGCTAAATCTTCCATCCTCAAGATGCCAGAATAAATTGAGGTGCTTTTCTCAATCTCAAAGGCACTGACGATTTCTTTGGTACCAGGCTTCAGCCAAATCACATCGATTAGGCTTGTTGTGTCCATTACTTCTGGCGGCCAATCCATGGGTGGCAATGTGGGGATGGTCAGTAAAGCAAATGCCTGACCATCATAAGAGCGATGGCGATCATTGCGAGCAACATATACATCATATTTCAGCGCACGACCCACTTTGATGAGAAGATATTGAATTTGTGTGTGCTCAGAATCTTCCTGTTCTTCCGCCAGAACTTCTGCATGGCGAGCCTTGGCTGCCTTCTCGGCTTTTGCTTTCTCCACTTGCAAAACGAGTTCAACATTTCGATCTACTAACAATCGTCCCGCGCCAATTTCAAAGAGCAGACCCGCAAACGCGCCGAGGTCCTTCGAGAGTTGGTCTCGGACATCGTTATTGGTCCACACGATCATCTCACGCATTTCCAAGTAGCTTTCCCACGAACCTAATTTCTTTTTGTCGTGAAAAAGTGCATTGAAGCCATTTACCATCGCCGTATTAAAAGGTGGCATAATCGTCGGATGCAGAAAGTAAACAATGTTTGCTGCTGCCGGGCCAAGTCCCTTAATCTGCGCTCCAGCAAGGCGGCTAATTTCTGCCAATACCTGTTCCTCACGGGTTGCATTCAGACAAGCTTCCAGGAACGCAGCGAATTTACGCTTGTTGGTTTCGTTCTCATAGATGTCGGGGATGCGGAGCTTAGGTTTCCAAAAGAATGGGTGTGCTGCCCCTTCAAATACTTGTTTCTGCTCTGTGATCGCGTGTAGGACTACTTCCAGCGGTGAGCCTTTGAAATCACTTCCGAAGGTCCCAGCCACAATACTATCTACTGTATCTCGCACACCACGTCGAATCGCCCGAAATGCCTTCATTCGTGCTTCCCCACCGATGAACCATGTGTTATAGACCGACTCTGGATCAGACTTGTATTGCGTAATGAGGTTGGTTAATGTATGCTTGTCCATCAGTACTTCCTTTGATTGTTGATTATAGGCGAAAGTGCGTATTGGTGGATGCGCAGTATGGCGCTCTTACCCGCAGCGAAATACGAGTATCGTAAGCAAAAGAACGGCATGACACTTAACCAAATCACAGTTTCGGTAGGCGGTGGTCGTGAACTCGAACGGGCTGGACTGGTAGCATTAATTGCGGGCCTGCCTGGCTTGCGCGTGGTTCCTATTGACAGGAATCCTCCGCCGCAGGTGTTGGTTTGGGTAACATCTGGAGCCACAGGCGAATTGCCATCAGTGCGATCCGATACGGCCCTTTTGCTGCTCACAGAAAACACAGAGTATGAGTCTCTTCCAGAAACGGTAATCGGCCTTCTATCCGAGGATGAATCCCCCGACGCCCTTGGTATCGCGATCCGCCAGGTGGCACGCGGTGAACAATATCTAAGTCCCTCGCTGGCAACTGCCATCTTAGAGAAGCGCCAGTCAAAATCCGTGCCTACAGAATCTGAGAAGTCCATTATTAACACACTGACTGAGCGCGAACGCGAAATCCTTGAATTGCTCGCGAAAGGTTTAAGCAACAAGGCAATTGCGGCACGGCTATATCTTAGTGTCCGAACGGTGGAGGGCCACCTGGCAAATATCTATCCAAGTCTGGGTGTGCATTCACGCACGGAAGCCATGTTAATGACTGTGAGAATCCCGAAGAGCACCGGACTACCCTTGCACCGCCCGTGATTTGCTAGGCAAATCAGGCAGCTGTAGTCAGGTAGTTTTACTTAATCGCTTCAAGCGACATTGCGCTTGCCATATTCGAGTTCAGTATTATCTTAATTAAAGTATGAGCCCTACTAAAACCCGCCTCGCAATCCTCGGAACGATGTCTGATCTTCACCGACAGCCAATCAGTTATGACCTTGACTGCTTGCAGAAGGTTGTTGCTGATGTTTCGCCTGATTTGTTGTGCGCTGAAATTACCAGGGAAGGATGGGAACGCGGTGACCTTTCACAAGCTTCACTGGAAGTCCGCGAGGCATTAGCGCCAACGATTGCCTCCATGGACATTGTCTTAATTCCGATTTCGCCTACCCCTGAGCAATTTGTTGATTTCACACCCGACTCTGGTTGGAGGCACCGCCTCGTGCGGAACCTGGACCGGCTCCTGCGCTGGGGGCAAATTCAAGCCAATGACGTCAAGACTATTAATGGACTATGGTTTGGCATATTCTGTCACACAGTTTGTGGGGTTACTGAAATGTTTTGGACTGCTAAAGATCGCGTCGCGTGGGAAAAACAAAATCAAGAGTTAGTTGAGAATATCGTTCGTGCCACCCAACGGGATAATGGACGCCGTGTGCTTGTCGTCGTACAGTGTCAGCGGCTACACCGCTTAGTTCCGCTCCTTCATGCGCATGACAATCTATTCGAGATGGTCGCGTATCAAGATTTATGAAACAAATCAATTCGTCGCAAAGAAAGATCCCATGGCTCCACAAATATCCAAAACACTGAAGCTCTTGATTATGCTGCTTATTCCAATCGTGACCATTATTGCCACAGTACGCTTATTAGCCACTGATCAGTATTTGGCTTTCGAATACGGCAAGCCCAGTTTTCCGCCTGATCCGTTTGGTTTCACTGAGGAACAACGCTTCGATCTGGCATCGTCCGATATACACTATGTCCGTGGTCATCTCCCAAATGATACATTATCGAAGGAGACACTAAATAGTGCGCTGGTTTACAACCCGCGCGAGGTCTCACATATGGCTGATGTTCGAGCGGTGTTTCGATCGGTTTTTCGAGTCTGGCAAGTTGCGCTTCTCCTGCTCTTTTTAATGGGATTAACCCTGTGGCAGAAGAGGGAAAGGGCGGCGCTTGGCTCCGCGCTGCAATGGGGCGGGATTTTGACTGCCGGCATGATCCTGTTCGTCGGTCTGCTAGCAGTCTTCGCCTGGCAATTTTGGTTTAGCACATTCCACTTGTTTTTCTTCGAGCCTGGGTCATGGCTATTCTATGACACTGATACGCTCATTCGCCTCTTTCCGGTCAAATTCTGGTTCGATGCAACTTTGACAGTTTCAGTATTGAGTCTGATTGGGGGACTGTTCATCGCACTTTTTGGGCGGCAATGGCGGATTGCCATCATAAAAGTAACGCAGAAGATACAACTATAAATCCACAAGAGAAGCAGGTAGATTTACCTACATATCGTTAGCCAATCAGCGCTCGTCATTGCATCAACTCAATGCTATCTTTAGGTGAGAAAGTGATTGAAAGGAAGACGATTATGAATATACGAATCATGCTCAGATTACTTCATACTCTTGAAGAGCTACGCAAACATGAAAGCTGGACACGCCAGCAACTGGAGTCATATCAGGCCAAAGCGTTAAACGATTTACGCCAATATGCTTACGAGCGCTCACCCTTTTACCAAAAGTTCCATAAAGGTTTGACTGGGCAACCGCTTCACGAATTGCCTGTCTTGACCAAAGCGATGATGATGGAGCATTTTGATGAGCTCGTGACAGACCAAACACTGCATCTGGAAGATGTACGCGCCTTCGCAACGCAAGGAGAGGCGGGCCAACCTTACCGGAATCGCTATTGGGTCAACGCAACCTCGGGCAGCAGCGGTCATCCAGGATTCTTTCTTTTCGATGAGACGGAGTGGAATTATGTACTGGCTTCCTTTGCTCGCAGCCAGGAATGGTCTGGTGTGCGGATTAAACTCACCCGCCGCCAGAAAATGGCGACTGTAGCCTCCATCAGTCCCTGGCATATGTCCTCCCAAGTATCTGCCACTGTTAAGAGTTGGTGGCGCCCTTCCCTGCGGGTACCTGCCAGTCAACCTCTGTCAAAGACGGTTGCGGAACTGAATCAATGGCAGCCTGAGATATTGGTTGCCTATGCCTCGATGACCAGGATTTTGGCTGAGGAGCAGATTGCACAGCGACTGCAGATCAAACCTAAGGTGGTATATCCTGCTTCAGAACTCCTGACCTTACAAACAAGAAACCGAGTCAAGGAAGCTTGGGGCGACGAGCCCTTCAATCAATATGTCGCGACCGAAACAGCTAGTATCGCAGCCGAGCACCAGACCTGTCGACATATGCATTTCTTTGAAGACCTGGTGATCACCGAGAACGTAGACGACCATTATCAACCTGTCCATCCAGGAGAATACGGCGCCAAGATACTCGTTACAACACTTTTCAGCCGTACGCAACCACTCATTCGTTACGAGTTGAATGACAGTATTCGCCTGAGCGCAGTGCCTCCCACCTGTGGATTGCCTTTTACCGTGTTAGAAGCTATTCAGGGACGAGTGGAAGACACCCTTACCTTGCCATCTCGTTCTGGTGGTGAAGTAACTATAAGGCCTCTTGTCCTCAACCGAATCATGGATATCGTGCCGGTGAGTGGATGGCAGGCAGTGCAACAAGCCGATAACGGTTTGGTCGTTTTACTCGCTGGCGCGCGCGACGGCCTGGTGGATGAAACGCTTGTCGATCAGATCAGCAAATCCTTGGCTCAAGAAGGAGCACTTATACCCTATATCCGTATCCAGCACGTATCTGAAATCCCGAAGACTGCTTCAGGCAAAGCGCCCTTGATCAAGGCCTATCGCCCCTAGCTAGTTCAAGCCCCATTCTGCTTAGATCAAGCCCGGCAGTTAATTACCGGGCTTGTTGTTTTGAACAGGTAGTTTTACTTACCTTTCGTTCGCCAATCGGCGCTCGTCTTGTGAATGTAATCGTACTATCCTGCAAAGAATAACTTTTGGATTCAAAGGAGAAAAAAATGAAAACACCCTCGAAGAAAATAGCCGACAACACCAGGTTAGGCGATATCGTGCAACTGGCCAACAATCTCTGGCTTATTGTCGGCGACGGACCAAAGGATTTCCCGAATGTCGTTGTATATCGGGCTGGTGATCGAATGTATGTCATGGATAGCGGAGCCGGCCCTGTCATACGGGCGAGCATCCTCAAGGTAATGCAAGCAGCGGGTCCGCTGCAAACATTTACACTATTGAACAGCCACGGACATGCCGATCACGTCGGCAACAATGATGTGATCGAGGTGGCGCAAGCCAAGGAGAAACACCACTACTTCTCCCAGGCAGGGCTGACCCTGCTCGATCCGGTGCCTTATTTTACCGACCTATTTCTAAGACTCAGCGCCTACTATGATCCACTAGCAGCCTATCAGGTTGACCGCGTGAAGTGGCAATTTTTGAAGCTGATCCGTGATACCGTGGCCCTATTTGTAGGCGAAAAAACAGCGATCGCCGCAGTCTGGTCCATTTACATAAAGAATTTTCAACCGTTTCATCCATCGCGCGAGACGATGGAATTCTATGAGTCGTTGCCGCGACAAACGATCACAATCGGCGGGGTGCAGTGGACAGGCTGGATTCTGGGAGAGAATGATGTGTGGATCCTCGAAGAACGGGGGCACACTTCGGATGAAGTGCTTTTTTACCTTCCGGAACATAAACTGCTTTTTGCTGGCGATCTGACCTTTCCGATGTTCCCGACCTTTCCCGATACGAACGGCAAACTTACACGAGAGATGTTGCAACGCTGCTCCGATATGGCTTCTGCCGGAGTCGTTAGCCTGCTGATCAACAGCCATTTTCTTTCTCCGGCAATCTACCGGCGACAAGAGGAAGCAGTTCCATTTCTTGGGACACTGTTGACCGAGCATGATCGTTTTCAGATTATATTAAAAGAGAT